>NZ_BCRK01000003.1 GCF_001552555.1 Nocardiopsis trehalosi NBRC 14201 | reverse complement strand
GCGCCCCGCAGTGGGGCGCGCCCCCGACGCGCGGGCGCCCGCTCAGTGCGGGATGCCGTCGATCACCGCGCGGGCGCCCGCGCGGAGCAGCCGCGCGGCGACGTCGGCGCCCAGCTCGCGGGCGTGCTCCGGCCGGGCCCACGCGTGCGCGTCCACCCACGCCGCGCCGTCCCGCGTGAACACCGCGCCGAACAGGCCGATCCGCCCATCAGGGGCGGTGGTCGCGTGCCCGGCGATCGGTGAGTTGCAGTGGCCGCCCAGCACGCCGAGCATGGCCCGCTCGGCGGTGACGTGGACGCGCGTCTCGGCGTCGTCCAGTCGGCGCAGCAGTTCCACCGTTCCGTCGTCGGAGTACCGGCATTCGAGGCCGAGCACGCCCGCGCCGACCGCCGGGCACATCACGTCGGTGGGCAGGATCTCGACCGCGCGGTGCGCGAGGCCGACGCGCCGCAGGCCGGCGTAGGCGAGGACCACGGCATCGTAGGCGCCGGCGTCGAGCCGGGCGATCCGGCCGGTGATGTTCCCGCGCAGGTCCTCGGTACGCAGGTGCGGGTGGTGCCGCCCGAGCTGGGCGCGGCGCCGCACGGCCGAGGTGCCCACCCGCGCGCCCGGGGGAAGGCCGGCCAGGCTCCGGGCGTTCGAGGTGGCCGGCACGAGCAGGCAGTCGCGCGGGTCCGCGCGCGGCGGGTACGCCGCCCAGGTGAAGCCGTCGGGGCGCGGGACGTCGCCGGGCACGTCCTTCACGCAGTGGACGCAGACGTCCACCTCGCCACGGGCGAGGGCGCGGTCGAGTTCCGCCACGAAGGCGCCCTTGCCGCCGAGGGCCGCGAGGCCGCCGCGCCACCTGTCGCCGGACGTGGTGATGGGCACGATCGCGGTGGGGACCTCCGGGTCGACGGCGGCGAGGAGCCGCCGGACCTGGCGCGCCTGGGCCATCGCGAGCGGGGATGAGCGGGTGCCGATGCGCAGCGGGGGCGGTCGGAGGGCATGCGCCCAAGGTACGCGCCCGCCCCGGCCGTGGGAGGGCGTTCGCGCAGGTCGTGCCGTGCCGCCGCCCTCCCGGTGGACGCGGCGCGGCGCCCTCTCCCGAGACCCCTCCCCGTTGACCTTGTCGCCATCGGGCCATGGGGAGCGATCCCGAGCCCCGATGACGTCGAGATCAACGGGGAATGGGCGGGCGGGGGCGGGGGGTCGGCCCCCGCGCGGGGGGCCGACCGTCAGTTCGTGTTCGTGCCCAGGGTGATGTCGACGCGGTGCGACTCGCCGTCGCGCTCGTAGCCGACCGCGACCCGGTCGCGGGGCTGGTGCTCGGCGAGCAGCGCCGTCAGCGCCTCCGCGTCGTCGACCGGTTCGCCGTCGAACTCGACCACCACGTCTCCCGCGCGCAGACCGGCCCGGTCGGCCGGGCCGCCGGGCTCGACCGCCTCGACGCGGGCCCCGTTGGCGTGGCCGGGGTCGAGGTCGGCGCCCAGGTCGGCGCGGGCCGCCGGGTCGCCGCCCAGGATGTCGTGCACCACGTCTTCGGCGTCGGCCGAGGGGATCGCGAAGCCCAGCCCGATGCTGCCGCTCTGCCCGCTCTCGGGGCCGCCCATGGTGGCGATCGCCGAGTTGACGCCGATCACGCGCCCCTGGAGGTCGACCAGCGGCCCGCCCGAGTTGCCGGGGTTGATCGCCGCGTCCGTCTGGAGCGCCTCGATCGCGGCCTCCGACCCCTCGCCCAGCCGGACCGGCCGGTCGACGGCGCTGATGATGCCCGTGGTGACCGTGCCCGCGAGGCCCAGCGGGGCGCCGATGGCGATGACCTCGTCGCCGACGGTGGCCTGGTCGGAGTCGCCGAACTCCAGCGGCTCCACGTCGATGGGGTCGCGCAGTTCCAGCACGGCGAGGTCGGACTCGGGCCGGGTGCCGACGATCTCGGCGGCGCTGGTGCGGCCGTCGCTGTAGACGACCTCCAGGCCGTCCTCCAGCGCGGCGGCGACGTGGTTGTTGGTGACGACGTGGTCGCCGGCGATGACGAAGCCCGACCCGTTGCCGCTGAGGCCGGCCCCGCTGTCCTGGATGGAGACGACGCTGGGGCTGACCCGCTGGGAGATGCCGGCGATCGTGTCGGGGGCGCGGCTGGGGGCGCCGCTGGGGGGCTCGTTGTCGAGCTGCGGCGCCACCTGCTCGGGCGCCGCGGTCTGGGCGGCGAACCGGCCGCCCACGACGCCGCCGATCCCGGCGGCGCCCAGGGCGGTGACGAGCACGGTCAGGAGCACCGCCCACACCGGCACGCCGCGCCTCCGGCGGCGGCCGTCGGGGTGCGCGGGCTCGCCCGGACCCGCCGGATACCCCGGGGGCGGCCCGCCGGGACCACCGGGGCCGCCGGGGTGACCGGGGTTTCCCGGGTGACCGGCGCCGTGGGCGAAGACGCCGGTCGAACGCGGGTCGGCGGAAGTGGCGCTCGGGTAGGCGGAACCCGCCTGGTGGGCCGGGCCTGCCGGGTGCTGGGGCTGCTGGGGTTGCGGGGCACCGGGACCGTAGGCCGGACCACCGGGGTACGGGCCGCCGGAATGCCGGCCGCCGGGATGCGGGGCGCCGGGGGCAGCAGGGAAGCCGGTGCCGGGTCGGCCGCCCGGGGCTGGTGGGAACCCGGTGGGATAGGCGCCGCCCGAGGGGTGGGCGCCGGGAGCGACGTGCGGGACGTGCGCGGAACCCCCGTGCGCGTACGGACCGCCCTCCTGCGCGTTCGGAACGCCCCCCTGCCCGTACGGGTGGCCGGCCTCGTGCGCGCTCACCGCGCCCCCCTGCGCATACGGGGCGCCCTCCTGCGCGCTCGCGGCGCTCTCCTGCGGGTACGGGTCCGCCGCGCCCGGGGCGCCGCCCGGTGGAGGGCCGTACGCGCCGT
This sequence comes from Nocardiopsis trehalosi NBRC 14201, assembly GCF_001552555.1. Classification (GTDB taxonomy): domain Bacteria; phylum Actinomycetota; class Actinomycetes; order Streptosporangiales; family Streptosporangiaceae; genus Nocardiopsis_B; species Nocardiopsis_B trehalosi. The sequence goes on along the minus strand of NZ_BCRK01000003.1, from coordinate 78,356 downwards.
CGGCCGGGGCATGCCCGGCGGCCGCCTCGCCGGAGGCGGCCGGGGGTCGCGCCGACTCCGCGTCGGGCGGGGAGTCGGGGCCGGGCGTGGGGTCGGAAGCACCGTCCGCGGCCGGCGCGTCGGGGCCGGGCCCCTGGTCCGCGGCGGGACCGCCGACCGCTCCGCCCCCGGAGTCGGCGGGCGGGCGCGACCACGTCGGCTCGCCGGAGTCCTCGGCGGGGCGGGGTCCGGTCTCGTCGGTCATGCACATCTCCGTCTGTCGCTGCCGACACCAGTATGGCCTGAAAGACATAAACCACCGGTTAACCGGCCAACCCGCCCACGGCCCGACGCACCACCCGATGGCATCAGATGTCCCCGCAAGCACCGTGATACCGCCACTTCCGCCCTCCAACGGCCGCCGATCGCCCCACCACCGCCCCCCGCGCCGTGACCGGGATCATGACCGCGGTGTCAGATGGCCCACCCACCCTCACGTCGCCCGGCCCGCGCCACCCACAGCCCGGCGCACGTCACCGCACGGAGGACGGCGGCCGGGACCGGGCACCGGCGAGCCCGCTCGGATGGCGCCAAGCCGGGCGGCACCGGTGCGCAAGGCGCGAAAGGGAACCAGAGGCCGAGGCCGGAACACGGCCGCGATGTGCGACCCCGCCAGCGCCGCCGCCGCGACCGCGCCGACCACGGCCCGACGCGCGTCACCGCATGCGGGGCGACGGCCGGGACCGGGCAGTGGGCGAGTCCGCTCGGGTCGCGCCGGGACCAGCCAGCGGCCCCGGTGGGGTCGGGTGGGGTTGGTGACGCTGGTGGGTGGGGTGGGGGTCAGAGGCCGAGGAGAGTCGCCAGACGGGCGAAGCCTCGGGCGAGGCGCGGGGCGACGCCGTCGCCGCCGGGCGGCGGGAAGCCGTCGACGGCGGCGGTCACGAGTTCGGGCGGGGCGTCGGCCATGACCGTGTAGACGAAGCCGCCCGACTCCCACATGCGCGAGCGGCCCAGGGTGTCGCCGGTGTAGACGGTGCCGTGGTCGGTCGGCACGGTGGTCCAGCCCTCCGGGGGCTCGTCGGCCAGCCGGCCCCGCTGCACGAAGACCGACACGACCGACAGCCCGTCGGAGTAGCCGAGGTGCAGTACCCGGCCGCCCTCGGCGTCCTTGGCGCGGACCTCGGCCAGCCGGAGGTCCCACGCCAGGTGGCCGGGCAGGTGCCAGCCCTCGTCGCGCAGGCGTTCGACGTCGCCGTCGGCCACCGGTTCGCCCCAGGGGGCCGCCGCCTCGGCGCCGTCCGGCAGTGGCGGGGTGCCGCCGACCCGCAGGCGCAGGAACTCGGCGCCGTAGGCCACCCGGCCCGCGTCGTCCACCACCTCGTGGCGCAGCGGCAGGCCGGTCTCCGTGTCGATCCAGAACCGCCCCGCCACCGATCCGTCGGCGCGCAGGGCCTCGACGCGGCGCACCTCGCGCCCGCACACCCGGCCGGTGCCGGAGTCGGTCACGCGGTAGTTGGCGGCCAGGTCGCCCAGCAGCTCCTCGTCCAGGCGCAGCCGCCACGCGCTCTGGTCGACCACCAGGGCCGGATCGGGTTCGGCGGCGGCGCCGGAGAACCCGGTACCCTCGCCCGGCACATGGACGACCTCCACGAGCCGGGTGCGCGGGCCGTCCTCACCGGCGGCGGTGACGGCCTGCACCCCTTCGAAGGCGACCCCGCCACCCGACGCGGCGGCGCGGCGCAGCACCGCGAGTCCGTCGTCGGCGCCGGGCGCGGGCACCTGGGCGACCGCCGGGCTGACCGACGCCGACAGCGCCACCAGGACGAGCAGCGCCCCGGCCAGCAGGAGCGCCACCGACTCGGCGGCGCCGGGACCGGGGCGCGTGGTGCGGGCGCCCGAGGGCGCTCCGCCGCTCACCGCGGGTCGGCCGCGGCCTCGGACGGGCCCTCGGCGGGGACGTGCAGGGTGGTGTCGGCGTCCTGGGAGTCGTCGCGCTCCGGCAGGGCGGCGTGCCGTGCGGTGAGCGCGTGCTCGACGGCGTAGTCCTCCAGCGCCGGGCTGACCAGGGGGACGTCGCGGGGTTCGCCGCCCGCGACGAAGGCGGAGCCCAGCGCGAGCGCGGCCACCGAGACCCCGGCGACGGCGTAGCGGGCGCGCCCCCAGCGGGGGCGGAGCACCGACAGCGGCTCCGGGGTGCGGTCGCGGCGCCGCCGCGCGGGGGCGGGCGGGGGGGCCGCGGGTTCGCGGGCGTCGACCGCGACAACGGGGCCGCCGGGCGCCGCGCCGCGGGCGGGCCCGCCGCCCAGGGGGCGGCTCGACCCCAGCGGGGGCATGCTGCCGAACGGGCGGCCGCCGGGCGGCGGCGGGCCGAAGGGCGGGTCGGCGGAGGGCGGGGCGGCGCTCAGCGCGGCCAGCCGGCCCATGAAGTCGGTGGAGGGCTGCGGTGCGTCGAGCCCGTGCAGCCGCCGCTTGAGCCGGCGCAGCATCTCGGCCTCGAACCGGCAGCTCTCGCAGGACGCGAGGTGCCGCAGCGCGCGGTCGCGGTCGGCGTGGCCGAGTTCGCCGTCGACCAGAGCGGACAGGCGCTCCCCCATGTGGTCCATGTTCACTCCACCTCCCGGGTCCAGGCGTGTGCCACCGTGCCGTCCGTGCCGCCCGCGTCGAGTCCGGCGTCGGCGGCCAGCCGGCGGCGGTGCTCCAGTGCCTTGCGGAGCTGGGCGCGGCCGCGGTGGATGCGGCTGCGGACGGTGCCGAGCTTGACGCCCAGCGTGGCGGCGATCTCCTCGTAGGACAGGCCTTCGATGTCGCAGAGCACGACGGGGGCGCGGAACTCGGCGGGCAGCGCGTCGAGGGCGCCCTGGATGTCGGCGTCGAAGTGCCGGTCGTCGTAGGACTGCGCGGGCGAGGGCTCGCGCCCCTGGAGGCGCTCGTCGGCGTTGTCGGCGAGCCCCTCGAACCGGATGCGCGCCCGGCGGCGGGCCATGTCGAGGAAGAGGTTGGTGGTGATGCGGTGCAGCCAGCCCTCGAAGGTGCCGGGGGTGTAGTTGGAGAGCGACCGGAAGACCCGGATGAAGACCTCCTGGGTGAGGTCCTCGGCGTCGTGCTTGTTCCCGGTCAGGCGGTAGGCGAGCCGGTAGACGCGGGCCGAGTGGGTGCGGACGACCTCGTCCCAGCTCGGCGGCTCCCACTGCTCGAAGTCAACGGCAGAGTCGGAGTCTGCCACCCGTGCTCCCTTCGGTCGGGCGCCGTGCGCCGCGCGGCGCCGGGGGGTGGCGCGCCGGAGCGGACGTCCGTCGTGATGCTGCGGTTCCGGCCGGTGCTCCGGCCGGTCGGTCGAGACCTTTCCCTCGTTGCAACGCCACCGGGTCCGGATTAAGTTCCCGCCCGCCGTGAACACGCCGTGATCCGGCTCCGGCAGGCTAGGGTGTGCCCTGGGACATGGCCACCCGGTAATCACCCGGCGACTCCGAGTGACGAGCGCCGTGTTCCGCGCACAGTCACGTCACTCCGACGCGCGGGAGGCCGTCATCGCCGGTCGAGACCACACCCTGGCCCACATGGAGCAGTACGCCGCCGAGGACGACTCCCTGGCCTCGGCGCGCGAGGCGGGGCAGCGGGCCGACGCCCGCCCCGTGAGCCCCGCGGCGGGCGCCGCGCTGCGCTTCCTGGCCGCCGCCATCGGCGCCCGAGCGGTCGTCGAGGTCGGCACGGGCTGCGGCAGCTCGGGCCTGTGGCTGCTGCGGGGCATGCGGCCCGACGCCATCCTGACCACGGTCGACGTCGTCCCCGAGTACCAGGAGGCCGCCCGGTCGGCGTTCCGCCGGGCCGGGTTCCCCGCCAACCGCACCCGGCTCATCCACGGCCGGGCGCTGGAGGTGCTGCCGCGGCTCACCGACGGCGCCTACGACCTGGTGTTCGCCGACGCCGTGAAGACCGAGTACCCCGACTACCTGACCGAGGCGCTGCGGCTGCTGCGGCCGGGCGGGGTGGCGGTGTTCAACCACGCCCTGGAGGCGAGCCCGTTCGACGACGGCCCGCTGAGCGCCCCCGGCCCCGAGACCGCGGCCATCCGCGAGACCGGCCGGCTGGTGCGCGAGGACGAGCGGCTGGTGCCGCTGCTGCTGCCGGTGGGCGAGGGCCTGCTGGCCGCCATCCGCGACCCCGACGCGGCCTAGCCACGGCGTGTCGCCAGGGCCGACCGGGCGCCCGCCCGGTCGGGCCGCGGTCAGGCGAGGCCGGCCAGCCAGCGCAGCAGCAGGCGGGTGGCGAACCCGGTGCCGCCCTTGGTGAGCAGGCCGTCCTCGGCCATGGACCGGCCGGGGCCGGCGACATCGAGGTGCGCCCACGGCAGGCCGCCGGTGAACTCGCGCAGGAACAGCGCTGCCTCGGTGGCCCCGGGGCGGCCGTAGTCGCGGCTGGTGCCGATGTTGGCGAGGTCGGCCACCGGGGAGTCGAGGGTGTCGCGGTACTCCTCGGTCATGGGCAGGCGCCACAGGCTCTCGCCGGACCGGTCGCCCGCCGCCGTCAGCTCCGCCGCCAGGGCGTCGTCGGAGGCGAACAGCGCCCCGAGCCCCGTGCCCAGGGCGAGCTTGGCCGCGCCGGTGAGGGTGGCGACGTCCACCATGGTGTCGGGGGCGAGTTCGGCGACGGCGTAGGCCAGGGCGTCGGCCATGACCAGCCGCCCCTCGGCGTCGGTGTTGAGGACCTCGATGGTGCGCCCGTTGTACGCCGTGATGACGTCGCCGGGCCGCTGGGCGGCGCCGCCGAACGCGTTCTCGGCGACGGGGAGCAGGCCGGTGACGGCCACCCGCACGTCGAGCGCCGCCAGCGCCGAGCACACGCCCAGCACAACGGCGGCGCCGCTCATGTCGGTCTTCATGAGCTTCATGTTGTCGTTCGGCTTCAGCGACAGGCCGCCGGTGTCGAACGTGATGCCCTTGCCGACCAGCACCACGTGGGCGGTGGCGCCCTCGGGCCGGTGGTCCAGGCGGACCAGGCGCGGCGGGCGGGCCGACCCGCGCCCGACGGCGAGGATGGCGCCGAACCCGTCCTGGCGCAGGGCGTCCTCGTCCCACACCGTGGCGGTCAGCCCGGTGTCGGCGGCGACCCGCTCGGCGCGGGCGGCCAGCCAGGCGGGGTCCTTCTCGGCGGAGGGGGTGTTGATGAGGTCGCGGGCGAGCGCGGCGGCGCGCGCCAGCTCGGTGCCGCGCCGCAGCGGGGCGGCCGCCGCCTCCGGGTCGACCCCGACCAGGTCGACCGCTCCGGCGGGCGCCGGCCCCTTGGGGGCGGACGCCAGCGTGAACGTGTAGGAGGCGAGCAGCGCGCCTTCGGCGAACGCGGCGAGCCCGGCGCCGCCGTCGCGCCCGGCCTCGGGCAGCGCGCCGAGCGTGGTGGCCGCGCGGCGCCGCCCGCGGGCCGCCCGGGCGAGTGCGGCCCCGGCCCGCCGCAGGTCGGCGGGTGCCGCGGCACCCACCCCCACGAGGGCGACCCGGACCAGGCCGCGGCCCAGGTCGGCGGGGAACTGCGCGATCTCGCCGGGGCGGCCGGTGAGGTCGTAGTGTGCCAGCAGCTCGGTGATCGGGGCCGGCAGCCGGGCGTCGATCCCGGCGGGGTCGGCGCACGCTCCCGCGGTCACCGCCACCGGTCCGTCGTCACCGCCCCGGACCGGCAGCGCCACCAGGTCGGCGGCGGAGTCGGCGAGGGTACCCGGGGCCGGGTGGATCTCCGTAGCGAAAGGCACGGACGCTCACAATCTTCGCGTGGGTGCTCGGACGCCGCCGCGGGCCGCCCGCCGCGCTCCGCCGGTGGCGGGGCGCCGGCGCCGGAGCGGTCCCCGTCGGCGCTGGTGGTGCCGGTGGTGCGGTGCGGCCGGGTCAGCCGACGGCGCCGTCCAGCGCCTCCTTCAGGTCCGTGGCCTCGTCAGGGGTCAGCTCGACGACGAGGCGGCCGCCGCCTTCGAGCGGGACCCGCATGATGATGCCGCGACCCTCCTTGGTGACCTCCATCGGACCGTCACCGGTCCTCGGCTTCATCGCCGCCATGCCGTATCCCCTTTCCTAGGAAAACTCTCGCGGTGAATGGGCCGGCCCTCCAGGGGAGCGGCGCGTGCCGGTCCGGGTCCGGGCCTCATCCGCGTGACTCAGGGAATGAATCACTGTTCTGTCATTATCTCGGTTTTGGGAACCGAATGGGAACGATCGGACAGCGCCCGGGCCGAGGGCCCCGAAGAATCCGAACAGTAAGGTTATAGCCGCAGCAGCGGATCGCGGTCGACGGGACCGCACACGCCGACACGATCAGGGAGCCCCGCGTGCCCGAGTCAGCCAGCGTCCTCTACGACCTCGCCGACGGCGTCGCCACGATCACGCTCAACCGGCCCGACGCGATGAACTCGCTGACGACCGCGGCCAAGGAGGAGCTGCTCGCGGCGATCGACCGGGCCAAGGCCGACAAGGACGCGCGGGCCGTCCTGCTCACCGGGACCGGCCGCGCGTTCTGCGCCGGGCAGGACCTGCGCGAGCACGGCGACGCGCTGGGCGCGGGCCGCGGGCTGAACGGCACCGTGCGCGACCACTACAACCCGATCGTGCTGGGCCTGGTGCGCATGCCCAAGCCGGTGGTGGCCGCGGTCAACGGGGTGGCGGCGGGCGCCGGGGCGTCGCTGGCGTTCGCCTGCGACCTGCGGATCGCCGCCGAGGAGGCGTCGTTCGTGATGGCGTTCGCCAACGTCGGTCTGGGCGCCGACTCCGGCGCCTCGTGGACCCTGCCCCGCCTGGTCGGGCACTCCCGCGCGATGGAGATGCTGATGCTGGCCGAGCCGGTCCGGGCGGCGCGCGCCCTGGAGACCGGGCTGGTGTCGCGGGTGGTGCCGGGCGCGGAGCTGGCCGACGCGGCACGCGAGCTGGCGGTGCGGCTGGCCAACGGGCCGACGGTGGCCTACGCGGCGATCAAGGCGGAGCTGGCGTTCGGGTCGGGTCTGGACCTCGCGAACGCGCTGGAGATGGAGGCGAGCCTGCAGGACCAGTGCGCCGAGACCATCGACCACGTCAACGCCACCCTGGCGTTCCTGAAGAAGGAGAAGCCCGACTTCCGCGGGCACTAGCCCGGGGTGCCCGGTCCGCCCGCGCGCCGCGCGGGCGGACCGGACCGGACTGTGCGGTGCGGTGTCAGGCCAGGAACGCCCAGGCCAGCAGGCCGATGCCGCCGAGCAGCAGCACGACCACCGCGACGATCAGCCCGACGACGAGCCCGGTTCCGGCGCCGCGCTGCTGCGGCTGGCCGCCCTGCTGGTTCTGCCAGCCGGCGGGCCACTGCTGGCCGCCCTGCGGGCCGAACCCCTGGTCGGGGCCGTAGCCCTGGGGGGCGCCGGGCGCGTACCCCTGCTCCTGACCCGGGTAGGCGGGGCCGGGGCCGGACGGGTACTGCTGCTGCTCCTGCCCCGGGTAGGCCGGGCCGGGACCCGTGGGGTACTGCTGCTGCTCCTGGCCGCCGTAGGACGGGCCGGGGCCGGTCGGGTACTGCTGCTGCTCCTGGCCGGGGTAGGCGGGACCGGGGCCCGTCGGGTACTGCTGCTGCTCCTGGCCCGGGTAGCCCGGGCCGGGCTGGCCGTAGCCCTGCCCCGGGTCGTACCCGGGGTTCTGCTGCGGGTGGCCCTGGCCGTAGCCCTGGCCGGGGCCGGTCCCCGGGTGGGGCTGGGGGCCGGACTCCCACGCGTTCGGCTGCATCTGCGGTCCTCCTTGTCCCGGCATGCCCGCAGGCATGGGTCCGGGGGCGTTCGGGGCCCATCCGCCGGGCGCCGGCGCACCGGACTGCCCGGGATAGGGGCCACTGTGGAATTCGGGCGGCGGCCCGCCGGGCGACCCGGGCGGCGGTCCGCCCGGCCGCGCGTACCGCGGTCCCCCCTGCGCCGGGAACTGCGGACCCGTGGGCCGGGCCGGCGCGGGCCCGCCCTGCGGACCGAACTGCGGTCCGGTGGGCGGGGCCTGGGGGCGCGGCACGGGCGACGGCCCCGGCGGGAGTTCGGGGTGGCTGCGGTAGACCTCGGCGGCGGCGCGCTCCTGCGCCTCGGGTGCCGCCGCGGCGACGACCCCCGCCACGAGCGTCTGCACCGGCAGGGCCGGTGCGGGGTCCTCCGGGGCGCGCGCCCCGGACACCGCGGCGGCGGTACCGGGGTCGACCCCGAGGACCCGCATGAGGCTCTCGGCCGCGGTGGGCCGGCGGGCCGGGTCCTTGTCGAGGCAGCTTACCGCGATGTCGCGCAGGGCGCCGTCGAGGGCGCCCAGGTCGGGCTCGTCCTCGATGACGCGCTGGAGGACCGCCTGCATGGAGTCGGCGTTGAACGGCCCGTGCCCGTTGGCGGCGTAGACCATGGTGGCGCCCCAGGCGAACAGGTCGACGGGCGGGCCCATGGCGCCGCCGCCGATCTGCTCGGGCGCCATGTAGGCGGGGGTGCCCGCGATCCGGCTGGTGAGGATCGCGGTGCCCTCCAGCGCGCGGGCGATGCCGAAGTCGATCACCCGGGGGCCGTCGGGGCCCATGAGCACGTTGCCCGGCTTGAAGTCGCGGTGCACGATGCCCGCCTGGTGGATGGCGGCGATGGCGGTCAGGGTGCCGATGGCCAGCCGCTCCAGGGCGGCGCCGCGCAGCGGGCCGTCGCGCAGCACCGACTCGCGCAGGGTGGGGCCCTCGATGTACTCGCTGACCACGTAGGGCGGGTCGGCGTCGACGTCGGCGGCGAGCACCTGCGCGGTGCAGAACCGCGCGACCCGGCGGGCGGTGTCGATCTCCTCGGCGAGCTGGCGGCGCAGCCCTGCGGCGTCGAGCCCGTCGGCGTGCAGGGTCTTGACCGCGACGACCTCGCCGTCGGCGCCCGCACCGAGGTAGACCACCCCCTGGCCGCCCTGCCCCAGGCGGCCGGTGAGGGTGTAGGTGCCGATGCGGCGCGGATCGTCCTCGGTCAGGGGACCGGCGGCGGCCATGTAACCTCCCGGAGCCGTTCCGGGGCGCGGCCGCCCCGGCGCACGCCACCCTAGCGGAGCGTCCCGGTGGAGGTCATCGGGACGCCGTCGTGGGAGACCGCCTCCCAGCGCGCGCTGAGGGTACCGGTGGCGCTGCCGGGCTCCAGGACCAGCACCGACTCGTCGATGCACCGGTCGTCGAGATCGTAGGTCTCGACGTAGTCGAAGGACAGCCGGTCGCCGTCGCGGTCGTTCAGGGTCAGGCTGCCGCGGCAGTCCAGGGAGTACTCGGCGGAGCCGCGCTCCACGCCCGACTCCAGCTTGACCTCCACCTGCCAGTCGGTGACGTGGTGGCCCTCGTCGTCCTGCTGCGACATGTCGCCGCTCCAGGTGCCCGCGTAGGAGTGGGGCACGCTGGCGCCGGCGACCTGCTCGGGTCCGGGCCGCAGCAGCCACGCGGCGGTGCCGCCGGCGGCGCCGACCAGCACGAGTCCGGCGACTCCGGCGACGAGCACGTGGCGGCGGCGGCGCGCGGCGTGCCGGGTGGACCGGGGCGGCGGCCACAGCGACATCGCCCGGATGGGCGAGGCCGACGCGGGGGCGCCGTCGACCGGCGCATCGGCCCCGCGGCTCGGGGCCTCGCTGCTCACCGGGTCTCCGCGGAGCGGGGACGGCCGGGACCGGTGGATGGGATCATCGCTTCTCCTCAGGGGCGGACGGCGCGCGGGGCCGTTCGCGGTTCAGCGACAGAGGATAGGCCACGGTGCGGTCGGCCGTCGGGCGCACCGGGGTGACGAGACCCACAGGGCGGCCCGGCGGCGGGCGGCGTTCAGGAGTCGTCGCCGCCGGTGGAGCGCGGGGGGTCGGCGCGGCCGTGCAGCGCCCATTCCCCGTCGGGGTCGGGGTCGTCGGCGGGGGCGGTGCCGGGGTCGCGCTCCGGGTCGGTTGGGCCCGGGGCGGTGGGCCCGTCCTGCGCGGGGTCGCCGTCGGCCGCCGCGGAGACGCCGGCCACGGTGTCGTCGCCGTCGGCATCCGTGCCGTCGGCCTCGGTGCCGTCGACGGCGGGGAGGTCGGGGGTGGTCGCGGCGGCGCCGTCGGCGGGTTCGCCCCATTCGGGGCCGTCGCCGCTGGAGGGCCGCTCGGCGGGTGCGCCCGCGCCCAGGACGTAGGCGCCGCCGGCGATCGGGGCGGCGTGCGCGCCGCGCGGGAAGAGCACGCGCGGCCCCGCGCCGGCCGCCGCGAGGCGCTGTTCGAGGTCGTGGATGCGGGCGTCCCGCTCGGCCAGGGCGGCGACGACGCGGCGCAGCACCTCGTCGACCGCGCGCACGTGGTAGCCCCACAGCGCCAGCGGCAGGACGACCCGGCTGACGTCCGGGCCGGTGACCGGCCGGTCGTCGGGCAGGTCCAGCGGGGGGTGGTCGGCCTCGAAGCGCGCCAACTGCCCGCCCCGGCCCAGGACCGTGAGGGCGACCCCGGCGAGCACCGCCAGGGCGGCGACGGCGGTCAGGACGAGGATGGTTGGACTCACGTCGCCATGGTGCCACACCCGCGCGCCGCCGACCGCCCCCTGCGGTGTCCACGAAGCGCCCCCCGGACCGACCGGGGGGTGCCAGACTCGGGGCATGCGGACAGAGGACGCGGACGGGCCGCCGCGCGTGGTGGCGCCGGACACCGTGGTGGAGGGGGTCCTGGACGCGGGGGTGCGCCCGCCGGCCGACCGGGTGCGCGCGCTCGCCGCCACCGGCCGGCCGGTCCTGGTGCGCTGCGCCGTGCCCGGGGGCGGCGGGCCGGACGGGGCCGCGGAGATCGCGCTGGTGGCGGCCTACGCCTGGCTGGGCGCGCGGGTGTTCGCCACCGCCCACCCGGACGCCGCCCGCCAGGCCCTGGACATGGTGGCGTCCGTGCGGGGGACCCGCCCGCCGGCGGCCGCCCGCCGCGGGCTGGCCTGAGGGCGCCCGCCCGGCGGCTTCCGGCGGCCGCTACTCCGGCGCGGACCGCTCGGCGGCGTCGACCTCGACGGCCTCCTCGACCACCCGGTCCTGCTCGAACTCCTGGCGGGCCAGGCTGACGTGCGCCTTGCGGATGATCTCGACGACCTCGTCGGGGTCGTCGGTCAGGTACATCAGGTCGGGGTCGCCGGGGGAGACGACGCCCTCGGCCACCAGGGTGCCGCGGATCCAGTCGACCAGGCCGCCCCAGAACTCGGTGCCGACGAGCACCACGGGGAACCGGGTGACCTTCCCGGTCTGCACGAGGGTCACCGCCTCGAACAGCTCGTCCAGGGTGCCGAACCCGCCGGGCAGGACCACGAACGCCTGCGAGTACTTCACGAACATCGTCTTGCGCACGAAGAAGTACCGGAAGGTGACGCCCATGTCGATGTGCTCGTTGAGGGACTGCTCGAACGGCAGCTCGATGCCGAGGCCGATGGAGGTGCCCCCGGCGTCGGAGGCGCCCTTGTTGGCGGCCTCCATCATCCCGGGGCCGCCCCCGGTGATGACCGTGTACCCGGCGTCGGCGAGCCGGGCGCCGATGCGCTCGCCCAGCGCGTAGTAGGGGTTGTCGGGGCGGGTGCGGGCCGACCCGAACACGCTTACGGCCTGCCCGACCTCGGAGAGCAGGCCGAAGCCCTCGACGAACTCCGACTGGATGCGCATGACCCGCCACGGGTCGGTGTGCACCCAGTCGGCCGGCCCCCGCCGGTCGAGCAGCCGCTGGTCGGTGGTGGTATCGGGGATGGCGTTGCCGTGGTAGGTCAGGGGCCCGGCACGGCGGACCTTTCGCGATTCCGTCATGACGTCAAAGCTATCCGGATCACGCGCGCTCGAACCGGTGCGCGCGCGCAGCGGGGCGGCGGGTCAGCCCGCGGCGCCGCGCAGCCAGCCGGCCATGCGCGCCTCGGCCTCGCCGATGGCGTCGAGGTCGACGTACTCGTCGCGGGTGTGCGCCAGCGTGGGATCGCCCGGCCCGTAGTTGACGGCGGGCACGCCCAGTTCGGCCATGCGGGCGACGTCGGTCCAGCCGAGCTTGGCGCGGGCCCGCCCGGCGCCGACGGCGCGGACGAACTCGGCGGCCGCCGGGTCGTCCAGGCCGGGCCGGGCGGGCGGCGCGGAGTCGGTGACGCGGACCTCGAACCCGTCGAACACCTCGCGCACGTGCGCCTCGGCCTCGGCGGGGGTGCGGTCGGGGGCGTAGCGGAAGTTGACGGTGACCACGCACTCGTCGGGGATGACGTTGCCGGCCACTCCCCCGTTGACGAACACGGCGTTCAGGCCCTCGTGGTAGCGCAACCCCTCGACCTCGGGCTCGCGCGGGGTGTAGGCGCGCAGCACGTCGATGACGCGCCCGGCGTCGTGGATGGCGTTGCGGCCCATCCAGGAGCGGGCGCTGTGGGCGCGTTCGCCGCGCACCACCACGTCGGCCCGCAGGGTGCCCTGGCAGCCGCCCTCGATGGTGCCGCCGGTGGGCTCCAGCAGCACGGCGAAGTCGCCGGCCAGCCACTCGGGGTGCGTGCGGGCGAGCCGGCGCAGCCCGTTGCGCTCGGCGTCGATCTCCTCGCAGTCGTAGAAGACGTAGGTGACGTCGTGCACGGGCCCGGGGACGGTCGCGGCGAGCCGCAGCTGCACCGCCACCCCGCTCTTCATGTCGGAGGTGCCGCACCCGTAGAGCCGCCCGCCTTCGCGGCGCGACGGCACGTTGCCGACGATGGGCACGGTGTCGATGTGCCCGGCGAGCACCACCCGGCGGCCCCGGCCCAGCGAGGTGCGGGCCACGACGGCGTCGCCGTCGCGGTCGACGGCCAGGTGCGGCAGGCCGCGCAGCGCCTGCTCGATGGCGTCGGCGAGGGGGCGCTCGCCGCCGCTCACGGACTCGATGTCCACGAGGTCGGCGGTGAGGGTGCGGACGTCCGCGGTGAGGTCGAGCATGGGGTGCTCTCCGGGCTCGGGCCGTGCGGCGGGCGCGGCACGGCGGGCGGTGGCGGGGGGCGGTCGGCCCCGGCCGCGCGGCGGCGGGGCCGGGGCCGAGGGCGGGTCAGGCGTTGACGCCGTGCTCGCGCAGCATGTCGTTGAGGGCCAGCTTGTCGTGCTCCTGGCCCTCCTCCAGGCGCTTGAGCACGAGCAGGCACGGCATGCCGAAGTCGCCGCCGGGGAAGCTCTTGATCCGGTTGGCGGTGACGCACACCGACCACGCCGGGGCCTCGCCGCGCTTGAGTTCGTCGCCGGTCTCGGCGTCGAACACGCGGGTGGAGGAGGTGAGGATGGTGCCGGCGCCGAGCTTGGCGCCGCGGCGCACCCGGGCGCCCTCGACCACCATGCTGCGGGAGCCGAGGAACGCGTCGTCCTCGATGACGACCGGGCTGGCCTGCGGCGGCTCCAGCACGCCGCCGACGCCGACGCCGCCGGACAGGTGGACGTTCTCGCCGACCTGGGCGCAGGAGCCCACGGTCGCCCAGGTGTCGACCATGGTGCCCGACCCGACCCAGGCGCCGAAGTTGGTGAAGGACGGCATCAGCACCACGCCGGGCGCCAGGTAGGCGCCCCAGCGGGCGATGGCGCCGGGGACGACGCGGACGCCGTCGAGGCGGGTCTTGAGCGGGATGCGGTCGTGGTGGTGGAAGTCGCCGACCTGCGACTCCGCCATGCCCAGGACGCGGAAGCTGAGCAGGATGGCGCGCTTGGCGCGCTCGTCCACGACGACCTCGTCCGTGTCCGGGTCGACGAAGGCGACCCGGGCCTTTCCGGCGTCGAGGTCGTCGACCGCGCCGACGATGGTGTCGCGGGCGGCGGAGTCGTCGGGGGTCAGCTCGGAGCGGCGCTCCCACAGGACGTCGATCTCACGGGGCAGCGGGCTGGTGAACGCGGTGGTCATGGGCATCGAGCCTACCGGGCCGCGCCCGGGGCGGGGACGCGGGGCGCGGGGCGCGGCGACCCTGGGTGACCGGCGGGCACGCGGCCGGCGGGGCCGGCGCCGGGCCCGCCGCCCCCGCGGTGGCGGAGCGTGTTCACCGGCACGCTCTACTATGCGGGGAGGACCACCGGTCCCCCCGGCGCGCGAACCGCGCGTCCCGCTGTCCGCGCCACCGGTGTCCTTCACTGTCGGTCGAGGCCGCGCCTCCGGCTCCGGCCGGGGCCGTCCCCCTACCCCTACGGTCTGCCTGTGCCCAGAAAGCCCCGAAGAGTCTCCGCCTTCTTCAAGATCCTCGCCGTGCTCCTGCTGGTGTGCGGCGCCCTGGTCGGCGGCGGCTTCTACGTCATGCGCTCCATCAAGCCGCTGGAGGTGGCCCCGCCCGAGCCGACCGAGTCCTGCACGGTCACCGCCGGGGGCGACACGGACAAGCTGGAGCCGGAGCAGGCGGCGAACGCGGCCACCATCAGCGGGGTGGCGTTCGGCCGCGACCTGCCCGAGGAGGCCGTGGTCATCGCCTACGCCACGGTGTGGCAGGAGTCCAAGTTCTTCAACATCGACTACGGCGACCGCGACTCCGTGGGCCTGTTCCAGCAGCGCCCGTCGCAGGAGTGGGGCGCGCCCGAGGAGCTGATGGACCCGGTGTACGCGACGGGGGCGTTCTACGACAAGCTCGTCGAGGTCCCCGACTACACCGGTATCCCCGTGTACGAGGCGGCGCAGGCGGTGCAGCGCAGCGCCGACGGCTTCGCCTACGACCAGCACGAGCAGCTGTCGCGGGTCATGTCGGCCGCGTTCACCGGCGGCGAGGGCCCGGCGGTGTCGTGCGAACTCATCCTGGACGAGATGGGCGAGCCCGATGTGGAGGGCGCCGCCGCCGAGATCACCCGGGTGTTCGGGGTGGAGCCCGACTCCGTCACGATGGCGGGCACCCGCGCCACCGGCGACGTGGGGTGGGCCATGGCGCAGTGGGCGGTGGCCAACGCCAAGGTGTACGGGCTGGCGTCGGTGACCTACGGCGACCAGCGCTGGACCGCGGCCGACGGCGCCGACGGCTGGGTCACCGTGCCCGACGCGGCCCCGGCGGGCGAGGTCGTGCTGGAGTAGCGGCGGGCCGGGCGCGCCCGGCGCGGCGGCCGTCAGGCCGCCGCGTTCTCCAGGCGCTGGGCGGCGGCGGCCACCCGCTCGTCGGTGGCGGTGAGCGCCACCCGCACGTGGCCGGCGCCGGCCGGGCCGTAGAAGTCGCCGGGCGCCACGAGGATGCCGAGTTCGGCCAGCGCGGCCACCGCGGCCCAGCCGTCGCCCGCGCCCGGCTGCGGCGCCGCCGCCCACAGGTACAGCCCGGCCTCGGAGTGGGTGATGGTCCACCCGGCGCGCTCGAACGCGGTGCGCAGCCGGTCGCGCCGGGCGGCGTAGCGGTCCTTCTGCTCGCGCGCCGACAGGTCGTCGTCGTAGGCGGCGGCCATGGCGGCCTGCACGGGCGCGGGGACGATCATCCCGGCGTGCTTGCGCACCGCCAGCAGCTCCGCGACCAGGGCGGGGTCGCCGGTGACGAACCCGGCGCGGTACCCGGCCAGGTTGGACCGCTTGGACAGCGAGTGGACGGCGAGCAGCCCCTCGTGGGAGCCGCCGCACACGTCGGGGTGCAGCACCGACACCGGGCGCGGGCCCTCCCACCCCAGGTCGATGTAGCACTCGTCGGATGCCACGACGGCCCCCCGCTCGCGCGCCCACGCCACGACCTTGCGCAGGTGGTCGACCCCGAGGACCCGCCCGGTGGGGTTGGCCGGCGAGTTGATCCACACCAGGCCGACCGGCGCCGGGCCGAGCGCGGTCAGACCGTCCGCCGCCACCGGGGTGGCGCCGGCCAGCCGGGCGCCGATGTCGTAGGTGGGGTAGGCCAGTTCGGGGTGGACGACGGTGTCGCCCGGGCCCAGGCCGAGCAGGGTCGGCAACCAGGCCACCAGCTCCTTGGTGCCGACGACCGGCAGCACGTCGACCGGGTCGACGGCGACCTCGTGCCGGCGGCCCAGCCAGCCGGCGGCGGACGCGCGCAGCGCCGCGGTGCCGTGGGTGGTCGGGTAGCCCGGCGCGTCGGCGGCGGCGGCCAGCGCCTCCCGCAGCCGTTCGGGCACCGGGTCGACCGGGGTCCCCACGGACAGGTCGACGATGCCGTCGGGGTGGGCCGCGGCGGTGGCCTTGTGCGGCGCCAGCCGGTCCCACGGGAAGGTCGGGAGCCGGTCCACCACGCGTCGCCGATCGGCCATGTCTCGCGTTCCCCCATGTCGTGAAGTGCGGCGCGCGCCGGGCCGCGGGCGGCGTGGTCGCGGCCCGCGGCCCGGCCGCGGCGTGCGGAATCCGCCCCGGCGCATGCGGCCGGGGCTGCGGCGCCCGTGCGGCGGCACCGCCCGGCGGGGCGGTGCGCCGGTCCCCCGGGGCGCCGGGGCGGACGGGCCCGGGTGCGGGCCGGTCCGGGGGCGGCGCGGGCGTGCCGCGCCGCCGGAGGCCTAGCCCTCGCTCTGCGGGGGCAGGGCCACGATCAGCGGGTGGTCGGCGTCGATCTGGCCGACCTTGGACGCGCCGCCCGGGGAGCCGAGTTCGTCGAAGAACTCGACGTTGGCCTTGTAGTAGCCCGACCACTGGTCGGGGAGGTCGTCCTCGTAGTAGATGGCCTCCACGGGGCAGACCGGCTCGCAGGCGCCGCAGTCGACGCACTCGTCCGGGTGGATGTACAGCATGCGCTTGCCCTCGTAGATGCAGTCGACGGGGCACTCCTCGATGCACGCCTTGTCGAGCACGTCGACGCAGGGCTGCGCGATGACGTAGGTCACGTCCACTCCTCTTCGGTCTTCGCCACGTTGACCGCGTGTGTGTCTCTGCGCTGTGACATAGCCTGGGCGGTGCCGGGAGGCCGGCACGCGGATTCCGCCGGGCCGCTCATACGCGATTCGCAGTTTCCAGTATTGCGCTCGTCGCGCTTTACCGCGCAATTGGGGGTCGATCAAGTGGGGTTCGTCTCGCGTTTCACCGCCGAGGTGACGTCCGCCGACGTCGGGCGGCGCGCCACCCTGCGCGTCAGGCTGCCCGAGGGCGGGTTCCGGGATATCGTCGGAGTCCTGGAATCATGGCGGGAGGGCGTGATCCTGGTGCGGCGCCGCGACGGACGCGTGACGGAGGTCACGGCGGACGATATCGTCGCGAGCAAGATCGTGCCCCGGGAGCCGCCGCGCCGCCGGTCGGCCGGCGGACGGCCGACGGCCGACGGCTGACGGCTGACACCGGCGCGTCCGCGCTCGGGGAGACCCGGCCGCCGCCGCGGTGGCGGCCGCCCTGACTGGGGAGGTGGTGGGTTCACGCCATGCAGGAGACCGTCGCGTCCGCCCTCGCGCAGTTGTCCCGGCTCGACGCCCGGGCGGCCCGGGTCGCCGAGCACGCCCTGTCCTCCCTGACCGCCGGGCAGAGCCTGGAGTCCCTGACCCAGCACGACGTCCAGGAGTTCTGCTGGTACGTGCTGCCGGTCCGGTTCGCCAGCGACTCCGGTGAGCGGCTGTTCGCCGCGCGGTCGCTGGGCCGCCTGTTCACGCTGCTCGACCTCGACCGCTACGCCGCCATCTGCGCGTCCGACACCACGCGCGAGGTCCTGGCCGCCTACACCGTCAGCCACGACTCCGGCCTCCAGGCGTACCGGCGGGCGGTGCGCGCCTCGGGGGTCGAACCCCCCGATCTGCCCGAGCTGACCTGGGGCACCGCGCTGGGCAGCGCCGAGATCGAGGCGTACCGCGCCGCGTCGGCGTCGCTGGAGATCGCGGTGGCCCTGCAGGACGTCCGCCCGGGGTCGCGGGGCTGGCGCACCGCGCAGGAGCAGCACGCCCGCGCCTTCCTCACCCAACCCGACGCCCAGGGGCGCAGCCGGCTCGACCGCATCCGCGAGGAGCGCGTGCGCGGGTGGCTGGGGTCGCCGTCGCACCCGCACCGGCAGCGGCTGTGGCCGCTGCTGGGCCGGCTCATCAGCGGGGCCGAGCCCCCGCACAACGCGGCGGCGGCGCTGGCGCCGGTGCGCCGCCTGCTCGACTACGCGGACGAGGGCATCGGGCTGACCCAGATCGGCTACATCTCCCCCACGGTCGTGCGGGAGCTGTGCGCGGAGTTCGAGTGGGCCACGTCGCCGTCGCCGCCGCGCAGCGAGACCGACGTCATGCAGCTCATCGCGCTGCACAAGCTGCTGCGGACGATGCGGGCGGTGCGCCGGTCGGGGCGGCGGCTGGTGCTGACCCGGCGGGGCCGCCAGCTGCACAGCGACACCGCGGCGCTGTGGCGGGCCGTCGCCGAGGGGGCGCTCGACACCGACGGCTTCGCCCAGGCCGCCACCGAGACCCTGCTGGGGCTGCTGCTGTCGCGTTCGCCCCGGGCCACCGGCAGCCACGCGCGCGACGAGGACACCACCATCGCCGAGGAGGCCCGGATCATCCTGACCGAGGCCGGCTGGGGCGGCGACGGCGGGGGTTCGGCGCCCGACACCCAGCAGGTGCAGTCGGTGCTCATCACCATCACCTGGCTGCTGGAGACCCTGGGGTTCGTGGTCGGCGGCGACCTGCTGGGCGGCGGCTCCCACCACCTCACCAAGGCGGGCCGGTCGTTCGCGCTGACGGCCATGCACCTGTCGGCCACCACGCCGCCCGCCTCCATCTGACCCGGTGCGGCGGCACCGGCGCGGGCGCCTAGCCTGGGAGGCGACGCCGGGGCGCGCGCCCCGGCCGCGGCCGGGCCCGCCGCGCGCCCGCGCCGCCCACCACCCACGCGACCCGCTGGAGCCGTATGTCCACGCCTGAGCCGACCGAGCCGGAGCCCGCCCGCTCCGACGAGCGGCCGTCCCGCACGGCGCTCGCCGCCGAGGACGGCGCGACCGCCGCGGCGCCCGACCCCGCCGCCGAGGCCACCGAGGCCGCCGGGAGCACCGGGGACGCCTCCGAGGCCACCGCCGGGGACGCCGAGGCGGCCGCCCCCGAGCGGACCGCCGCAGGCGCCGCCGACCTGCTGCCCAGCCCGGTGTTCGTGCTGCTGCTCGGCGTGACGGGGCTGGCCGGCTGGTTCTCCTGGACCCGCGCCGAGGTCGACTGGACCGGCGACGCCACCACCGTCTACCTGCCGTTCGTGTTCATGCTCGGCGGGTGGATCGCGTCGCTGGCGCTGCACGAGTTCGGGCACGCCCTGGCGGCCCACCTGTCCGGCGACCGCACCCAGCGCGGCGGGGCGTACCTGCGGCTCAATCCGTTCGGCTACAGCGGGCTGTTCGCCGGACTGCTGATGCCGGTGGCGTTCCTGGTGCTCGGCGGGATCGGGATCACCGGCCCGGCGGCGGCCCACGTCGACCCGCGCCGGGTGCCGGGGCGGGGCCGGCGCACCCTGGTCGCCCTGGCCGGACCGGCGGTGAGCCTGGTGCTGGCGGCGGCGTTCGCGGCGGTGGTGGCGGTCCTGGTCCCGGCCGGGTCGGTCACCGACAACTGGCTGATCGTCGGCCTGATGTACCTGTGCTACCTCAACCTGACCGCGGCGCTGCTCAACCTGCTGCCGATTCCCGGGTTCGACGGGTTCGCGGCGCTGGCCCCCTACCTGCCGGAGCGGGTGGCCGGGGTCGACCGCACGTGGGGGCTGTTCGGGGTGATCGCGGTGTTCGGCGTGCTGTGGCTGGCGCCGGTCAACCTGGCGTTCCTCAACGCGGTGCTCGGCCTGTTCGCGGCGGTCGGGCTGCCGCAGATCGACATCGGCTTCGGCGAGATCCTGTTCCGGTTCTGGGTGACCTGAGCGGTGGTCAGCGGGGGGTGAGCACGGTGGCGAGGGCCACCGCGAACACGCCGCCGAACAGCACGGCGCTGTCGAGCCCCCCGTTGGTCAGCAGGATGTCGCCGCCCGACGTGAACCCCACCAGGGCCAGCGCCGCGGCGGTCCAGCCGACCGCGAACAGCCCGGCGCCGAGCCGCGAGCCCATGCCCCAGCCGGCCGCGCGGCACCCGGCGAACAGCAGCACGAGGCCGACCGCGAGGCCGGTCCCCGCGAGCAGCCGCCCGGGGGTGCCGGTGAGCCAGAGCCAGGACAGCCAGTGGGCGGCGGGGCCGCCGACCACGCCGACGGCCAGGCCCAGCAGCGGGAGCACGGTGTAGCCGGCGGCGGCGACCGCCCGCGCGGGGCCGCGCGGGGCGGCGGGGGCCGCGGGCGACCCGGCGCCCGGAGAGGTGGAGACCGACACGGGGGCAGCCTACGCGACGGGCGCGGCGGCCCCGGCCGACCAGGTCGCCCGGCCTCGGACGGCCGGGCGGGGCGCGGTCAGGCGAACAGGTCGGTCTCGTGGCCGTCGGGGCCCCGGCGCGGGGCCGGGCCGCGCAGCAGGGTGAAGTACTCCACGCCGCTGATCTCCTGGGCGATACCGTTGGACAGCGCGAACAGCTCCCCGTCGACGGTCACCTGGGTGGCGTGCCGGCGCATGGCCAGGGCCTTGGCCGCCCAGTGCGCCGACCCGTCGACGCGGGTGGTGACCAGGGAGTCCGGGGTGCCGGGGGCGATGTCCTCGATGCCCTCGGGCGCGGTGAAGGGGCCGGGGTCGCGGCGCAGCCGCTCGACCGACGCCTCCAGCACCGACCGGGGGTGGGCCACCGCGTACAGCTTGCGGACCCCCCACGGGCTGCCCGGCCGGGTGCGGTCGGCGGCCAGGTCGAAGGCGCGCAGCGCCACCCGGTGCGCCTGGATGTGGTCGGGGTGGCCGTAGCCCCCGTTGGCGTCGTAGGTGACCATGACGTCGGGCCGCACCTCCTGGACGATGTCGACCAGCAGCTGCGCGGCCTCGTCCACGTCGGCGCGCCAGAAGCAGCCGGGGTGGTCGTTGGTGGGCGAACCCATCATCCCGGAGTCGCGGTAGCGGCCGGCCCCGCCCAGGAACCGGTGGTCGCGCACGCCCAGCGCCACGCACGCCTTGGCGAGTTCGCCGACGCGGTGCTCGCCGAGGGCGTCGTCGCGGTCGCTGGTGAGGTGGGCGTACTCGTCGCCGATGACCTCGCCCTCGTCGCCCAGCGTGCAGGTGACGAGGGTGACCTCGGCGCCGGCGGCGGCGTAGGCGGCCATGGTGGCGCCGGTGACGATGCTCTCGTCGTCGGGGTGGGCGTGCACCAGCAGGAGTCTGCGGTCGGTCATGGTCGTGACCCTACCGGGCGGGGCGGCGCCGACCCAGGGACACGGCGTGCGGCGCGTCTCCGCGCCGACCTGGTGCGCCGCTCCGCACGCCGGAAGGCGGGCATGCGCCACAATCGGCACATGAGTTTTCCTCGGCAGCAGGCCCGGACCCGGCGGTTCACGCTCGGGGTGCCGCGGGCGTTCCAGATCTCCCCGGACGGCCGGCGGGTGGCGTTCCTGCGCGGCCGCGACGGCACCGACACCGCCACGTGCCTGTGGGTGCTGGACACCGGCACCGGACGGGAGCGGGTGGTGGCCGACCCGCGCGCGATCGGCGCCGACGACGAGGACCTGCCGCCGGAGGAGCGGGCGCGCCGCGAACGGCTGCGCGAGACCGGCGGCGGCGTGGTCGCCTACACGGTCGACGAGGCCTTCACCCGCGCGGCGTTCACCCTGTCGGGCCGGCTGTACTGCGTGGACCTGGCCGACGCGGACGCGGCGCCGCGCGAGCTGCCCGCAGCGGCCCCGGTGGTCGATCCGGCCATCAGCCCGCGCGGGGACGCGGTGGCCTACGTCAGCGGGGGCGCGGTGCGGGTCGTCGGCACCGACGGCGCGGGCGACCGGGCGCTGGCCGAGCCCGACGGCGAGAACGTGGTGTGGGGGCTGGCGGAGTTCGTCGCGGCCGAGGAGATGAGCCGGTACCGGGGCCTGTGGTGGGCGCCCGACGGCGGCTCGCTGCTGGCGGCCCGGGTGGACGACTCCCCGGTGCGGCGGTGGACGATCGCCGACCCCGCCCACCCCGAGGCGGAGCCGCAGACCGTGGCCTACCCCGCCGCGGGCACCCCCAACGCCGAGGTCCGGCTGGCCGTGCTGGAGGCCGGCGGCGGCGCGGACGCCGGGCCGCCCGCCCCGGTGTGGATCGACTGGGACCGCGCGGAGCTGCCCTACCTGGTGCGCGCCGGGTGGACCACGGGCCCCGACGGCACGCCCACGGTGGTGTTCAGCGCGCAGAGCCGCGACCAGCGCACGCTGTCGGTGTTCAGCGCCGACCCGGGCACCGGGCTGGTGTTCGCCACCCGGCGCGAGACCGACGACGTGTGGGTGGAGATCGTCCCGGGCGTGCCCGACTTCACCGCGTCGGGGTCGCCGGTGTGGCTGGGCCGCCCCGGGGGCGGGCCGCGCCGGCTCTACGTGGGCGACCGGGCGGTCGGCCCCGAGGACCTCTACCTGCGCGGGATCGTGGACGTCGACGGCGAGCTGGCGCTGTGCTCGGCGTCGCCGGCGGGCCGGCCGGGCGAGGTGGTGCTCTGGCTGTTCGACCTGCGCGCGGGGACCGGTGCGCAGGTAGAGTTCCCGGACGCGCCCGAGGGCGGCGGGGTGCACTCGGGCCGGCTGCGCGCCGGCACGCTGGTGGTGCAGCGGCGGGACCTGTCGACCGACGGGGTGCGCACCGCCGTGGTGGCGGGCGCGGGGACGGACAACCGGCGCGTGGTGGCGGAGATCGCCAGCGCCGCCGAGGTGCCGGACCTGCCCGCTCCGCGCGTGCGGTTCTGGGCGGCGGGCGAGCGGGGCGTGCCGTCGGCGCTGGTGCTGCCGTCCTGGTACGAGGAGGGGTCGGGGCCGCTGCCGGTGCTGCTCGACCCGTACGGGGGTCCGCACGCGCAGCGGGTGCTGGCGGCCCGGTCGGCGTTCCTCACCTCGCAGTGGTTCGCCGAGCAGGGGTTCGCGGTGGTCGTCGCCGACGGGCGCGGCACGCCGGGCGTGGGCCCGGAGTGGGAGCAGGAGATCCACCTGGACCTGGCGGGCCCGGTGCTGGAGGACCAGGTGGCGGCGCTGCACGACGCCGCCGAGCGGTTCGGCTGCCTGGACCTGGGGCGGGTGGCCATCCGCGGCTGGTCGTTCGGCGGGTACCTGGCGGCGCTGGCGGTGCTGCGCCGGCCCGACGTGTTCCACGCGGCGGTGGCGGGGGCGCCGGTGACCGACTGGACGCTGTACGACACCCACTACACCGAGCGCTACCTGGGCCTGCCCGAGGAGCAGGAGGCGGCGTACCGGCGGTCGTCGCTGCTGGAGGGGTGGGCGGAGCCGAACCGGCCGCTGCTGCTGATCCACGGCCTGGCCGACGACAACGTGGTGTTCGCGCACACGCAGCGGCTGTCGACGGCGCTGCTGGCGGCGGGGCGGGCGCACTCGGTGCTGCCGCTGTCGGGGATCACGCACATGGCGTCGGAGGAGACGACGGCCGAGAACCTGCTGCTGCTGCAGGTGGAGTTCCTGAAGGGGGCGCTGCGGGGCGGCCCCGAGGCGTAGCGGGGGCGGTTCCGGTGCCCCGGGGCCCGGGTCGGTTGTCCTGCCGACCCGGGCTTTTCCGTCCGCATCCGGCCACGCTCACCCTCTTGCTTTTCCGTCGGTCCTCCGTTCCGTTGCCGCGCGTACGCGCCGGTAACTCCGGACTCACGTCGGAGTTCGCGCGCCCGGGGTCGCCGAGCGCGGTCCGGCCGTCACGGAGGATCACCGGGAATTCGACAGATGTCGACTTCACCCCCCGTGACGGGGCCTGTCGCGATCGGCACATCTGACTTATGGTTGCGAATCGTTTACCGAACGTCGGTGAACCCGCCGCGCCCCACGGGCGCCGGCGGACCGGGATCCACGTTGAGTCCCCGCTCGTTAACGCGGGTCCCGCCCTTGCCACACCGAAGAAAGGGCAGGCACTGTGCGAAAGTCCCCCCTTGCCCGAGCGCTGGGCGGCTCCGCCCTCGCGCTCGGCCTGGTCGGCGGCGCCGTCGCCGTGACGACCGGCGCGGCCACCGCCGCCGCCGACACCACGCCGGAGGTGGCGGCCGAGCAGCTGACCGCGCTCCAGCGCGACCTCGGCCTGACCGAGGCCGAGGCCACCGACCTGGTGGCCCAGGAGGCCGAGGCCCGCGCGATCGACGCCGACCTGCGCTCCGCCCTGGGCGACGCCTTCGGCGGCAGCCGGTTCGACATCGCCACCGGCGAGCTGACGGTCGCCGTCACCGACGCGGCCGCCGCCGACGACGTCCGCGCGGCCGGCGCCGAGGCCCGGGTCGTCACCCGCGGCGAGGACGCCCTCGACGCCATGGTCGCGGACCTGAACGCCGAGGGCGCCACCCTGGACGAGGGCATCGCCGGGTGGTACCCCGACACCGCCTCCGACACCGTGGTGATCACCGCCCTGGAGGGCGCGACCGCGGCCGCCGAGGAGTTCGCCGCCGCAGCGGGCGTGCCCGCCGACGCGGTGACGGTCGAGGAGACCGACGAGGAGCCGCGGCTCTACGCCGACATCGTCGGCGGTGACCCCTACATCATCGACGGCAGCGGCCGGTGCTCGGTCGGCTTCGCGACCACCACCGGCTTCGTGACCGCCGGCCACTGCGGCGAGACCGGCACCCCGGTCGGCACCCAGGACGGCAGCGGCACCGGGACCGTGACCGGGTCGGTCTTCCCGGGCAGCGACATGGGCGTGGTCGAGGCCGACGGCAACTGGACCCCGGTCGCGGCGGTCAACGACTACGCGGGCGGCACGGTGGCCGTCGCCGGTTCGGCGGAGTCGCCCGAGGGCGCGTCCGTCTGCCGCTCCGGCTCCACCACCGGCTGGCACTGCGGCGTGATCGAGGCGCACAACCAGTCGGTGTCCTACCCCGAGGGCACGGTCTCGGGTCTGACCCAGACCGACGTCTGCGCCGAGCCCGGCGACTCCGGCGGCTCGTGGCTCAGCGGCGACCAGGCGCAGGGCGTCACCTCCGGCGGGTCGGGCGACTGCACCTCCGGCGGGACGACGTACTTCCAGCCGGTCAACCCGATCCTGGAGGAGTTCGGCGCCACGCTGCTGACCGGCTGACCCGGTCCGGCCCTCCCTGACCACCCCGGCGCCTCCGCGTGAGGCGCCGGGGACTCGCGCATCGGAGCCGGTGCGGAGCGCGAGGCCGGCCGGCGTGTCCCTGCCCCATCCATCCCCTTGCGCGCCGGCCGGCGGCGGGGCGGGTCCGGACGGCCGCACGGGAACGGCGGAACACCTCCCACGTTCGTCCCACATGGTGGACACTACGTCTCGCATGCCAGTCGACCGGGCGTACTATGAACCGGTTGAACTTCGCAAAGCGGGAGGTAGCGGACGTGTCAGTGCAGGAATCCGCCGGGGAACGGGACCCCGAGGCGCCACCGGTGAACCGCCCGGCGCGCGTCATCACCGCCAGCCTCGTCGGGACCTCGATCGAGTTCTACGACTTCTACGTCTACGCGACGGCCGCGGTCCTCGTCTTCCCGCACCTGTTCTTCCCGTCCGGCGACGACACCGCCGCCACCCTCCAGTCGCTGGCGACGTTCGCGATCGCGTTCGTGGCCCGGCCGGTCGGTTCCGCGCTCTTCGGCCACTTCGGCGACCGCATCGGGCGCAAGGCCACCCTCGTCGCCTCGCTGCTCACCATGGGCGTGTCGACGGTGCTCATCGGCCTGCTGCCGACCTACACCGCGATCGGCGTCATCGCCCCGCTGCTGCTCGCGCTGTGCCGGTTCGGGCAGGGGCTGGGCCTCGGCGGGGAGTGGGGCGGCGCCGCCCTGCTCGCCACCGAGAACGCGCCGCGCGCCAAGCGCGCCCTGTACGGGACGTTCCCCCAGCTCGGCGCCCCCATCGGGTTCTTCCTGGCCAACGGGGTGTTCCTCACGCTGTCGGGCACGCTCTCCGAGGAGGCGTTCCTCGCGTGGGGCTGGCGGGTGCCGTTCCTGCTGTCGGCCGTGCTGATCATCGTCGGCCTGTGGGTGCGGCTGAGCCTGCACGAGACCCCCGCGTTCGCCAAGGTCCTCGCCTCGGGCGGGCGGGCGCGCACCCCCGTTCTGGAGGTGTTCCGCACCAGCACCCGCTCCATCGTGCTCGGCACCCTCATCATGGTGGCGACCTACGTGCTGTTCTACCTGATGACCGTGTTCACGATGTCCTACGGCACCAGCCCCGACGGCCTGGGCTACGCCTACACCGAGTTCCTGGTGCTGCTGCTCATCGGCGTGGTGTTCTTCGGCCTGCTGACGCCCGTCGCCGGGCTGATCGCCGACCGCTACGGCCGCCGCTCCACGCTCATCGTGATCACCGTCGCGATCATCGTGTTCGGCGCCGCCCTCGGGCCGATGCTGGGGTCCGGGTCGACCGTGCTGGTGCTGGCGACGCTGGTCATCGGGCTGTCCCTGATGGGGCTCACCTTCGGCCCGATGGGGGCGCTGCTGCCCGAGCTGTTCCCGACCAACGTGCGCTACAGCGGGGCGTCCATCGCCTACAACCTGGGCGGCCTGCTGGGCGCCTCCCTCGCGCCCTACGCCGCCACCTGGCTGGCCGCCGAGTTCGGGCTGTGGGCGGTGGGCGGGTACCTCATCGTCGCGGCGGTGATCACCCTGGTGGCCCTCCTGCTGGCCCGCGAGACGCGCGGCACCTCCCTGGACGACGTCACCGCCGGCGCGGCCTGACCCGCCGGGGGCCCGGGGCGTGCGGCGCCCCGGGCCCCCGCACGGCCGCTCCCGAGGGCGGGACCCGTAGGACGCCGACCGCGACCGGCCTCAGAGGCGGGAGGGTCGAACAACGGTCGATCCCGCCCCCGACGCAGACCGTCGGCGCGGGAGGACACGCCGCACCCCGGCCGCGCGGCGGACTCACGAGCCCGTTCGCCCGCCACCGGCTCGCCGCCCCGTTCGTGGGAGCGGGCGCGGGACCACCGGGGCGGCGGGCACGAGAACCGGCGACCGGCCCGCGCCGACACCGATGGACGCCTCTGTCAGGCCGCCGACGCGGGGAAGCCGGTGCGCCAACTCGGCCACCGCGGCCGCCACCCCCGCGAGCGCGCGAGCGCGTTCGACGCGCCCCGCTGCCAGCCCGCCGCGCCGCTCGCGGGGGCGGGCGCGGGGACGCCGAGGGCGCCGGCGAGGACGGGCAGCCATTCACGCGCCGCCGCCGGTTCGTCGTCGACCACGTTGACCGGACCGGCGGGCCAGTCGAGAGCGGCGACCGCCGCCGCGGCGGCGTCCTCGACGTGCACGAAGGAGCCGACCGCGTCGTCGGCGGCCAGGCTGCCCAGGAAGGGCGGGCCCGGCTCGCCCGCCAGCGCGGCGGCGACCGCGCCGCCCGGCGCGTACCAGGTGCCCGGCCCGTAGAGCATGCCGTAGCGGAGGACCACCCCGATGTCGGCCCCGTTGCCGATCCCGGTGCCAGATCCGGTGCCGGCCCCGTTGCCGAATCCGAGGACCGCCTCCTCCAGCTCCGCGACGGCGGCCACCATGCCGGAGCGGGGCGGCTCCGCCCCGATGTCCAGCGGCTCCCCCTCCTCGGCCGGGCCGGTGCCGGGCGCGTAGGCCCAGGAGATGGACTGGGCGATCACCCGTCCGGTGCCCGCCGCGCGGGCCGCGTCGACCAGGTTGCGGGTGCCCTCGCGGCGCAGCCGGGCGTTGGCGGCGCCGTCGGCGCCCGCGAGGTCGGTGAGCTGGTGGACCACCGCGTCGGGGGCGGCCTCGGCCACCACCCGGTGCAGGCCCGCGCGGTCGAGGGCGTCGGCCCGCACCCCGCGCGCCCCGAGGGCGCGCACCCGCTCGGCCCCGGCGTCGGAGCGCGAGGTGCCCGTCACCTCGTGCCCGGCGGAGACGAGCATCGGCACCAGCAGGCGGCCGACCGCACCGGTCGCACCCGCCACGAGGACGCGCATGGCGACCCCTTTCGATCATGGATTCCGCGGCCCCGTGCCGCGCGACCGCCCCAGGCTAGACCCGCCGCCCCGGCACGCGTGAGCCGACGCCGACCCCCGGCACAGCGCCTCGGACACCCCGCCGGAGAGCGCCCGTCCACCCGGGTCCACCCCACCGGCGCCACCCGTCCCGCACCCCGACCCGTCGCCGGCCCCGCCACCCCGACCCGTCGCCGGCCCCGCCACTCCAACCTGTCGCCGGGCTCGCCGCCGTCTCCACCCCCATGGCCCCGGCCGGCGAACCGCCCCACGGAACCACGCCCGGCCGAAGAACCACCCCCACCACACGGCCGAGCAGCGCCCCGCACCGGGACCACCACTCCCGAAGCCCCTCCGCCCCACCGGCGCCACCGGCCCCGCGCCCCGACCCGGAACCGGGCCCGCCACCGTCTCCACCCCCATGCCTCCCCGGCCAGCGGACCGCGCCCACAGAGGCACGCCAGGGCCGAA
Source organism: Nocardiopsis trehalosi NBRC 14201 (assembly GCF_001552555.1). Taxonomy (GTDB): domain Bacteria; phylum Actinomycetota; class Actinomycetes; order Streptosporangiales; family Streptosporangiaceae; genus Nocardiopsis_B; species Nocardiopsis_B trehalosi. The sequence goes on along the minus strand of NZ_BCRK01000003.1, from coordinate 50,161 downwards.
GAACCACCCCCACCACGCCACCGGGCAGTGCCCCGCTCCGAGACCATCGCTCCCGGAGCGCCGCCGAACCGGTTCCCCGGCCCACCGGTCCGGGCGGCGTCCGCAGCGGGGCGGCCCGACCCTGGTCGCAGCGCCCCGGAGAGCCCCCTTAACCTGGGCGGTATGCGTTCCGTTCCGGTCCCCGTCGCCGCCGCCATCGACGTCGTGTGCGTCCTCGCGTTCGTGGTCATCGGCCGCGCCAACCACGCCGAGGGGCTGACCCCGGCCGGGATCGTCGACACCGGGTGGCCGTTCGTCGCCGGGCTGGCCATCGGCTGGGTGGTCGCCACGGCGTGGCGGGCCCCCGCCCGGGTGGTGCCCTACGGGGTCGGGATCTGGGCGATCACCGTCGCGGCGGCCCTGGTGCTGCGCGACGTCGCGGGCGAGGACACCCCGCTGTCGTTCGCCATCGTCACCACGCTCTTCCTGGCCGCCACCCTGCTGGGCTGGCGCGGCGTCGCCGCCCTGGTGCTCCGCCGCCGCACGCCCGCCGCCTGAGCCGCCGGGGCGCGTCGACCACCGGGCGCTCCCGGGCCGTCCCGCGTCACGCCCACGCGGGACGGGGCGCCCGCCCACCGCCCGGGTCGCCGGGCCGCCGGGCCGGCACGGGCGGCCGGGCCGCCGGCTCCCCTGCCCCGCACCCCGCCCGATCACGGGCTCACCCGCCGAGCAGCGCGCGGACGGCCGCGCGGGCGCGGTCAGGGTCGTCCAGGGCGCCCATGGCGCGGAGCAGCGGGGCCTCCGGGTCCTCCAAATCGGTAGCGGCCAGCGCCTCGGCCAGCGTGTCGACCGTCCACGGCCGGTCCGCCGCGACCTCGCCGCGCACGCTCCACCCCTGGGCGACGCGCACCGTGCGGTCGTGCACCTGGAAGACCTGGCCGGTCAGCGGGCAGTCGGCGGACGCCAGGTAGGCCACGAGGGCGGAGCTGGCGCGCGGGTCGAAGGGGTCGTGCCCGTCCGCGCGCGGCCCGGCCGCCATGCCCGGCACGTCGCGGGTGAGCCGGGTGCGGTGCGCCGAGGGCGCGTAGCAGTTGACCCGGACCCCGTACCGGCGCAGCTCCAGGGCGGCCACCGTGGTCAGCGCGGCGACGCCGGCCTTGGCCGACGCGTAGTTCGCCTGCGTCGGCAGCGGGGTGAACAGCCCCGACCCGGACGCCGTGGTCACGATGCTGCGGTCCGCCGCGTCCCCGGCGGCGTGCCGGCCGCGCCAGTACCGCCCGGCGGCCTGGGCCACGGCGAACGTGCCGGTGAGGTGCACGCCGAGGACGGCGTCGAGGTCGGCCGGCGTCATGTCCAGGAACGGGGCGTTACGCAGGATGCCGGCGTTGGCCACGACGGCGTGCAGGTCGCCGAACGCCTCGACGGCGGTGGCGACCACCCGCCGGGCGCCCTCGTGGTCGGCGACGCTGTCGGTGCTGGCGACGGCGGTGCCGCCCGCTGCGGTGATCTCCGCGACCACGCGGGCCGCGACGCCGGGGTCGCCGCCCGACCCGTCGGGGGCCACCCCGGGGTCGTTGACGACCACGGACGCGCCCTCCGCCGCGAAGTAGCGGGCGTGCTCGCGCCCGATGCCGTTGCCCGCTCCGGTGACGACGGCGATCCGCCCGTCCAGGTGCCCCATGGTGTCCTCCCGTTGTGGTGCGCCGCGGCGCGGCGCAGGACCCCGAGAAAAACACAGTCACTGCAAAAATGCAATGGATGCATTTACGCAGTGAATGCCGTAGGCTGCCGACATGGCGGAGGTGGAACAGGGCTGGCGGGAGCGGAAGAAGGCGCGCACCCGGCGGGCGCTCATCGAGGAGGGCCTGCGGCTCTTCCTGGAGCAGGGGTACCAGGAGACCCGGGTCGACCAGGTCGCCGCGGCGGCGGGCATCGCCCCGCGCACCTTCTTCGGCTACTTCGCGGGCAAGGAGGACATCGTCTTCGCCGACACCCCGGCCCGCCGCGAGCTGGCGCTGCGGGTCATCCGCGAACGCGCGCCCGGCGACACCGTCGACACCGTGCTGCGCCGGGTGGTCCGCGAGACGTTCGCCACCGACCCCGGCGACCTCGACCTCCTCGGCCTCACCCCCGAGCGGATGCGCCTGGTCGCGGCAACGCCCGACCTCCAGTCGGCGGCGCTGCGCCTGCTCCGCGCCACCGAGGCGGCGCTGGCCGCCGAACTCGCGGCCGCGTTCCCCGAGGAGCTGGACGAGGTCGCCGCCGCCATGGTCGTCGGCTCCCTCGTCGGCGCGGTCATGGGCGCCACCGCCGCCGCCCTCGGCCGCGGCGACCCCCCGGAGGCCGTCCGCACCGCCGCCACCCGCGCCGTCACCCACGCCCTGCGCCCCTGAGCCACCCCGCCCCGGTATCCCCGGGGACGCGTGACCGGTCGTGGCCGGGTCGTGGGGGTGGGGAAGGCGGTGCGGAGCCGGTCCGCGCCCGCGCGACCGGAGCACCCCCTACCCCGGGAGCCCTCCATGGTCGATGAGTTCACCCTCACCGTCGCCGCCGCCGTCGCCGGGAAGGTCGCAGGAGTCGCTGACCGAGGGGGCGCGGGTCGCCGTGAAGCGGTTGCGGGGCGTACTGCGCACCCGCTTCGCCGACGCCCCTGACGCCCGTGCCGAGCTGGAGGCCGCCCGCGACGACGACGGGGAGGACCCGGTCCTGGTCAGCGAGCTGGCCGGGCACCTGGCCGCCGCCGAGGAGGCCGACCCCCCCAGGTGCGCCGCCTGCTGGCCGACCTCCGCCCGCACTTCACCGACGCCTCCGGGCACGTGGTGAACACGGTGTACGGCGACGTGTCGGGCACGCTGATCCAGGCCCGCGACATCCACGGCGGCATCGAACTGCGCTGACCCGCCCGTCCCGCCTCTCCCCCGCGCCTCCCGATCGAGGTGGCGGGGAGGTCACCGGCGCAGCGGGCGGGCGGGCGCGTTTAAGCTGGGGCCGGTGAGCAAGAAGTCCGTTTCTCCCGCAGCCGCCGATGACGGCGACCTCGCGCGCCCCGAGGTCGGGGTGGGCCCGTGGGAGGGCCCGTGGCCCGAGGACGGGCGCTACGACCCCGAGCTGCTGGCCGGGGGCGACCGGCGCAACGTCGTGGACCGGTACCGGTACTGGCGGCACGACGCGATCGTGGCCGACCTCGACACCCGCCGCCACCCGTTCCACGTGGCCGTCGAGAACTGGGAGCACGATTTCAACATCGGCTCGGTGGTGCGGACGGCGAACGCGTTCGGCGCCGAGGCCGTGCACATCGTGGGCCGGCGGCGGTGGAACCGGCGCGGGGCGATGGTGACCGACCGGTACCAGCACGTCCACCACCACCCCGACACCGCGTCGCTGGTGGCGTGGGCGGAGGAGCGGGACCTCCCGGTCATCGGCGTGGACAACCTGCCCGGGGCCGTGCCGCTGGAGATGTACCCCCTGCCGCGCGCGTGCGTGCTGGTGTTCGGCCAGGAGGGGCCGGGGCTTTCGGAGGAGGCCCGGAAGGTGTGCCGGGCGGTGCTGTCGATCGCCCAGTTCGGTTCGACCCGGTCGATCAACGCGGGCGCGGCGGCGGCGATCGCCATGCACGCCTGGGTCCGCGCCCACGTCTTCGACCAGAGTGTGTGACCTCTACAGGACGCCGGACTTCACCTCACGCAGGAACGACGCCCACTCGGTGGCGGGGAAGCCGAGATGCCCGAGGTCCCGGTTCTGCGTGTCCCGGACGAGGACCGACCGATCCTCTTCGGCGACCTCGATGCAGTTCCCACCGCTGGCACCGCTGTGACTGGACTTGCGCCAAGAGGAGTCACACACGCAGAGGGCATCCGCCACCTCGACGCAGGCGCCGGTGTCACCCCCGCTGTAGGTGGATTTACGCCACCCGACTTCCACGCAGTTGCCCCCCTGGTTGCCGCTGAAACTGGACTGACGCCAGGTCAGAAGGCCGTGGCCCATTGCGATGCTCCTCCTTACAGGCCCCCGTTCTTCACCTCACGCAGGAATGATGCCCACTCGGTGGCGGGGAAGCCCAAGTGGCCGAGGCCCCGGTTCTGCGTATCCCGGACGAGGACCGACCGGCGCCCCTCGGCAACCTCGACGCAGTCCCCGCCCTGGTTGCCGCTGTGGCTGGATTTGTGCCAGGTGGCGTCGCACGCGCAGAGGACATCCGCCACCTCGATGCAGGAATTGGCGTCGCCCCCGCTGTAGCTCGATTTCCTCCAACCGACCTCAACGCAGTTGCCACCGTTGCCACTGCTGTAACTGGACTTGTGCCAGGCGAAGCCGCCGGCGTTCATAGGGCTTCCTTCCGTACGCGGATGAACTCGGCAGAGTACCCGGGGACATCGCTTCGGATTGAAGGGCGGAGAAGATCGCCGTGCAGTGGCGTACCGCTTCGTCCTGGTCCGACAGCACGCCACCCAGCGCGTGCTCCGTGTACACGATCGTAGGACGGTCATCGAAGCTCATGATCCGGATGGCTCCCGCCAGGCCGGGATGCAGAGCCGTGGCGTTCGGCACGATCTGGAAGCGGATGGCGTACTCATCGACCAGCTTCAGCAGGAAGTCCAACTGATCTCTCATCACTGCTGTGTCGCCTGTGACCCGATCGATGACGACCTGGTCTATAACGAACCAACTGAGCGGCCGATCAGGGGCGGCAAGGAGGTCCTGCCGACTCATGCGCGCGCGAACCAATTCCTCGACCTGGCAGACGACGCCCACGGCTGCGCCGGTCGAATCAGAGCGCGCGCGTAGTCCTCCGTTTGCAGCAGGCCCGGCATCACGACCATCTGATACTCGCGTATCTCGATCGCCCGTCGCTCAAGAGCCAGTGCTCCCTGGAACCAGTCGGGATGAGCAGGGCTCGTATTCAGCGAATCCCAGATTCGGAGCAGCTTTCCCTTGGCGTTGAGAGTGACGTCGATCGCCTCCGCGTGGTCCCTTTTTGCGCCTTTTCTGCCAAGCTCGATACCACTCAGCATGCTCTGACTCAGGGGGATCGATTTAGCGAGGTGTTCCTGCGACATACCCGTCTGCAGGCGAGCACGTCGCACTTCTCCGCCGAACCGAATCCAGGCGGGAGGATGCTTGACCACGGTTCCATCACTCCCTAGAACCAGGTGATTACTGATCACCATACTGAACCACAGAAGTTCGCAGCAAGGAGATATCCCTGGAGAACTGCAGCCTGGTAGTGGAGTGTTGCATCACTGCCGACCGAACGGCAGCGGCCCCGCCCGGCGTTCGCCGCGCCGGACAGGGCCTTGATCCGACACCTGATTGGCCAGGCGAGGAATCCATGCATCACGCTACTGCACAAATGCGGCATCCCCGGACGGCTTCGCGGCGTGCGGCGCGAATTCGGCGTTATGTCCTGTGGACGGGGGCGACCCGATGAGCGCCTACACCGCTCCCTTCCCCGGCACGCTCGACAGCGTCGGCCGGGCCCGCCGGTGGACCGTCGCCATGCTGCGGGCTACACCGAACACCGACGTCCCCGCCGAGGTGATCGAGACCGCCGAACTGCTCGTCAGCGAGGTCGCCACCAACGCCGTCCGGCACACGCTCAGCGGCGCCCCCGGCGGCGTCTACGGCATCTCGCTGCACGTCGGTCGCGGCCTGCTCCGGGCCGACGTCACCAACCGCGCGGCGCTGCCCGGCACCCGGATCGCCGCCCGCCCCGCCACGTTCCACCGCGAGGGCGGCCGGGGCCTGATCCTGGTCGACGCCCTCGCCCACGCCTGGGGCGTCCTGCCCACCGGGAACGGCGTCCACTTCACCCTGCGGTGGGACGCCCCGCCGGGCCCGATGCCCCCGCTCGCCCCGATGGTCGAACCCGCCCCCGACAGCCTGGCCGCGCGGTGGCTGCGGCTGCTGTCCTGACCATCCCCAACCCCCGTTCCGGGTGTACGCGCGGACCCCGGGAACGGGAAAGGCCGGGCCCTCCCCCAAGGTGAGGGGGGTGGAGGGCCCGGCCGTCCAATCCGCAACCGGCGGAACGGGGGGGCGGGTTACGCCTTGCCGCTCGCCAGGGCGCCCAGGAGGTCGCGGTTCAGCTGCGAGATGGTGTCCAGCGGGATGCCCTTCGGGCAGACCGCCGCGCACTCACCGATGTTGGTGCAACCGCCGAAGTCCTCCTCGTCGTGCTGGTTGATCATGTTCACCACGCGGGCCTGCCGCTCCGGCTGCCCCTGCGGGAGCATGCCGAGGTGGGTGACCTTGGCGGCGGTGAACAGCATGCCCGAGGCGTTCGGGCACGCCGCCACGCACGCGCCGCAGCCGATGCAGGTCGCGGCGTCGAACGCGCGGTCGGCGTCGGCCTTGGGCACCGGCATGGCGTGGGCGTCGGGCGCGGTACCGGTCGGGGCGCTGATGAACCCGCCGGACTGGATGATCCGGTCCAGCGCGCCCCGGTCGACCACCAGGTCCTTGATGACCGGGAACGCCTTGGCCCGCCACGGCTCGACGGTGATCACGTCGCCGTCGGAGAAGCTGCGCATGTGCAGCTGACACGTGGTGGTGCGCTCCGGCCCGTGCGCGACGCCGTCGATGACGACACCGCACGCGCCGCAGATGCCCTCGCGGCAGTCGTGGTCGAACGCCACCGGGTCCTCGCCGGCCAGCGTGAGCTTCTCGTTGAGGACGTCCAGCATCTCCAGGAACGACATGTCCGGCGACACGTCCTCGACCTGGTAGGTGACCATCCGGCCCTCGTCGCCGGGGGCCTTCTGGCGCCAAACGCGCAGGGTGATGTTCACTTGTAGCTCCGCTGCTTCATCTCGACGTACTCGTATTCCAGGGCTTCCTTGTGGAGCACCGGCTGCTCGCCCGTCCCGGTGAACTCCCACGCGGCGACGTAGGCGAACTCGTCGTCGTGGCGCAGCGCCTCGCCGTCCTCGGTCTGGGACTCGGCGCGGAAGTGCCCGCCGCAGGACTCGCGGCGGTGCAGGGCGTCGATGCACATGAGCTCGGCCAGCTCGAAGAAGTCGGCCACCCGGCCGGCCTTCTCCAGGGCCTGGTTCAGCTCGTCGTTGGTGCCGAGGACCTTGACGTTCTGCCAGTACTCGTCGCGCAGCTCGCGGATGCGCTCGATGGCCTTGCGCAGGCCCTCCTCGGTGCGCTCCATGCCGCAGTAGTCCCACATGATGTGGCCCAGCTCCTTGTGGAAGGAGTCGACCGTGCGGGTGCCCTGGATGGACAGGAGCTTGTCGATGCGGGACCGCACCGCCGCGACCGCCTCCTGCGCCTCGGGGGTGCTGTCGTCGACCTTGGCGAACGGGCCGGCGGCGAGGTAGTCGTTGATGGTGTTCGGCAGCACGAAGTAGCCGTCGGCCAGGCCCTGCATGAGGGCGCTCGCGCCCAGGCGGTTCGCGCCGTGGTCGGAGAAGTTCGCCTCACCGGTGACGAACAGGCCGGGGATGGTGCTCTGCAGGTCGTAGTCGACCCACAGGCCGCCCATGGTGTAGTGGACGGCCGGGTAGATGCGCATCGGAACCTCGTACGGGTTCTCGCCGGTGATGCGCTGGTACATGTCGAACAGGTTGCCGTACTTGGCCTCGACGGCCGGGCGGCCCATGCGCTTGATCGCGTCGGCGAAGTCCAGGTAGACGCCGAGCCCGTTCGGGCCGACGCCGCGCCCCTCGTCGCAGACGTTCTTGGCGGCGCGCGAGGCGATGTCGCGCGGCACCAGGTTGCCGAACGCCGGGTAGATGCGCTCCAGGTAGTAGTCGCGCTCGTCCTCGGGGATCTCGCGCGGGTCGCGCTCGTCGCCGTGCTCCTTGGGCACCCAGATGCGGCCGTCGTTGCGCAGCGACTCACTCATCAGGGTCAGCTTGGACTGGTAGTCGCCGCTGACCGGGATGCAGGTCGGGTGGATCTGGGTGTAGCACGGGTTCGCGAACAGGGCGCCCTTGCGGTGCGCCCGCCACGTGGCCGTGACGTTGCTGCCCATGGCGTTGGTCGACAGGAAGAACACGTTGCCGTACCCGCCGGACGCCAGCACCACGGCGTCGGCGTAGTGGGTCTCGATCTCGCCGGTGACCATGTCGCGGGCGACGATGCCGCGGGCGCGGCCGTCGACCACGATCAGCTCCAGCATCTCGTGCCGGGTGTTCATCTCGACCGAGCCGGCCGCCACCTGGCGCTCCAGCGCCTGGTATGCGCCGATGAGGAGCTGCTGGCCCGTCTGGCCGCGGGCGTAGAAGGTGCGGGACACCTGCACGCCGCCGAACGAGCGGTTGTCGAGCAGGCCGCCGTACTCGCGGGCGAACGGCACGCCCTGCGCGACGCACTGGTCGATGATCTCGACGCTGACCTGCGCGAGCCGGTACACGTTGGACTCGCGGGAGCGGAAGTCGCCGCCCTTGACGGTGTCGTAGAACAGCCGGTAGATGCTGTCGCCGTCGTTGCGGTAGTTCTTCGCGGCGTTGATGCCGCCCTGCGCCGCGATGCTGTGCGCGCGGCGGGGGCTGTCCTGGTAGCAGAACGACTTGACCTGGTACCCGGCCTCGCCGAGGGTGGCGGCGGCCGACGCCCCGGCCAGGCCGGTGCCGACGATGATGACCGACAGCTTGCGGCGGTTCGCGGGGTTGACCAGCTTCGCGGAGAAGCGGCGCTTGTCCCAGACCTCCGCGATGGGCCCGTCCGGGGCCTTGGTGTCGCGGATCGGGTCGCCCTCGATGAAGAGTTCGGTCATTTAGCTCACCAGCCCGAAGAGAACGGAGAACGGCGGGAGCAGGAAGCCCACCGTGATCAGCGCCGCGATGGCGGTCGAGGCGTTGCGGAGCGCCCGCTGCCGGCTCGCCCGGTTGGCGCCGAGGGTGGACAGCGCGCTGAACACGCCGTGGCGCAGGTGCAGGCCGACGGCCAGCATCGCGACGAGGTAGCTCAGCGTCACCCACCAGATCTGGAAACCGTTGACGACCCGCTGGTAGGCGCTGTCGGAGGCGCCGCCCGGGGCGATGTCGTTGGTCGTGAGGTGGAGGATGTGGTAGATCACGAAGAGGATGATGATCACGCCGCCCCAGCGCATGGTCTGGGTCGCGTAGCGGCGCGACGGGGTCTGCGCGCTCTTCTTCACCTGGTAGCGCTGCCCGGCGGGACGGGCCTTCTTCGCGCGGTTCCAGAGGACGAAGGCCGCGTAGGCGTGCACGAGGACCGCCGCCAGGAGGACCACGCGCACGATCCACAGGAAGCCCTCGTGCGGGAGCATCGGCTCGCCGATCTCGCGCAGATGGTGTGCGTAGGTGTCGAAGGTCGTCTGACCTCCGAAGATCATCAGGTTGCCGTACATGTGCACGATCAGGTACAGAACGAGGATCGCTCCGGAGGCCGCCATCGCGTACTTGAGGGCCACCGAGGACCTGAACGCCTCTGATCGCTGCTTGGTCAGGGTACTGTTCGCCACAACCTGTCACTTTAGGACTTGATAAACGCGGCCGTCTAAGTCATAGGAACGCTGGTGACCATAGCCGTAGGCTATGGGCATGCAGTTCCAGCAGCTGGCCTACTTCCTCGCGGTGGCCGAGACGCGGCATTTCACCCGCGCAGCCGAGCTTTCCCGCGTCGCACAGCCGTCGCTGAGCAAGCAGATCCGGGCCCTGGAGGAGGACCTCGGGGCGCCCCTGTTCCGCCGCGCCCGGGGAAATATCACACTCACCCCGGCCGGCGAGGCCCTGCTCCCGCTGGCCCAGCGCATCCTCACCGACCTGGAGACCGCCCGCCGCGAGGTGCAGGAGCTGGCGGGGATGCGGCGGGGCCGGGTCCGGCTGGGCGCCACCCCCTCGCTGTGCGCGGGGCTGCTGGCCGACGCGCTCGCCGGGTTCCACGGCCGGTTCCCCGGCATCGAGTTGCAGGTGGAGGAGAGCGGGTCGCGCGACCTCATCCGCGCGCTCGGCAAGGGCGAACTCGACCTCGCCCTGATCATCCTCCCGCTGCAGAGCAGCGACCCCGCGTTCGTCACCACGCCCATCCTGCGGGAGAACCTGGTGGTGGTCAGCGCGGCCGGCGCCCCCTCCCCCGCCGTCGACGGGGCGTCCATGCGGATCACCGAACTCCGCGACCGGCCGCTGGTGATGTTCCGCCGCGGCTACGACGTGCGCGAGGCGACGCTGCACGCCTGTCGGGCGGCGGGGTTCGAGCCGCACCTGGCGGTGGAGGGCGGCGAGATGGACGCGGTGCTGCGGTTCGTGGAGGCGGGGCTGGGCATCGCGGTGGTGCCGAGCATGGTGCTGAAGAACCGGCCGGGGCTGCAGGGGGTGCCGCTGGCGCGGCCGCGGCTGCTGCGCACGATCGCGCTCGCGCACCGCAAGGACGTCGACCCCTCGCACACCGCCAAGGCGTTCCGCCGCCACCTGATGACCTACCTGACCCACCTGACGCGCGACGAGCTGGGCGAGGACCTGGAGGTCATCGCGCCGCTGACGGCGTGAGGGCCGGTGGGGCCGGGCCGGCACATGGGCCAGGGGGCCGGTGGACCCGGATGGGACGCGGATCACCCGGCGCGCGGAACGCGGTCGGACCGAATTCGCCGCCGTTTCCGATAGATTCCGCAAATGAAGGCTGGGCTTACTTTCCCGCTCGGAAAAAGCGACGCATCAGCCCCAACCGCCTCAATGTCACCATCATTCACATTAGGCACATAAAACACTTTTCCCCCACAAGGGAATAAACCGCTCGGTGCGCATTCCCGAGAGTGGCATTTTTCACATCCATTTCGCGTAAATTTCTTGCTGTTATCGTGATCGCCCCGGCCTAACGTGGCTTCCCTGAGCCGTCCGCGCCATTTCCGCGCGGTGCGGATCGGCCCGTCCGCGCCGGCGGCACGGGGCCAAACACGCGACGATCCAGCCGGTCCGCCTCGCGGGCCGGGTGCACTGCGGAACGCGGCCGGCCCGCGCGGGCGAATCGGCGGAACGCGGGGCGGAGCGCGACCCCGCGCACCGAGGCGATCCACCGGACCGGTCTCCGCCCGAGATGGAGACGCCGGGAAATGACATCGACGCTGCCCCCGCCGGAACGCTCCGGCCTGAAGCGCGCCCGAATAGCACAACGCACGTTCCGCACCGACCGCTGGTGGGTCGGCCCCCTGCTGACCACCCTGGGGCTGGCCACCTTCGTCATATACGCCACCGCGCGGGTGTTCCAGCAGGACCACTACTGGGTGGCCGAATACCACTACCTGACGCCGTTCTACTCGCCGTGCCTGTCGGCGTCGTGCGCGCCCGGGTCGGCGGTGTTCGGGACCCTCCCGTTCGAGTTCCCCTGGTTCCTGCCCTACGCGCTGGTGAGCCTGCCGTTCCTGCTGCTGTTCCGGTTCACCTGCTACTACTACCGGAAGGCGTACTACCGCTCGATCTGGCAGTCCCCCACCGCCTGCGCCGTCCGCGAACCGCACGCCCGCTACACCGGCGAGTCCCGGTTCCCGATGATCGGCCAGAACCTGCACCGCTACTTCTTCTACATCGCGGTGCTGATCTCCCTGGTGAACACCTACGACGCCGTGGTCGCGCTGCTGCACGGCGCCGACGGCGGCTTCGGGCTGGGCGTGGGCAACCTGGTGCTCATCGTCAACGTGGTGCTGCTGTGGGCGTACACGCTGAGCTGCCACTCCTGCCGGCACGCGTTCGGCGGGCGGCTGAGCAGCTTCGGCCGCCACCCGGTGCGCTACCGCCTGTGGACGTGGATCTCCGCGCTCAACACCCGGCACATGACGTTCGCCTGGATCACCCTCGGCACCCTCATGCTGACCGACCTCTACGTCGCCCTGGTGGCCAGCGGGACGGTCACCGACCTGCGCATCTACAACTGACCCCCTCCCGACGCGGACGCCACGGCGGCCGCGCGCCCGCCGCGACGGGGCGCCCGGCACCGCGAGTACCGCGCGAGCGAAAGACAGGCGAATGTCCGAGATTCAACGGCACACCTACGACGTGGTGGTGATCGGCGCCGGCGGCGCCGGGCTGCGCGCCGCCGTCGAGGCGCGCCAGCAGGGCAAGCGGACCGCGATCATCTCCAAGTCGCTGTTCGGCAAGGCCCACACGGTGATGGCCGAGGGCGGCGCGGCCGCCGCCCTGGGCAACGTCAACTCCCGCGACGACTGGCGGGTGCACTTCCGCGACACCATCCGCGGCGGCAAGTTCCTCAACAACCCCCGCATGGCCGAGCTGCACGCCAAGGAGTCCCCCGAGCGCATCCTGGAGCTGGAGTACTGGGGGGCGCTGTTCGACCGGACCAAGGACGGCCGGATCAGCCAGCGCAACTTCGGCGGGCACGAGTACCCGCGCCTGGCGCACGTCGGCGACCGCACCGGACTGGAGCTGATCCGCACCCTCCAGCAGCGGGTGGTGCAGCTCCAGCAGGCCGACGCCGCGGAGTTCGGCGACCCCGAGGCCATGCTGAAGGTGTTCGCCGAGACCACGGTGACCGAGCTGCTCAAGGACGGCGAGCGGATCGCCGGGGCGTTCGGCTACGTGCGCGAGACCGGCGACACGGTGCTGTTCGAGGCGCCCGCGGTCATCCTCGCCACCGGCGGCATCGGCAAGTCGTTCAAGGTCACCTCCAACTCCTGGGAGTACACCGGCGACGGCCACGCGCTGGCGCTGCGCGCCGGGGCGACCCTGCTCAACATGGAGTTCGTCCAGTTCCACCCCACGGGGATGGTCTGGCCGCCGTCGGTGAAGGGCATCCTCGTCACCGAGTCGGTGCGCGGCGACGGCGGGGTGCTGCGCAACAGCGAGGGCGAGCGGTTCATGTTCCGCTACGTGCCCGACGTGTTCCGGTCGCAGTACGCCGAGACCGAGGACGAGGCCGACGGCTGGTACACCGACCCCGGCGGACACCGGCGGCCCCCCGAGCTGCTGCCCCGCGACGAGGTCGCGCGGGCCATCAACAACGAGGTGAAGGAGGGGCGCGGGTCGCCGCACGGCGGCGTGTTCCTCGACGTGTCCACCCGGCTGCCCGCCGAGGAGATCATGCGGCGGCTGCCGTCGATGCACCACCAGTTCAAGGAGCTGGCGGACGTCGACATCACGGCGGAGCCCATGGAGGTCGGGCCGACCTGCCACTACGTCATGGGCGGGGTCGAGGTCGACGCCGACACCGGGGCGGCGCTGGTGCCGGGGCTGTTCGCGGCGGGCGAGGTCGCCGGAGGCATGCACGGGTCCAACCGGCTGGGCGGCAACTCGCTGTCGGACCTGCTGGTGTTCGGGCGCCGGTGCGGCCTGGGCGCGGCCGCCTACCTCGACGGGCTCGGCGGTGAGCGGCCCCGGGTGAGTGAGGCCGACGTCGCGGCGGCGGCCGAGGAGGCCGCGGCCCCGCTGCGCCGCGACACCGGGGAGTCCCCCTACGCGCTGCACCAGGAGCTGCAGCAGACGATGAACGACCTGGTCGGGATCATCCGGCGCGGGCCGGAGATCGCGCAGGCGCTGGAGTCGCTGGAGAAGCTGCGCGAGCGGGTGGCGGGCGTGCGCGCCGAGGGCGGCCGGGTCTACAACCCGGGCTGGCACCTGGCACTGGACCTGCGCAACATGCTGATGGTGTCGGAGGCGATCGCGCGGGCCGCGCTGGAGCGCGAGGAGTCGCGCGGCGGGCACACCCGCGACGACTTCCCGTCGATGTCGCCGGAGTGGCGGCGGATCAACCTGGTGGCGTCGCTGCGCGGCGACGGGGTGGCGCTGCGCCGGCAGCCGCTCGACCCGCTCCGGCCCGACCTGCTGGAGCTGTTCGAGCGCGGCGAGCTGGCGAAGTACCTGACCGAGGAGGAGCTGCCCGCTGCCGCGGCGGCCCCTGCGGAGACCGCGAAGGAGGCGGACGAATGACCACCAAGCGCATGTTCCGCGTGTGGCGCGGCGACGGCGAGGGCGCGCTCGCCGAGTACGAGGTCGAGGTCAACGAGGGCGAGGTCGTCCTCGACATCCTGCACCGGTTGCAGGCCACGCAGGCGCCCGACCTGGCCGTGCGGTGGAACTGCAAGGCGGGCAAGTGCGGGTCGTGCTCCATGGAGATCAACGGGCGGCCGCGGCTGTCCTGCATGACGCGGATGAGCACGTTCGAACCCGAGGAGCCCATCACCGTCACGCCGATGCGCACCTTCCCGGTCATCCGCGACCTGGTGTGCGACGTGTCGTACAACTACCAGAAGGCCCGCGAGATCCCCTCGTTCACGCCCGACCCGGCCACGGCGCCGGGCGACTTCCGCATGGCGCAGGTCGACGTGGAGCGCTCGCAGGAGTTCCGCAAGTGCATCGAGTGCTTCCTGTGCAACAACGTGTGCCACGTGATCCGCGACCACGAGGAGAACAAGGAGCACTTCTCCGGCCCCCGGTTCCTGATGCGCGCCGCCGAGCTGGAGATGCACCCGGAGGACACCGCCGACCGGCGGATGATCGCCCAGGACGAGTTCGGGCTGGGCTACTGCAACATCACCAAGTGCTGCACGGAGGTGTGCCCCGAGCACATCAAGATCACCGACAACGCGCTGATCCCCCTGAAGGAGCGGGTGGCCGACCGCAAGTACGACCCGCTGGTGTGGCTGGGCAGCCGCATCGGGCTGCGCAAGGGCGCCGATACCCCGATCGTGCCGAACACCCGCCGCCCCTCCACCGGGCTCGACGAGTAGCCCCGCCGGGGGCCGGGCGACACGCCCGGCCCCCGGCCGCCCGGGCGGCGGGCGGGGGTCACCCGTCGGACGCCGCCCGCGCGGCGGGGAACCCGTTGCGGCGCGCGGCCACCACCACGGCCGCCGACGGCAGCACCAGCGCGAGCACCGTCCACGGCAGGGCCGCAGCGCCGAACCGGTCGAGCAGCAGCCCGCCGACCACCCCGCCGCCCGCCATGGCCGCGTTCCACAGGCTGACGAGCATCGCCTGGGCGGTGTCGGCCGCGCGGCCGCCCGCGTCGCCGACCGCCGTCTGCAGCAGCGTGGGGGCGCCGCCCCAGCCGAGGCCCCACAGCGCCGCCGCCGCGTAGACCCCGGCGGGGCCGAGCGCCGGCGCCGCGAGCGCGGCGGCGCCCGCCGCCACGAGCAGGGTGGCGGCGATGGTGAGCGCGCGCGGCCGCCGGTCGACCCGGGCGCCCACGACCGCCACGCTGACCAGCGACGCCACGCCGAACACGAGCAGCACCCGGTCGACCTGCCCGGCCATGCCGACGCGGCCGAGGAACACGGCGACGTAGGTGTAGAGGACCGTGTGCGCGAGCACGAACACGAGGGTCACGGCGAGCACCGGGGCCACCCCCGGCACCGCCAGGGTCGCCCGGACGGCGGGGCGGGCGGCGCGTCCCGTGCCCGGCCGGTCCGGGACCGCGAGGGCGATCCAGCCGACGAGGACCACGGTGAGCACGGTCATCAGGCCGAACGCCCAGCGCCAGCCGAGCACCCCGCCGAGCAGGGTCCCGGCGGGCACCCCCAGGGACAGGGCCACCGGTACCCCGGCCATGGCGATGGCGACCGCCCGCCCGCGCAGATGCGCGGGGGCAAGTCCCCGGGCGTACCCGGCGAGCAGCGCCCACGCCAGGCCGGCGGCCATCCCGGCGGCGAACCGGGCCACCAGGGTGAGGGTGATGTCGGCGGACACGGCCGTGACGGTGTTGGCGACGGCGAACGCGACCACCGCCGCCAGCAGGAGGCGGCGGCGGCGCCAGGCCGCGGTGGCGGCGGCGAGCGGGATCGCGGTCAGGGCGGTGCCGAGGGCGTAGACGGTGACGGACTGGCCCATGGTGGAGGTGCCGACGCCGAGGTCGCCGGCCATGGCGGGCAGCACCCCGGCGGGCAGGGTCTCGGTGAGGCTGGTGGCGAAGACGGTGGTGGACAGCGCCAGCAGGGCGGCGAGGGGGAGGCGGCCGGTGCCGCCGCCCTCGGCGAGACGGGCGAGACGGGCGGGGTGGACGGGGTGGACGGTGCGGGGAGGGGCGTCGCTCATGCCCGTATGCTCAGACCCTGCCATTGATGTGAAGGTCAATGCGGTGGAGTGGGAGGCCGGTCACATGCGCATCGGGGAGCTGTCGGAGCGGACGGGGACGCCGCGGCGGCTGCTGCGGTACTACGAGGAGCAGGGGCTGATCGCCCCCGACCGCCTGCCCAACGGGTACCGCGACTACGACGAGCGGCTGGTCGACCGGGTGCGGCAGATCCGCGGGCTGCTCGACTCGGGCCTGCCCACCCGGCTCATCCGGCTGGTCCTGCCCTGCCTGGACCGGCCGTGCACGATCCACTTCCCCGACCCCACGCCGGAGATGCTGGCCACGCTCGAACACGAACTCGCCCGCATGGACGACCGGATCTCCTGCCTCACCCGCAACCGCGACGCGGTCGCGGACTACCTCGCCACCGTCCGCGCCGGGGCGCCCGCCCCGGTCCCGGCGGTTCCCCCACCCGGCGACGGGACGGACCCGGAGGCGCCGGTATCCACTGTCAGCGGGGCCCGGGAGCGGTAGGGCCGGAGACGGCTGGGCCGGAGCGGTGGCGACGGGCACGGCCGGGGCGGCTCACGGGCCGTCGACGCGCACCCACTCCTCGGACACGCCGTCGATCACGATCTCCATGGTGTCACCGCCCTCGACCAGGCGCTCCCGGCCCGGCGGGAGCGGGACGACGCACCGGCCGAACTCGATGCGGTACTCGCCGCCCAGCGGCTCGGTGCGGCCCTGGCAGGTGTGCCCGCTCGACAGCAGCTCGGCGGTGCCGACGGGCGCCACGGTGATCTCGGGCACGGAACCGTCGCTGTTGACGGGCCCCTCCCAGGAGCCCGCGAGCGGATGGTCGGCGAGGGCATCGGGGGACCGCTCGGACCCCGGCGGTGCCGGGTCGGCGTCGGCGGGCGGGGCGGACGGGTCCGGGGACGGGCTCGGCGAGGGCGCCGACGCCGTGGACTCGGTCTGCGGCGCGGTCCCCGGGGCGTCGCCGCCGCACGCGGTGGCGGCGGCCAGGGCCGCGACGGCGGTGCACAGCGGCACGAGGCGGCGTCGGTACATCGCGGTCCTTCACAGGGGGAACGGGGAGCGGAGGCATTCTCCCGCGCGGCGGACGGCCGGGTCGGCGCCCAGCCTGGTCCTGCCGTGACCACCCTCGGCGCCGCCGCACGCCACGTGCCCTTCTCCCGCCGTGGGAGGCCGGCCCCCGTAGAATTCCGCCGTCCGACCTACCCGCCGCGCGCCGACGGCAGCGCGGCGCCCGACGAGGAGAACCCATGACCGACACGGACGGCGTCCTGGCCCGCGCCGAGGAGTACGCGCGCACCTTCGAACCCCGAGAGTCCGGCCGCCCCGCCCAGCGGCTCGCCGTCGTCGCGTGCATGGACGCCCGCCTCAACCCCTACGCGCTGCTGGGGCTGAAGGAGGGGGACGCGCACATCATGCGCAACGCGGGCGGCACGGTCACCGCCGACACCCGGCGCAGCCTCGCGGTCAGCCAGCGCGAACTCGGGACGAACCGGATCATCCTCATCCACCACACCGAGTGCGGGATGACCACGTTCGACGAGACCGAGTTCAAGCGGCGCATCCAGGAGGAGACCGGCGTGCGCCCCGACTGGGCCGCCGAGACCTTCCCCGACCCCTACGCGGAGGTGCGGCAGTGTGTGCGCCGCATCCGCCTCGACCCGGCGATTCCGCACGACGACGACATCCGGGCGTTCGTGTTCGACGTCCGCACCGGCCGCCTCCACGAGGTCAAGGACGAGGACGACTGACCCCCGCCCGGCCCCCGGCCCCGTCGGCCGGGGCCGGTCCGGCCCCGCTGCCGGGCGTCGGTCAGGCGTCGACGGGAGAAGGGCGCGCCGCCTCGCCGGCGGGGGCGCCGGTGAGGATGCCGTCGAGGGTGTCGCGGGCCGCCAGCAGGTCGGCCACGGCCCGGTCGAGCCGGGCGCGTTCGCGCCGCAGGTCGTCGGCCACCCCCGCGCACCCGGGGGCGAGCGCGCCGTCCGTGTCGGTCACACACGGCAGCACCCCGGCGATGGTGGCCGTGTTCAGGCCGGCGGCGAGCAGCATCCGGATGCGCCGGACCGTGTCGACGTCGTCCTCCGTGTAGGCGCGGTACCCGCTCGCGAGCCGCTCCGGCGCGAGCAGGCCCTGCTCCTCGTAGTAGCGCAGCAGCCGCGGGCTGACCCCGGAGCGGCGCGACAGTTCACCGATACCCATGCGGACCATGGTCACAGGATACGGCTTGACCCTCACATCGATGTGAGACCGTAGCGTCGCGGCATGACCGCCCCGTTCGCCGGCGCCTCCGCCGCGCCCTCCCCCGCCCCCGCCCCCGCCCCCGCCGCCGATCGTGAACCCGTCACCGTCCTGGGCCTCGGCCCCATCGGCACCGCCCTCACCGACGCGCTGCTGCGCGCGGGCCATCCCGTGACCGTGTGGAACCGGACCGCGGCGAAGGCCGCGGACGTCGCCGCCCGAGGTGCCCGGACGGCGCCGACGGCGGCCGCCGCCCTGGCCGCGAGCCCGGTCGCCGTCGTCGCCCTCGCCGACTACGCGGCCCTCGCGTCGGTGCTCTCCGGCGTCGACCTCGGCGGCCGGACCCTGGTCAACCTGGCCTCCGGGACCCCGGCCGAGGCGGCGGCCGCGTCCGCCGACGCGACCGCGCGGGGGGCGGCGTACCTGGACGGGGCGATCATGGTGCCGCCGCACGTCATCGGCGGCCCGGACTCCGTCGTCCTCTACAGCGGGCCCGGCGCCGTCTTCGACGCCCACCGTGAGGTGCTCGACGCCCTCGGCGGCCCCCGCCACCTGGGGGCCGACCCGGGGCTGGCCGTCCTGCAGAACACGGCGCTGCTGGGCCTGATGTACGCCACGGTGACCGGCTTCCTGCACGCCGCCGCGCTGACCGGGACGGCGGGGGTCCGCGTCGAGGAGTTCGCGGACCTCGCCGTCGGCTGGTTCCTGCCGTCCGTCGTACACCCGATCATCACCGCCGCCGCCCCCGATGTGGACCGCGGGCGCTTCCCCGGAGCGCAGGGCACGCTGGAGATGAACCGGACGGCGCTGGAGCACGTGATCGGCGCCGGCGACGAGCGCGGCATCGACTCCTCCCTGCCGCGCGCCCTCGCCGACCTGGCGGCCCGCGCCGCCGCCCGGGGCCACGGCGGCGACAACTTCATGTCGGTGCTGGACCCCCTCCGCTCACCCGAGGCCTGACCGGGTCCGATCGCCGGAGCCGTTCGGCGGGGCGCCTGCGCGCGGGCGGCCCGGTGGGCGGTACAGTCCGGGCGGATGAGAGGGGGCGGCGACGGTGCGGGGCCGGCGCCGAGGGAGATGACGGAGCTGCGGGGACGGACGGCCGAGTGTGCGGCCGTCCGCGAGCTGGTCGACGGGGTGCGCGGCGGGGCCGGGCGGGTACTGGTGCTGCGCGGCGACCCCGGTGCCGGGAAGTCGGCGCTGCTCGACCACGCCGCCGAACTGGCGGCCGGACCCGGTGAACCGGGTGGGGGTCCGGGCGCCGCCGATACGGGCGCGGCCGGTGCCGCCGGTCCCGGCCGCACGGACGGCCGTGCGGCCGACGACGGCGCCGAGCGCTCCACGCGCGCCGCCGCCACCGGCGGCCAGGGCCGGCGCACGGCGCCCGGCCCGGTGAGCGCCCCCGACGCTCGACCGGGCGGCGCCCTCGGCGCAGGGCCGGCCGACGGTCCCGGCGGCCGTGGGCGTGGAGGCGGTGGGGCGGTGCGGGTGTTGCGGGCCTCCGGGGTCGAGGCCGAATCCGGGCTGGCGTTCTCGGCGCTCCACCAGTTGCTGCGGCCGGTCGCCCACCTGGCCGACGCGCTGCCCGCTGGACAGCGCGACGCCGTGCGCGGGGCGCTCGGCCTGGCCGAGGCCCGCACGGACGACCGCTTCCTCGTCTCCGCCGGGGTGCTCTCGCTGCTGACCGAGGCCGCCGCCGACAGCGGGGTCCTCTGCCTCGTCGACGACGTCCAGTGGTGCGACCGCGCCTCCACCGACGCGCTCCTGTTCACCGCGCGCCGCCTCTCCGGCGAGGGCGTCGGCCTGCTGGTGGCCGTCCGCGACACCCCCGACGCCCGGCACCTGCTGCGCGGCCTGCCCGACCTCGCCGTCCCCCGCCTCGACACCGCGGCGGCGGCCGCCGTCCTCGCCGACCGCGCCGCCGTCCCGCCGGACCCCCGGGTGGCCGCCCGCGTCGCCGAACTGACCGGCGGCAACCCCCTCGCCGTGGGCGAGGCCGCGGACCTGCTCACCGCCGACCAGCTCACCGGCGCCGCCCCGCTGCCCGACCCGCTGCCCGGGGGAACGGCCGCCGACGACCTGTTCGGCGCGGCGGTGGCGCGGCTGCCCGACCCCACCCGGCGCGCGCTCCTCGCCGCCGCCCTGGGCGGCGGCGCCCCCGGGCCGGTCCGCGACGCCGCCCGGCGGCTGGGCGCCGGCCCCGACGCCCTCGACGCGGCCGAGGCGGCCGGGCTGGTCGCCACCGACGGCGCCGCGCTCCGCTTCCGCCACCCGCTCGTGCGCTCGGCCGTGTCCACGGCCGCCGGCCCCGTGCTGCGGCGGCGGGCCCACACCGCGCTCGCCGACGCCTTCGACGCGGCGGGCGACCCCGACCGCGCCGCCCGGCACCGCGCCGCCGCCGCGACCGCCCCCGACGCCGGCACCGCGACGGCGCTCGCCGCGGCCGCCGCCCGCGACCGGGACCGGGGCGGCTTCGCCGACGCCGCCGACGCCTTCGCCCGCGCCGCCGACCTGACCCCCGACCCCGAGGAGCGCGCCCGCAGGTCGGCCGAGGCCGCCCGCACCGCCTGGCTCGGCGGCCGCCCCGGCCTGGCGCGCGGCCGGCTCGCGGCGGCCCGCGCCGACGCCCGCGACCCCAGGCTGCGCGCCGACCTGGACCGGCTGCACGGCCGGTTCGAGGTGCACTCCGGCGACGCCGCCGAGGCGCTGCGCGTCTTCGGCGCCGCCGCCGAACGGGCCGCCGAGGGCGGCGACCCCGAACGTGCGCTGGCGCTGCTCGCCGACGCGGCGGAGGCCGCCTCGCACGTCGGCGACCTCGCCGCGACGGTCGACCTCGGCCGCCGCGCGGCCGGCCTGCCCGCCCCGGCCGACCCGTCGACCGCCTACCTGCGGGAGGTGCTCGCCGGCATCGGTGAGCTGCGCGGCGGCGCTCCGGAGCGGGGCGCCGACCGGGTCCGCCGGGCGCTGGCGGCGCTGCCGGACGGCGCCGGGGCGGCGGAGCTGCTGTGGGCGGGGACGGCGGCCAGCCACCTCGGGGAGGCCGACGCGGCGGCGGTGTACGTCGAACGGGCGGGACAGATCGCCCGCATGTCGGGCATGTCGGGCACCCTGCCCGCGGTCCTGGAGCTGGTCGCCACCGGCGAGCGCATGAACGGGCGGCTGTCGCTGAGCGCCGCCGTCGCCGAGGAGGGCCTGGAGCTGGCCCGCGAGGCCGGATACGTCAACTCCGCCGCCGCCCACCTGGCCAACCTGGCGATGGTGGACGCCCTGCGCGGCCGCGAGGACGCGTGCCGGGAGCGGGCCCACGCGGCGCTGGCGACCGCGATCCCGCACCGGGTGGGGTTGCGCGCGTCCATCGCCTCCTACGCCCTGGCACTGCTCGACCTGGGCCTGGGCCGGTTCGCCCCCGCCCACGAGCGGCTGACGGCGATCGCGGCGGCCGGCCCCGGCGCCGGGCACCCCATCACGGTGTGGGGGTCGACCGCCGACCGGGTGGAGGCCGCGGTGGCGGCGGGCGACCACGGGGCCGCCCGCGCCGCCGCCGCGTTCCTGGACGGCTGGTCGGCGGGCGCCGCCACCCCGCGCGCCCGCGCGATGCGCGCCCGCTGCCACGGCCTGGTCGCCGAGGACGACGCGGCCGCCGCCGACCGCTACGCGGAGGCGCTGGACCTCCTCGCCGGCGACGGCGGCGCCGAGGTCGACCGGGCCCGCACCGGACTGCTGCTCGGGGAGCGGCTGCGCCGCGCCCGCCGGGCCGCCGAGGCGCGGCCGCACCTGCGGGCCGCCGCCGAGGCGTTCGGCCGGCTCGGCATGGCCCCGTGGGAGCGGCGGGCGGCGGCGGAGCTGCGCGCGGCCGGGGAGGCGCCGGAGCGGGCCGCGCCCGCCGCGCTCGACGCGCTCACCCCGCAGGAGCTGCGCATCGCCCGCCTGGTCGCGGAGGGGGCGTCCAACCGGGAGGTGGCCGCCCGGCTGTTCCTCAGCCCGCGCACCGTCGAATACCACCTGTACAAGGCGTATCCCAAGCTCGGGGTGGCCACGCGGACCGAACTCGCCCGCATGGTGTCCGCCGCCGGTACCGGGGCGGAGCCCGCACCACGGGCCCCGTAGACCCCCGTGGTCCTACGGATGCCGCCCCGTGCCCGGCGCGGGAGAGTAGGGGCATCGCAGGACGGAACGGGAAACGGGAGGCCACACGCATGACGGCAACGGGGAGAACGGTCGAAATCGGCGACGTGGAGCTGTGGGTCGAGGAGTTCGGCGACCCGGACGGCCCGCCGGTCCTGCTCATCATGGGGTCGATGTCGCAGGGCCACGTGTGGCCCGACGCGTTCGTCGGCCGACTGGCGGCGGGCGGGCGGCGGGTCATCCGCTACGACCACCGCGACACCGGGCGGTCCACCGCCGTGGACTTCGACGCCCACCCCTACACGTGGACCGACATCCGCGACGACGCGATCGGCCTGCTCGACGCCCTCGGGATCGGCGCGGCGCACATCGTGGGTCACTCGGCGGGCGGCCTGCTCGGCCAGTGGATCGCCGTCACCCGCCCCGAGCGGGTGGCGACGCTGACGGTCATCGGCGCGTCGCCGCTGGGCCGCCGCGAGGGCGAGGTGGTGCTGCGGGCGCTGATGGGCGAACCGCAGGACGCGGGCGCGCTGCCGCCGCCGAAGGCCGCGTTCACCGAGCTGTTCCAGCGGGCGGCCACCGCACCGCCGCCCGCCACCCGCGCGGAGTACGTCGACTTCCAGGTGGAGGTGGCGCGGGTGCTGCACGGCCCGGCGCTGCCGTTCGACGCCGACGCGCAGCGGGCGGTGGAGGAGCGGCTCTACGACCGGGCCCGGGTGCCGGGGTCGGAGGCCAACCACCGGCGGGCTGCGGCCGGCCACCCCCACTTCGAACCGGAGGACGCGCTGGGCGGGATCACCGCGCCGACCCTGGTCGTGGAGGGGTCCGAGGAACCGGTGAAGCCGGGGCACGGGCGGCTGATCGCGGCCGAGATCCCCGGCGCGGAGTACCTGGAGGTGCCGGGCATGGGGCACACGCTGCCGGCCGAGGCGCACGCCCCGCTGGCGGAGGCGGTCCTGGCCCACACCGGGCGCGCGGCGGTGGCGGCGGGCTGACGCGGGGCCGGCCGGAGCCGGCGGCCGGGGCGCGGTGCCCCGGCCGCCGCCGGACCGGACGGGTCAGCCCCGCTTCTTGTGCGCGGTGATGCGGCCGCGCTCCTTCTGGTCGAGCACGACCTTGCGGATGCGCACGGCCTCGGGGGTGACCTCGACGCACTCGTCCTCGCGGCAGAACTCCAGCGCCTGCTCCAGGGAGAGCTTGCGCGGCGGCACCAGGCGCACCAGTTCGTCACCGGTGGAGGAGCGCATGTTGGTGAGCTTCTTCTCCTTGGTGATGTTGACGTCCATGTCGTCGGCGCGCGAGTTCTCGCCGACGATCATGCCCTCGTACACCTCGGTCCCGGGCTCCACGAACATGATGCCGCGCTCCTGGAGGTTGAACATGGCGAACGCGACGGCCTGCCCGCTGCGGTCGGCCACCATCGACCCGTTGGGGCGGGTGCGCAGCTCGCCGAACCACGGCTCGAACTTCTCGAACACGTGGTGGGCGATGCCGCTGCCGCGGGTCTCGGTGAGGAACTCGGTGCGGAAGCCGATGAGACCGCGCGACGGCACCAGCCAGTCCATGCGGATCCAGCCCGTGCCGTGGTTCGTCATGTTCTCCATGCGGCCCTTGCGGACGCTGAGGAGCTGGGTGATGGCGCCCATGTACTCCTCGGGCGCGTCGACCGTCAGGCGCTCGACCGGCTCGTGCACCTTGCCGTCGATCTCCTTGGTGACCACCTGCGGCTTGCCGACGGTCAGCTCGTAGCCCTCGCGGCGCATCTGCTCGACCAGGATGGCCAGCGCCAGCTCGCCGCGGCCCTGCACCTCCCAGGTGTCGGGGCGCTCGGTGTTGAGGACGCGCAGCGACACGTTGCCGACGAGTTCGCGGTCGAGCCGGTCCTTGACCAGGCGGGCGGTGACCTTGGCGCCCTTGACCTTGCCGACGAGCGGCGAGGTGTTGGTGCCGATCGTCATGGAGATGGCGGGCTCGTCGACGGTGATGAGCGGCAGCGGGCGCGGGTCCTCGGGGTCGGCGAGGGTCTCGCCGATCATGATGTCCGGGATGCCGGCGATCGCGATGATGTCGCCGGGGCCGCCCACCTCGGCGGGCTTGCGCTCCAGGCCGTCGGTCATCAGCAGCTCGGTGATCTTGACCTGGCGGGTGGTGCCGTCGGCGCGTATCCACGCCACCTGCTGGCCCTTGCGGAGCTCGCCCTGCTGTACCCGGCACAGCGCCAGCCGGCCCAGGAACGGGGAGGCGTCGAGGTTGGTGACGTGCGCCTGGAGCGGGGCGCCCGGCTGGTACTCGGGGGCCGGGATGGTGTCGAGGATGGTGCTGAACAGCGGCACCAGGTTGTCGTTGTCGGGCACCGTGCCGTTGGCGGGGCGCTGCAGGGACGCCTTGCCGTCGCGGGCGCAGGCGTAGACGATCGGGAAGTCGATCTGGGCCTCGTCGGCGTCGAGGTCGAGGAACAGCTCGTAGGTGTCGTCGACGACCTCGGCGATCCGGCTGTCGGGGCGGTCGACCTTGTTGATGACCAGGATCACCGGGAGCTTCGCGGCGAGCGCCTTGCGCAGCACGAACCGGGTCTGCGGCAGCGGGCCCTCACTGGCGTCGACCAGCAGCACCACCCCGTCGACCATGGACAGGCCGCGCTCGACCTCGCCGCCGAAGTCGGCGTGGCCCGGGGTGTCGATGATGTTGATGACGACGTCGTCGCCCTCAGGGGTGGTGTAGTGGACCGCGGTGTTCTTCGCGAGAATGGTGATGCCCTTCTCGCGCTCCAGGTCGTTGGAGTCCATGACGCGTTCGTCGACGTCCTGGTTGGCGCGGAAGACCCCCGACTGCCACAGCATGGCGTCGACGAGCGTGGTCTTGCCGTGGTCGACGTGCGCGACGATGGCGACGTTGCGGAGGTCGGTCCGGCGTGCGGAGCCCTCGACGGGCGTTGCGGTGGACATGCGAAAGTCTCGATCTCATCTGCTGGGAAGTACCGCGGCACCCGCGGACGATTCTCAGTTTATGTGCTGGCACCGGGCCCCCGGGGTGTCGCGGGGGCGGGCGGCCGACGGCGGGGCGGCGGCACGGCGGAGAACCGGGGGCGCGGGCGGCGGGCGCGCGAACGGGCCGGACGGCGGAGGCACGTGCTCCCACCAGGGGCGGAGCGGGCGTACGGCGGGACGGCCGGCGGCGCGGCCGGGCCGGAGCGCGGGTGCGGGCCGGTCACGGAAGACGGAGCGACGCCCGGGGGCGGGATCGAGCCGAGGCGCCCCGGAGAACGGGGCCGGCCGGCCAAGGCGCCGAATGGTGGCGCCACCGGCGGTCGGCGGAGTCAGCCGCCGAGGTGCGGGCGGATCGCGTCGAGGAAGGGGACGTCGGCGGGGAGCCAGTCGACGTCGGTCAGCGCCTCGGCGCGCAGCCAGCGCAGCGCGAGGTGCTCCAGCGCCGCGGGTTCGCCGTCGACCAGGTCGGCGGTCCACACCCGCAGCACCGCCGACGGGCCCTGCGGGCGGCGCGGGAACGCGACGTCGCCGCCGATGCGCCGCAGCGGCCGGATGCACACGCCGAGTTCCTCGCGGCACTCGCGGACGAGGGCCTCGATGTCGGTCTCGCCGGGATCGACCTTGCCGCCGGGCAGCTCCCAGCGGCCGCGCAGCGACGGCGGCTGGGCGCGCTGTGCGGCGAGCAGGGCGCCGCCGCGGATGATAGCGGCGCCGACGACGATCTGGGGGTCGCTCACGGGGCAACCGTAGCGGGGCGGTCGACGCCCGGCGCGGTCAGGCGGCGGTGCGCTCGCGGCCCGTGTGGTGGGCGCCGGTGAGGCGGCGCGCGGCGCCCTCGGGGTCGGCGGCGGGGTGGGTGCGGGCCTCGCCCTGCTCGTCGCGCCAGTGGAACGCGCCCCGCATGCACCACACGGTGAGCCCGGCGCGGACCGACAGCAGCGCCACCGACGACCGCTCACCCGCGTACATCCGCTGCGCGCCGGTGGCCGCGAGGTGGCCGTGCAGGCGCCGGACGGCGTCGGCGGGGGAGGTCGGGGCGGAGCCGTTGAGCCACGAGAGGGTACCCACGAGTGCTGGCCTTTCCGTGCGGTCCCGCGGTGGTGGGGCCGCGGGGCGGGGAGAGCGGCGGGAGTCCCGCCGCCAGCGTGGCTCATACCCCCGACGCCGACCACCGCAAACGGGTTTCCCGGAAAAGGTCACCATTCGATCACAACGTCACGGCGCGGTCACGCGGGGGCACGGCCGCGCGGGTGGGGCCGGCCGGGTCGGCCGGGACGAGCAGAGCGGGCGGGGTGCCGGGACGGGCTGGCCCCTCGGGCGCCGACCGGTGGGCCGGCGCCCGAGGGGTGCCGACGCTCTCCGGGGGGAGTGGAAAGAGCGTCAGCGTCCGGGGTGGCTACTGGCCCGGCGCGACCGCAGCGCCGGGGGAAGGAAGTCCCGGAGCGCCGACCACGAGGGGCGGCGCGGGGTGGAACCGGAGGCGGGCGGAGGCCCCGGCGCGCGGCGCGCACCGGGGGCCGAGGCCGCGGAGCGCCGTCGGCGAATACCGACACCGACGCCGGTTCCGCAGAATCCGCCCGGGTTTCCGACTCACAAGGGGAGCCTATTCACACGTCAGGGCCCGCGGGGCGGAAACTCGAAAAAGTCGAGATGAGCCCTGGGGGACACGCGTGCGACCAGGACCGCCGTCCCGCCCTTTCCGCGACACAGGAGGGGGCGGGGCCGAACCGACCCCGGCGGGACGGCGGCCCTGACCGGGCCGCGGACCGCGTCCGGGAGAGGACGGACGCAGCGCGGCCGGGCGACACCGGGTGCCGGGAGAGGGGGTCGGCCCCGCGGTGTCGCCTGAACAACGTTAGGGGACACGGGCGGTGTTTTCATTTGTCCGGACGCACGAATCCGCGCGAATTATCGGCGCACAGCAGACGCCCGCCCGATAAGTCGGGTATGACGGCATAAAGACGAAGCGCAGAATAACGACAAATACGACTCATCGCGGTTGGCGGCATTGATGGCGTATGGGCGCTATCGGGGGATCGCCCGTCGACCGGGGCGCCGCCGCGCCTCGATACCGGCCCGCTTCCAGCGGGGGAAAGCTGCGGACCGACACCCGGGCGGGGGCACCGTGCCGGACCGAGCTGCGCCCTGAGGGGCGGCCCGCAGCGAAGACCCTCGGCGGCGCCGACGCGAGAACCCGATGCCGAAGCCCTGCGGGCGGCTTCGCGGAAAACCCGCGCAGAGGCCCGGCCGCCGGCCCGATACGGAGGCCCGATTACCGCCCGACGACCGAGCCGGTACCGGAACCCACTCCAACCCCGGATCGACACAACACCCCCACGACCCCCCGAAACACCCACAACGCCCCCCGGCACGACGCCCCGACCCCGCCCAGGCGGCGGACGGCCCGTCGATCAGAGGGTGGTCAGAGGTCGGTCATCACAGGTCGGCCAGCCGGTGCGCCAGGGCGGTGTGGCGCCGTCCGGCGGTCGCGTTCCGCACCGCCTGGGCGATCGCCCGGCGCGAGCCCACCAGGACGACCAGCCGCTTCGCGCGCGTGATGGCGGTGTAGAGCAGGTTCCGCTGGAGCATCATCCAGGCGCTCGTCGTGACCGGGATCACCACGGCGGGGTACTCACTGCCCTGCGAACGGTGGACGGTGACCGCGTAGGCGTGCGCCAGCTCGTCCAGTTCGGCGAACTCGTACGGCACCTCCTCGTCCTCGTCGGTGCGTACGGTGAGCCGCTGCTCGTCGGAGTCGATACCTGTGATGACACCGAGTGTGCCGTTGAAGACGCCGTTCGCTCCCTTGTCGTAGTTGTTCCTGACCTGGGTGACCTTGTCGCCGACGCGGAACACCCGGCCCCCGAACCGGCGCTCGGGCACGCCCTCGCGCGCCGGGGTCAGCGCCTCCTGGAGGAGCGTGTTGAGGTTGCCCGCGCCGGCCGGGCCCCGGTGCACCGGGGTCAGCACCTGCACGTCGCGCCGCGGGTCGAGTCCGAACCTGCGCGGGATGCGACGCGCCACCACGTCGACCGTCAGCTCCGCGGCGGCGTCGGTCTCCTCGCAGGCGAACAGGAAGAAGTCGGACATCCCCTCGGTCTCGGGCGGGCGGCCCGTGTTGACCCGGTGCGCGTTGACCACCACCCCGGACTGCTGCGCCTGGCGGAACACGTGCGTCAGCCGCACGTGCGGGATCCCGGCTGCCGCTCGACCACCCGACCGGCCGGACGCGCGCGCCGGACGAGCGGGCTGCGTCGTGTGCGCTGGGCGTTGAGGGTGCTGCCCGTGCTGCCGGTGCCCGTCGTGCGCATCGGCCGAGCCGGGCGCACCCACCGCGGCGGCCCCCTCGTCGGCGCGATCGCCCTCGAAGCCGGAACGGGAGCCGGAGCCGGCGAGCGGCACGGGTCCGGCATCGGACAGGAAATCGGGGCCGGGACCGACCCGGGCCACGACCTGGCCACCAGGTCCGCGTCCACCGTCGGCCGGAACACCGGCGTCCTCGCCGCCCGGCACGGCCCCACCCACCACACCGGCGCCCGACTCGGCGCCGCCTCCGGCTCGGCCGCCGACAGGCCGGCGGCCGCCGGCCGGAACACCGGCGTCCTCGCCGCCCGACACGGCTCCGCCCACCACACCGGTGCCCGACTCGATACCGTCCTCGGGCAGGCCCTCCAGGACCTCCTCGGCCGGGGCCCCGGCCGCGAGCAGGTCGCGCAGCACCTGGCCGGCGCCCACCGACGGGAGCTGGTCGACGTCGCCGACCAGCAGCAGGTGCGCCCCGGGAGGTACCGCCTTCGCGAGCTTGTTCGCCAGCAGCAGGTCGAGCATGGACGCCTCGTCGACCACGAGCAGGTCGCAGTCGAGCGGGCGGTCGCGGTCGTAGGTGGCGTCGCCGCCGGGCTTCAGCTCCAGCAGGCGGTGGACGGTCGACGCCTCGTGCCCGGTCAGCTCGGTCATCCGCTTGGCCGCCCGGCCGGTGGGGGCGGCGAGGATGATCTTCGCCCGCTTCGCGGCCGCCAGCCGGATCACCGACGCCACCGTGAACGACTTGCCGCACCCGGGGCCGCCGGTGAGCACCGCGACCTTCTCGGTCAGCGCCAGCCGCACGGCGGCCTCCTGCGCGGGCGCCAGGTCGGCGCCGGTGCGCTCCCGCAGCCACCCCAGCGCCCGCTCCCAGTCGACGCCGGTGAACGCCCCCAGCCGGTCCTCGGGGGCCCGCAGCAGCGCCCGCAGCTGCGCCGCCAGCGCCACCTCGGCCCGCTGGAACGGCACCAGGTACACGGCGGTCACCGGCTCCCCGTCGGGGCCGGGGACCCGCTCGGACACGACCCCCTCCTGCGCCACCAGCTCCGCCAGGCACTCGATGACCAGGCCGGAGTCGACCTGGAGGATCTTCACCGCGTCGGCGATCAACCGCTCCTGGGGCAGGTAGCAGTGGCCGTCCGACGTCGACTCCGAGAGCGTGAACTGGATGCCGGCCATCACCCGCTGCGGGCTGTCGTGCGGGATGCCGACGGCGCGGGCGATCGTGTCGGCGGTCTTGAAGCCGATGCCCCACACGTCGGAGGCGAGCCGGTAGGGCTCCTCGCGCACCACGGTGATGGACGCGTCGCCGTACTTCTTGTAGATGCGCACTGCCAGCGACGTCGACACCTCGATGCCCTGGAGGAAGACCATGACCTCCTTGATGGCCTTCTGCTCCTCCCACGCCTCGGTGATGAGCCGGGTGCGCTTCGGGCCGAGCTTGGGGACCTCGATCAGCCGCTCGGGGGTGTGCTCGATGACGTCGAGCGCGTCGACCCCGAAGTAGTCCACGATCCGCTCGGCCAACCGCGGGCCGATGCCCTTGACCAGCCCGGACCCCAGGTACCGGCGGACGCCCTGCACCGTGGCGGGCAGCACGGTGGTGTAGTCGTCGACGTGGAACTGGCGCCCGTACTGCGGGTGCGAACCCCACCGCCCCCGCATCCGCAGCGACTCCCCCGGCTGCGCCCCCAGCAGCGCCCCCACCACGGTCACCAGATCCCCGCCACGCCCCCCATCGACCTTCGCCACGGTGTACCCGGTCTCCTCATTGGCGAAGGTGATCCTCTCCAACACCCCCTCCAACACCCCCGGAGCCCCACCGGCCCCGCGCGCCTGTGCCACCGTCCGCCCCCTCCGCGCTGCCGCTGCCCGCCCTGCCCGCCCCGGCGGCCGCGTGCGCCGCGGGCGGGGCCCGGCATCGTTCCTACCGCGCCCCGCCGACGTCCCGCCAGTCGGAGCGGGACCGCTGCCGCCACCGGCGGCCGCGCGCGGCCGCGTAGAATCCCCGCACGATCCCCGACGACGCCTTGGACGGCCCCATGCGCGCGGTACCCCTCTGTCCGCACGGCCGATCGGCACGGCCGGTTCCCTCCACCCACGCCCCGGATGCGGAGGCCTCGCTGTGAAGGCGCGCGGGGTGCGGCGGTTGGGGCGGTTGGGGGAGGGGGATCCGCGGCGGGTCGGGGGGTTCGAGCTGGTCGGGCGGATCGGGGCCGGCGGGATGGGCACCGTGTACGCCGGGGTGGCGGACGGCGTCGACGGGTACCTCGCCGTGAAGGTCGTGCACGCCGAGCACGCGGCCGACCCCGCGTTCCGGCGCCGGTTCGCGCACGAGGCCCGGTTGCTGGCGCGGGTCAACAGCGGGTGTGTGGCGCGGTTCGTCCGGGCCGACGTCGAGGCCGAGGTGCCGTGGCTCGTCACCGAGTACGTGCCCGGCCCCACGGTGCGGCACCACGTCGAGCGGCACGGGCCCCTGCGGGGCGGCATGCTGAACGGGTTGGCGGTCGGCGCCGCCGAGGCGCTGCGCGCGATCCACGCCGCCGGGGTCGTGCACCGCGACCTCAAGCCGAGCAACGTCGTCATCTCACCGGTCGGCCCCAAGGTGCTCGACTTCGGTATCGCCCGCCCTACCGACGGCGAAGACCCGACGCGGTGGATGCGGGTGCGCCGGTTCCGCCGGCGGCTGCGCACCCTCCGCATCTCCGCCGACCCCGCCCCCGCCGGCGACGGCACCGCCCACGGCCCCGCCGACGGTGTCGGCACCCCCGGCTGGATCAGCCCCGAGCAGTACCGCCGGGAACCGGTCACCGACCGGTCGGACGTGTTCCTGTGGGGGTGCCTGGTCGCGTTCGCCGCCGCCGCCCACGACCCCTTCGGCCACGGCCACCCGCGCGAGCTCGCCCGCCGGGTGCTGGCGGAGGAGCCCGACCTCGACCGCCTCTCCCCCGCGCTGGAGGACCTGGTCCTCGCCGCCATGGCGAAGTCCCCCGGCGACCGGCCCGACTCCACGGAACTCCTCGACCGCGCCCTCGCGGTGGCCGGCCGGGGGCCGGAGCCCGGAGGCGGCCGGGTCGACCGAGGCGCGGCGGTCCGCGCCCTCCTCGCGGAGGAGTGGACCCAGGTCGCCGTCCGACTCCCCCGCCCCGCCCGCGAGTGGAGCCGTCTGCTCCCACGGGGATGAGCGGGTCCGGCCGTCGGGATGCCCGCTGTCGGGTCCGCTGAGGCAGGGGCCGGGGCCGGTGGCAGCCGGACAGCGGGTTCCGATCGCCCGCAGGGGCGGGCGTCCGGGGCACCGGTCCGCTGTCGGGTCCCCGAGGAAACGTGGCGCGGCGGCGGCCGGGCAGCGGACTCGATCGCCCGCAGGGGCGGGCATGCCGGGGTACCGACATGTCACCGCGCGGACAGGTAAGGGCAACGGAATCGTGGTGGGATGGGCGGTATGCCCATCACCTCCGTTCGCCTGCTCGCCGCGGGTGTCCTCGCCCTCGGCGCCGCCGCCGTCCCCGCTTCCGCCCACGCCGATGAGGCGGACGCGCCGCGCCTGCTGGGCGCCGTCACGGTGCCGCACGGTACCGAGGTCGAGGGCACCGCCCTCGGCGGCCTGTCCGGCATCGACCGCGACCCCCGCACCGGTGACTACGTGCTCATCAGCGACGACCGGTCCGATCGCAATCCCGCGCGCTTCTACACCGCCGACATCCAGGTCGACGCGTCCGGCGTCGGCGCGGTCGACGTCACCGGTGTGCACACCCTCCGCGACGCCGACGGCGCCCCCTACCCGCCGCTGTCCGCGGCCGGCGCCGGGCAGCGCCCCTGCCCGCCCCGTTCCGCGACGTGCGGTCGCGGGGCCGTGGACCCCGAGTCCATCCGGATCGACCCCGCCACCGGCGGCGTGTGGTGGACCACGGAGGGCGAGCGGCGGCTCGACGGCGACACCCCCGTCCTGCTCGACCCGCAGGTCCGGGCCGCCGACCGG
Source organism: Nocardiopsis trehalosi NBRC 14201 (assembly GCF_001552555.1). Taxonomy (GTDB): domain Bacteria; phylum Actinomycetota; class Actinomycetes; order Streptosporangiales; family Streptosporangiaceae; genus Nocardiopsis_B; species Nocardiopsis_B trehalosi. The sequence continues at coordinate 17,584 of NZ_BCRK01000003.1, read as the reverse complement.
GACGGGCGCACGCGGCGCGTCCTGCCGACCCCCCGCAACCTGCGGATGGACGACGGCGACCGCGGCCCGCGCGCCAACCTCACCTTCGAGGGGCTGACGTTCGCCCCGCACGGCCGGTTCGTCACGTCGATGGAGGGCCCGCTGCTGCAGGACGGCCCCGTGGCGACGCCCGACCAGGGCGCCGTCGTCCGGTTCAGCGTCGGCGACCGGCAGGGCCGCCGGACGGCCCAGTACGGCTACCCGGTCGACCCCGTCTTCGCCGAGCCCGAACCCGCCGGCGGAGCCTACGACAACGGGGTGAGCGAGATCCTGGCCGACCCGGAGCACCCCGGTCGCCTGCTCGTCGTCGAGCGCGCCTACGTCGCGGGGGTCGGCAACGAGGTCCGGATCTACCGGGCGGACCTGCGCGGGGCGACCGATATCTCCCGGCTCCGGTCGATCGAGGACGCGCGCCGTGCGCCGCGCCTGGTCGAGAAGGAGCTGGTCGCCGACCTCGACGACCTGGGCCTGGAGCACGTCGACAACATCGAGGGGATGACCTGGGGCCCCGACCTGCCCTCCGGGGAGCGCACGCTGGTGCTGGTGAGCGACGACAACTTCTCCGCCTCGCAGCGGACGCAGGTGGTGGCGGTGGCGCTGCCGTAGCGGCGGCAGCGGGCGGGCGCGCCGATCCGGGTGCTGGGGCGGCGGAGGGCGTCGCGGTGGCCATCAGGAGGCCGGGCGCGGTCGGCGGACGGGCGGGGTAGCCGGGCACGGCGTTCGCCGCGTCCCGTCAGGTGGGTCCGCCCGATCGGGGCTGTGGGGCGGGCGGGAGGGAACGGAGGGGGCGGGCGGGTCGGCCTGATCGGGCGACCAGGTCTGCCGGGCGCGGCGTTCCGCCGTGCTCTCAGGAGGACCCGCCCGCCTCGGTCGGCGGGGGCAGGTCGGGCATGTCGTCGCCGAGGACCGCGAGGAGGCGGTCGCGGTCGGCCCGGCGCAGCCCTTTCACGACCTGGCGGTAGGAGTGCCACACCATCTCCACCACCTCGTCGTCGGGCACGCCGCCGTCGAGGACCACGGTGTTCCAGTGCCGCTTGTCGAGGTGGTACCCGGGCAGCACACCCGGGTACTGGGCGCGCAGGTCCAGGGCGAGGCCGGGTTCGCACTTCAGCGAGACCCGGGCGGGTCCGCGCCCGTCGTCGGAGAGCAGGGCGAACATCTTGCCCGCGACCTTGTAGACGGGGGTGCCCGGGGCGAACGGCTCGGTCTCGACCGACTCCGGGAACCAGAGGGCGACGTCGACGAACTGCTCTGGAGTCATCGGGGTCCCTTCGCGTGCGGTGGTGTGCACTTGTTGGGTACCACGCGGCGGGGACGGTCCGGGGGCGGCGGGCCGTTGCGGGGACGGTGAAGGACGGGCGGGAAGGGGACGGTAGGCACCGCCGGCGCGCCTGGAGGCGCAGCGCGGGGGCGGCCGGTCGGGGCCGTGGCCTACAGCGCGAGGAACAGCACCCCGGCGAGCGCGGTCGCCACCCCCACGGCGCAGGCGAACGTGCGCGCCGCCATGACCGCCGACTCGTTCCACGCCAACCGCGAGGCCGAGGAGATCAGCAGGGAGACCATCGAGGCGAGCGCCGCCACCAGCACGATGACGACGACGATGAGGACCGCGTGCACAGGTTTCCTCCGACGTGATGGGGGCGAGCGGGCGCGCTCGCACGCCGTGGACCCTCTACCGGTACCAGCGGAAGGACGGGATCGGAAGGGATCGGCGGCGGGCGGGCGCGTCACTGGCGCGGCGGGTTCATGCATGTGCGAATGCACGTGCATTTCAGTGTACCGATCGGGGGCGGGTCGCACAGGGTGATCAGCGGCCCCTACGGGGCTGACCGGAAGCGGCCACGGCCGTGCTCGCAGATTCGGGCATGCTGGAATGACAAGGCGATCACGAGGGTGACCGCCACCCATTTCCGTTGAACTTCCGGTTGACCTGACGAACGGCCCGCCGCGCGGTCCCCGCCCCGGCCGCCACAACCGACTTTCGTGCCTGAGTGATCGCATGGGGACACTCCGGACGACACTCACCGATGTGTTCACGACCTGAGCACGACCATCTGCGACGACCAACGGGTCGCCTCACCGAGGCCATCGCCTCAACAAACAGGTGTGAGTCCCTATGGCACCAACGCCCGCGCGGCGACCGGCCCCCGATCCCCCGCTGGTCACTCCACCTCGTCGGGGATGTGCCGTTCAAAGGCGCGGTCCAGGAACGGCGTCGCCTGCAGCAACTCCTGGCGAAAGTCCTGTTCCGTCACGGGCTCGCTCGTCGACTCGTCGGGACCGCTCAGCCGCACCTCGTAGACACCGCTCTTGACGATCCGCACGAGTTCGTAGGAGTCGCCGCCGGTCTTTGACGTCCGGTATCGGTAGTACGACTCACCGGGCATCCCTACGACCGGCCCCTCGGCTTCCGGCCGGGGAACCTCGTCGGCCGATGCATCGACACGTCCCCGGTACTCCTCGTCGGCCAGTTCGCTAAGGGATTCCTGCCCCTCCGTCTCGATGAACGCTCGATAGGAAAGCTCGAACTGCCAGACACTGGCGGAGCCGGCGGTGACCTCCCACGCGCATTCGTCGCTGACGGTACGCGGGTCGACGCTCTCGCCTCCAGTCGCGGTGTCCATGTAGTCGTCGTCCTCCTCCGTGCGGTTATAGGGGGAGGCGGACATGAGGCTCTGCGCCTCGACGAGTTCGCATAGATCGAGGAGTTCAGGTGGCATGGTCTCCCTGGGCTGCCGCGACTCGACGACACCCGGCTCACCACCGGACACACCGCTATCCGAGGTAAGGGTCCGCACCACGCCGACCACACCACCGACCATCACCAAGGCGGCCACCGTCCCGCATCCGAACATCAGGAAGAAGGCACGCCAGCCGTGAACGCCCTGCTTCTCGCTCCGCTCGGCCTGTCTCTCGGGCATGTGTCGTCCTCGGGAAGGGGTGGCAAGGGCGCGGAGACTAGCCCCGCGTCTCCAACTGGGCCTGGACGTCCGGGTGTTCCAGGGGCCGGGTGAAGCCCAGGACGTCGGCGCGGCTCGGGTCATCGTACTCACGGGTGGCGATGGGCCCGCAGTTGGTGCACCAGGCCTCCACCATCAGGCCGTCGCCGATCACCATCGCGACGTGTCCCGGCCCCGGGGGCTCGCCCGGGCGCTGCACGTCGAAGAAGACGAAGTCGCCCGGCTGCTCCTCCCCAGCCGGCACCCGCGGCCCGAAGTTCCACTGGTCCTGGGAGACGCGCGGGATGGACACCCCGATGCTCTCGTACGCCTTGTACAGCAGCCCGGAGCAGTCGTAGCCGGTCGGCCCGACACCGCCCCAGATGTAGGGCTTGCCGCGCTGGTCCATGGCCCAGTCGACGACGGCCTGCGCGGCCTCGTTGGGCGCCCGCCCCACGGGGATCCCGTCCTCGTTGACCTCGCAGTTCACCGCGGTCTCGATGGAGCCGCTGGTGTCGAAGTCGCCGTCGGCGTAGGTCTCGGCCCAGCCCATCACGTCGTCCACGTACCACCAGGCGTGGTTGTAGCCGAACACCGCCTGGCGCATGTCCTCCTTGGCCCCGTGCGCGATCAGGTAGTCCGCCGCGGCGGGGATGGCGTCGGCCGGGTCGTAGACGCTGACCACACCGTCCCCGTTGCCGTCCTGGCCGTAGCCCTCGTCGGGGCGGTCGTCGGCGTCCATGACCGGTTCGCCGCCCCAGCTGTTCCCGGCTGCGGACCCGTCGAGGGAGCCGAACTGCATGGGCCCCGCGGCGCCCCAGTCGTTGTGGCCCTCCGTGATGCCCGGCCCCTCCCAGCGGCCGTGCTTGCTCTCGACCTGCCCGATGCCGGCGAGCACGTTCCACGGCAGGCCCTTCTCCTCCCCCACCTCGCGGTAGATCTCCAGGTAGTTGGCGGGGATGGAGTCCTCGGCGTAGCCGCTGCTCTCGGCCTGGTCGGCGGCGGTCTCGCCGGTGCACCGCAGCCCGCCCGCGACGTTGAGGATGCCGGGGCTCATCGACGCGGTGGGGATGACGATCATGGCGAGGCCGACCACGCCCGCGATGAACAGCCCGACCCCGATGGCGAGCCGGGTCGCGCAGGAGCCGCGGTCGTCCGGGACCGCGGTCGTGAAGAGGGAGATCATGCCGTCACCTGCCGGGGGTAGCGCTGGGCGGGTGGAACACGTGCGCCGGAACGGGGGCCGGTCGGATGGCCGCCATCACCCCTCACCGAGGTTTCCGGCGTCGGCGGGCTGGAAGTCGAAGACCCGCCACTCGCCGCGCTCCCGCACGACGGTGACGGCGAAGTCGCCGAGGTCCTCGTCGGCACCTCCGGAGCCCTCGGTGATGGACTGGGCCCGGACAACGAACACCACGGACTCGTCGTCGAAGCCGCGGATGGACTCGACGTCGGCCCGCCCCTCGGCGACCGCCTCCTGCTCGCCCATCTCCTGCCACAGGGCCCCGGCGCCCGAGCTCTGGGCGAGGGTCTCGGCGTAGTCGTCGGTGGCCAGGGCCTGCATGGAGGCGTAGTAGTCCTCGGGAGATTCCGCGTAGTCGATGGTGCCGTAGGCCGTGGCGAACGCCTGGGCGGTGGCGGCGGCACCCTTCAGCTCGTCCTCGGTGAAGGGGAGCCAGTCGAGCACCCGCATGTCCTCGGTGGCCGTGGTCGGGATCGGGCTCGGCGGGTCGACGGCGGGCTGTTCGCCGCCGCCACCGTCGGCGCCGTCACCGCCCTCGGCCTGCGGCGGCGCCTCCTCGTCGCCGCCGGAGAATCCGCCGAAGCTGAGGTAGAGGCCGAAGGCGACCAGGACGGCGACGAGGACGCCGAAGACGAGGCGCTGCTGCCCCTCGGAGAGCGACTTGGGCATGGCTGGGCGGTCCCTAGGAGGTGCAACGGGGGTGGCGGGTCGGGCGGGTGCGGCGCCCCCGGTGGGGGGCGCCGCACCGCGCGGACGGCATGGGGTCAGTCATCGCCGTCGCGGAGCCAGAACGGGATGTCGCGGCGCTGCTCGCGGCGGCGCTGCGGTTCCGAACCGGTCCAGAACGGGCTGATGGGGGCGTCGTCCTTGCGGCGGCCGGAGCCGCTGATCCAGCCGCCGCCCTCGCCGCGGGGCGCGGGCGCCTCGGGGCGCGGGCCCCGCACGGGCGGGGCGGGCCGGTCCTGGCGGGTGCGCGGGGAGCCCCACCGCGATCCGCTGCCGGGGACGGCCATCGGCGGTGTGGCCGATCGGCCCCGGAAGATGCCCTGGCCGCTGCTGGGTGCGGCCCGGTCCGCGGCGGCTCCCCCGCCCGGGGCGGACGGCCCGCCTCCCCCGCCGGACGCGGCCCGCTGCCCGCTGCCCGATCCGGTGCCGAAGACGGCGGCCCACCCGGTGTCGCCCGTGCCGGTGTACCCGCCGGACGGACGCGGCGGGATGGGGGCCCGCCCCGGGGAGCCGAGGCCGACCGACGCGGCCTCGCTCAGGCGTGGCGCCTGGGCGGAGCTGCGCTGCGTGGACGCGGGCTGGCCGCGACCGGGGTCGCCGCCGCCCGTCTGTCCGAGGTGCAGGGGCGGCGGTGCGGCCCTTCCGCGGACCCGGCCGTAGCCGGCGGTTCCGCGGGCGCGCGCCGCCGTGCCGCGCGTGCCGGTGGGTTCGGTGTCGCCCGGGTCCACCGCACCGCGCCCGGCATCGGGGGTGTCGGCGCCGACGCCGGCCGCCCCCGCAGCGGGGACCGCCCCGGCGGCGGCCGCCAACTGAGGGGCCCGCTTGAGCCCCCACCGCTGGGCGCGCATGTAGGCGACCGGCGGGAGGACGTTGGCGCTGCGGCTGAGGGCGCTGCTGGTGACCGCGTCGCTCACCATGCGCGAGGTGAAGGTGTTGGCGTTCACCGACGCGAACAGGTGGGCGAACGGGCGGCGGTAGACGAAGAGGGCGAGGGTGAACAGGGCGAGCAGGATCATTTGCAGGCCCCAGCCGAGGTTGGTCGCCATCACCAGTCCGTAGCACACCACGAGCAGGGAGATGAGCAGCATCACGAAGACCTGCTTCAGGAGCAGGCCCAGCACCATCTCGAACCATCGGAGCAGGACCGAGCGGCCGTACCCCGGATGGATGCCGATCAGGAGGAAGATCGGTGAGAGGAGAAGGAGGAGCAGGAAACCGATCTTAAGCACAATGAGGGCGACAGATCCGGCGAGAATGAGGCCTCCGGCGCAAACCGCTGCGAACAGGGCAAGGACCGCTACACCGAACCTGCTCCCCTGCTGATCCCCTTCGAACAGCGGGTACACCTCGGGATAGTTGTCCTGGATGCCCGAGGCGATCTCCTCGTACTCCTGCTGCTTCTGCTCCCTCAACTCGGTGGCGTCCGCTTCGCCGCGTTCGATCAGGAGCTGCTCCGCACGGCTGATCCCCTGCGCCTGGAGCAGAGGAACCCCGTACTCCTGTGCGGCGACGCTGGCCGTCGGACCGCTACCGAACTCACCCGCCACCCATGGCTGGCAGACCAGCCCCGTCCACAGCATCTGGGAGTTCCGCCGGACGGCGAAGTCACTATCGCCCTCCCAGTCGGCCTGCTGGATCTCGGGAGCCCCGGCCGGGCACGTCGTCGCAACCCCGGAGACGGAAATGCGCGCGACCGCGGTGTTGACCAGTTGGCCGCCCGAGTTCACCACTTGACCGGCCAATCCGAGGATCTGGCCCGGGTTGACCAGGATCCAGATGCCCAGCGTGGTGGCCAAGACCATCCACACGGCGCTCTCGATCGTCAGCGTGACCCGTTTCCGGACGAGCCCGTACCAACCGAGCCACACCGCTCCCAGAATGATGACCGTGGGAAGCAGAGGCCGCCAGATTCCCTCCCGGAGTTCCCCTACGACACTCTCGACGAGCCCGTTGAAACTGGCCAGCAGGCCATCGGACGTCGCGGCCTGGTACACCGTGATCGTCGACTGGTTGATCGTTTTCGACAAGTCCCACGTCGTGTTGCTCAACGTGGCGATCGCGCTGGTCCCCAACTTGTCCACGCAGGAGTCGCGAATGACGTGCCATTGCTGACCCGCCGTTCCGTACTGTCCGTAGAGGCTCTGGTCGGGCAGTTCACCGTCAGGGGACGCCGCCACCGCCTCCGCCGACTGCGGCGGCACCAGCAGCCCGTCCGCACCGCTGCCCGCCGCCTCCGGCTGGGGGGCCGGTTCGCCCTCGCAGACGGGGGCGGCCTGGGCGGTGCCGACGGGGATGAGGAGGAAGGCCAGGAGCAGGGCCGCCATCACGAGGTGGCGTCGGAGGTTGCGGCCGGCGGTCGTCGGCCGGGGCATCCACCGGTGCAGGGGTGTCGACCTCGGGCTCATTGCTTCAGCGCTCCTGCCTGGTGGTTCCGGTGCCGACGAGGGCGCCGTCGGCCGCGGGGTCGTCTGCGTCGGGTCGCTGGCGGGTGGGGTTGGTGTCGAGCCACCGCAGGAGTTCCTCGGACACCAGGTCGACGGCGATGCGTCCGGCGCGCCCGTCGAGGTCGCGGAAGATGCATTCGCCGTTGCCGAGGTTGCGGAGCATGGCCATGTGCTCCTCGGAGGGTTCGACCCCGAGGAGCGCCATGACGCTCTCCACCTCGAACCGTTCACTCGATCTGAACGCGAACACGCTGGACAGGCAGTTGGTGACCTGCTCGTTCAGAAGGTCACCGGCGTTCTGGCTGACCAGGATGAGCGCCGTGTTGCGGGAGCGCCCCATGCGCGAGACCTCCGGCACGAGCTTGGCGCCCTCCGGGGTGGAGGTCACCGCCCACGCCTCGTCGAGGAAGATCGCCTTGGGCAGGTGCCGGTCGAGCCCGTTCATGAGCCGGCGGGCGAACTGGCTGACCAGGTACAGCAGGGCGACGCTGAGCCGCTGCTCGTAGGAGTAGTCGTCGCGCTGGATGGCGGAGTCGGGCAGGGTGAGCCCGCCGAGGGTGAACACGGTGGTCCACCCCTCGGTGTCGATCTGGGCGTCGCCCTGCGGGTCGAAGCAGAGGCTGGCGAGGCGCATCTCCGACATGGACTGCAGCACCGCGCCGAGGTTGCGCGAGGCCGCGTCGTCGGAGTTCTCCAGGTGGGTGACGACCTTGGCCAGGCTGGGCCGGGGCTGGTTGGCGACCGCCGCGACCGCCTGGATCATGGCCGACTCCCGCTCCTCGCTCATGCGCGGCAGCAGCAGCCGGAGCGTCTCGGTGGCCATGGTCTTCTTGGTGGGCAGGTCGTCGCCGAACGCGAACGGGTCGAGCAGGCCCGGTTGGGCGGAGCCGAGGGACATGATGCGGGCCTTGCGGCCGCGCCGCTGGAGCAGCTGGACGAGCGACTCGGCGTCGCCCTTGGGGTCGATGGCGGCGACGGTGACGCCGCGCAGCGCGAGCTGGTGGATGAGCAGCAGCGCCAGGGTGGTCTTGCCGCCGCCGGGTTCGCCGGTGATGGCGATGGCGGTGGGCCGGTTGCGGGCGGCGGCGACCATCGGGTCGAAGTGCACGATGGAGCGGGCCCGCCCCAGGGTCTCCCCGATGTAGGGCCCGGTCCACCCGCCGCCGCCGATGCCGGTGTCGCGGCGGTCTCCGAGGTCGACGGTGGCGGTGGGCATCCCGCCGGCGATGGTGCGCAGGGGCTGCCGCTGGGCGTAGGCGTTGAGGCGGATGCGGTCGCCGGGCAGGAACTCGTTGAACAGCGAGAGCTGGTCGCCGGTGGAATTGGTGACGTCGATGCCGATGTCGCGGTAGTGCTCCACGACGGCCTCCACCCGCTGCACGAGGAGGTCCTCGGTGGGCGCGGACACCATGAGCCGGTGCCACCCGTACACGAACGGCAGCCGCTCCTTGGTGATGCCGTGTTCGAGCATGCGGGCGGCGTCGATCTGCTCGGCGAGGGCGATCGGCGCCTCCTGCCCGGCTTCGCGGATGTGCGCGTCCATGTCGCGGGCGTGGGCGAGCTTGCGGCCGACGTCCTTGCTGGCCTTGGCGGGCGGGACGAGCTTCATCCGCAGCGACACCTCGACCGGGAAGGGCAGGGAGTCGGCGTAGTGCAGCCACGGCTCGCCGTCGGGGAACGGCATGAGGTCGGGGAACCGGGAGAACGACAAGTGGGCGGTGTAGGTCGACCCGGTGGCCTGCTCCAGCCGGAGCAGGGACCGCCCGTTGTGGATGACCCCGTCGACGAGCTGCTCGATCTCCCCCCGCCCCCAGGTGCGGCGCCCCGCCGCGGAGGTGCGCGGCTCCTCGGCGGTGCCGGCGACGGCGTGCCGGAACAGCCAGGCGAGCTGGTCGGAGGTGGCGTGGCGGGCGCGCAGGGCGCTGGCGGCGAGGGCGCGGCCGAGGCGTTCGGCCTGGTCCGACCAGCGGGCGATCTCCTTGGCGTCGACCGCGTCGTCCTCCATGCCGAGGACCTGCTCGGTGCGCTGGTAGGCGGAGAGCAGGCCGCCGAACACCCCCTGGGAGAACTGCCCGCGGACACCGCCCCGCTGCCCGAGCCGGACGCCGAGGTAGATCTCCTTGGTCCAGAAGTCCTTGGCCCACACGTGCCGGTACATCTCGTCGAGGTAGTCGTACCAGCCGGGCCCGGAGTCGGACGTCTGGTCGAGCCGGGTGGCCCATTCGGCCGCCGGGTAGGTGCGGTGGGCGACGCGCAGGTGCACTTCGGCGTCGTTCATCCGGATGGCGGCGAGCGCGATGGTGATGTTGGTGGCGAGGGCCTCCCGCTCCTCCGGGGTGGAGAACTCGTAGGAGACGGTGGGCAGGCGGAAGTACGCCCACGCCTCGGCCTCGCTGAGCAGGACGCGGTCGTCGAAGTAGCGGACCGCCAGGCGGCTGCCGCCCCTGCTGCCGTTCATCGGGTGCCCTCCCGGGTGGTCGCGTGCGTGGTGTCCGGAGCGGCGGTGCGGGCGCCGGGGACCGGGGGTCGGACGGTGGGTTGCGCGGAGGGGGCCGCCGGGCGGGGCGCGGCGGCCGCCGGCGGCGTCACCGCCGCACCTCGGGTCCGACGCGGTTGCCCGTCCCCGGGGTGGTCGGCCCGGCGCCGGTGCCGCCGGCCAGGCCGTGCAGGAGGACCCCGCCGAGGGCGGCGTGCGCCCGGCGGGTGGTGGCGCGCAGGGCGCCGACGTCCACGACCTTGCCCGCGGAGAGGTGGTCGTCCCACGGCACCCGGACGATGGCCCGGCAGCGCCCGCGGGCGACGCGTTCGGCCTCGTCCACGTCGGCGAGGCTGCGCTTGCTCACCCCGTTGATGACGACGACCGCCCGGGAGCGCAGCGCCGCGTAGCCGTGCCCGTCGAGCCATTCGAAGGTCATGGCGACCGATCGGGCGGCGTCCTCGCTGGCGGGGGCGACGAGCACGAGCCCGTCGACCACGGGCAGGGCGCGGGCCACCCCGGTGGCGGCCGGGTCGAGGACCGCCACCTCGTAGTAGGCGCGGAGGAGCCCGGCGAGCCCGGCGTAGTCGCGGTCGTCGAGCGTCTGCACATAGGGGTCGTCGAGGGTGGCGACGACCTCCAGCCCGGTCGGGGCCTGCGACGTGTAGCGGCGCATCGCCAGGTAGCCGTGGACGGCGTCGACGTTGGCGAGCAGGGAGGTGAGGGTCTCGGGGGTCTCGGTGCGGACCCGCCGGGACAGCCCGGCGGTGCCGGGGTTGACGTCGACCGCCACGACCCGTTCGTCGCGGTGGGCGGCGAGGGTGTGGCCGAGCATCAGCGTGGTGATGGTCTGCCCGGCGCCGCCGGTGCAGCCGAGGACGACCACGTTCTTGGGCCCGCCGAGGGGGGTGCGCAGCCGTTCGAGGTCGGCGGGCGGCAGGTCGGACTTGGGGGGTGCGCTGGAGCCGCCGGTGACGACGCGGGCGAGGCGGCGCCAGCCGCGGGTGCCGCCCGAGCCGGGGGTGTCCTGGGTGTGGGCGGGCGGTTCGTGGTGGACGGGCGGGACGGTGCCGGGGGTGTCGGTGAGGCTCTGCTGCTCGCCGGTGCCGTGGTCGAGCTGGAGCGACGGCTTGTCGGGTTCGGTGGGGGCGGCGGGCCCGGAGGCGGCCCGCCGCTCGGGGCCGCCGGGCGCCGTGCCCGGCGGGGTCTGCCCGAACAGGTGGCTGATCCGGCGGGCGTTCTGCGCGACACGGGTGAACACGCCGTCGTCGGCCGGGCGGTCGCCGTGCGGCGGCCGGGCCCCGGCGGGGCGGTCGGCGCGGTCCGGGGCGGCCGAGGGCTGCGCGCCGGTGGGGTTGGCGCGCATGGTGCGGGACAGCCGGGAGGAGCGCTCCTGGTCGGCCGCGTCCGGGGCCGCGGGGCGGGGGTCGGGGTCGGCGGTCCGCCCGGTCGGCGGTGTGGTCGGCCGGGCGGGCGGCTGGTGGCCGACGGCCGACCGGTCCCGGGTCGGCCGGTCCTGGGCCGGGTGGGCAGGCGCCTGGTGGGCGGCGGCCTGCCGGTCCTCGGCCGGGTGGGCGGGCGGCGTGTCGGCGCGGCCGGGCCGCTCCGCCGGCCGCTCGGGGGCGCGGCGCGGCGCGGACCTGTTGAGGCGGGCGCGGATGGCGGCGGCCTCGGCGGCCTCCAGGTCGGCCGCCGTGGTCCGGCGGCGGGGGGCGTCGACGTCGCCGAAGCTCTCGTGCTCGCCGGTGCCGTGGTCGAGTTCCAGGGGCGGCTTGCGCGGGATGACGAGCGGCGGGGTGGTGTCCGTGCCACCGACGGGCCGCCCCTCGCCGGACGCGGCCGACGGCCGGGACACGGCGTCGGAGCCATCCGGGGCGGCGGCGGGGCGGTCGTCCTGCGCGGAGACCGGGTGCGCGGCCGCACCGTGGCCACCACCCGCCGACCGAGGCGCGGCGCCAGCACCATTCGAGGCGGCGGGGCGGTCGTCCTGCCCGGCGGCCCGGTGCGCGGTGGCACCGTGGTCGCCATCCGCCGACCGGGACGCGACGTCGGAGCCGCCGGGGGCGGCGCGGTCGGGTGCGCGGCCGCCGGCGGCGGAGCCTGCGGGGCGGTCGCCGCGCGCGGCCGCTGAAGGCGCCGACGGCGCGTGCCCGGCGTGGTCACCGCGCGTCGGGGCGGGGCGGTCGGCGGCGGGGTCCGGGGCGGTCCGGGCGTCGCCGTGTCCGGGCGCGCGCGGGTCCGCCGCCGGGCGGCCCTGCGGTGCGGGGCGGCGGGCGGGCTCCTGCGGTGCCGCGTCGGTGAACCATCCGGCGGGCTGCCGCCGGGTCTCGCCGTCGGCCTGGGCGAACCGGGGCGGCGGCGGAGCGGGGGTATCGGTCCGGCTGAGGTGGCGGTCGAGCACGTCGAGCCGCTCATCGCGCGGCGCGTCGCCACCACGTTCGGTACGCGACACGTCGCCGCCGCGTTCGGTACGCGGCGTGTCCGCGCCTCCGGCGGCGGGGTCGGCGGCCGTGGACGCTCCCGGGCCGCCGGCCGACCGCACCTCCCGCGCCGGGCGCGGAGCGGCGGTATCGGCGGGGGCATCGGCGCGGTCGCCGGTGGCCGACTCGGCGCCGGTGGACCGGCGAGCGGCGGTACCGGGCGCGTCCGCCCCGGAGACCGAGGTGCGGGTCTCGCGTTCGGGACCGGAGGCGTCCGCGCCTTCGGCGGTGGGAACCCGCCCGAGGCCGTCCGGTCGCCCGGCGTCCTGCGCCGGACGCGCCGTCGCGGGGCCGCCGGTGGCGGACGGGTCCGTTCCGGCGGCGGTGGCGGCGGTGCGGCGCCGTGCGGCGTCGGTGCGGTCCGGGAGGGTGTCCTCGGCGGTCCCGTCGGAGGCGGCGGGCCCGCTGTCGCGGACGTCTCCGCTCGCGCGGCCGTGGGCGGGGGTCGGCACGGTGTCGGCGTGCGGTGAGACGGCGGTGGCCTCCGACGCGGGCGGCGCATTCCGGTCCGGGCGGTCGGTGTCGCCGTCGCGTCCGGAATGGACCTCCTCGGCGGGTGGAGCCGCCTCGGTGCGCGCCGTGGTCTGCGGACGCCCGCCGACGCCCGAGCCCGGCTCCGCCTGCACGACCGAGCCCTGCTCCGGCCGCACGTCCGCGTCCGGCGCGGGACGCCCGCCCCGTTCGGCTCCGCCGCTCGATGCGGCGCCCGGCACGTCGACCGCGTCCATCGGGCGGTCGTCGGCACGCGCGGCGGCGTGCGCGCGGCCCGTTCCAGGGGGCGCCTCGGTGTCTCCGACCGACGGCGTTCCGGATTCGGAACGGTCGTCCCGAAGAGCGGCGGCACCCCGGCGCGAGGATTCGGTGGATTCCGACGCGGAACGCCCGGTCGGCACGGCCTCGGGGGTGCTCTCGTCGTGGCGACCGACGTCGTTCGCGGCAGCCTCGCTCCGCCCGGCCTCTCCGGCGCCGGACGTGGGCGCGGTCTGAGCGGTGGGCTCTGCCCCACGGAGGGCGTCCCCGCCCTCAGCGTCGACGGCGGAGGCGAGTCCACCGTCCCCTGCGGCTCCACCCCCGGTGCCCGGGGTGTCGCCACCGGCAGCAGCCGGCGCGGTGAGGTCGGTGGACGAGCGGGCGTCCAAGGTGTTCGGGGTGTCCGGGTACCCGGCACGCGCATCCGACGCCGCGGTAGGCCCGCTTTCCGAGCGACCGGTGGACACGTTCTCGTCCGACCCGATCTCACGGTCCGCACGCGCGTCACCGGTGCGCCCGTCGTCCGCAGCGCGCACGGCCCCGGAGCGGCCGTCCCGGGCGCCCAGGTGCCCGGAGTCCGAATCCGCCGAGGCGATGGCCCCGCTTTCCGGGCGCCGAGTGGACGTGTCCTCATCCGCCCCGATCGCTCGGTCCGCGCCCACATCGCCGATGCGCCCGTCGTCCGCAGCGCGGACGGTCTCGGAGCGGTCGCTTTCGGCGCTGTCGGTGCGTCCCGTCTCCGCTGCGGGTGCGGTGGTGTCCCCTCGGTCGGCGGTGCCAGTGCGGGCCGTCGGCGAGGCCATGTCGTCGGGGCCGCCGGTACGAGTGTCGTCGCCCGGACGCCCATGTCCGGCGGGCGCGGCTTCGGGGCCGCCGACGCGGGCAGCGACGCCGGAACGGCCATCGGTGTCGCGAGCGGGGTCGCGATTGCGGTCGGGCGTGGTGGCGTTCGCGGATGCGGCGGCCGCGTCGGTGTCGGCCGGGCGGTCCCGAAGCTCGGGGTCGCGGGCCGGGTGCGGGGTGCGGGCGGGACCGTCTGGCCGCCGGGGGGCAGGGGCGCCCTCCGGGGCGGAGAAGGAGCGGACGGTGTCGGTCATGCTCGCGTGTTCGCCGGTGCCGTGGTCGAGCTGGAGCGGCGGCTTCGCGACGGCCGGAGTCCGGGACGCGCCCGGTGCGTTGGTCGCCTCGCTGCGCTCCGTCGCGGCGGTTCCGCTGCCCGGAGTCGGCGCCTGGGCCGCGCCGCCGTCCCGGCGGTCGGCCGACTGGCCGGCGGAGGCGCCGCCGTGGTCCGCGCCGGAGGCGGGGGTGGTGCCGCCTTCGGCGGCGGGAGCGTCCGTGCCGGTCAGGCCGGTGGCCGGACCGGAGGGGGCGACCGCACCGGTCGAGAGGGCGCCGTGCGCCGACTCGGGTGCGCCACCGTGCGGCCCACCGGCCGACGGGGCGGCCGGGCGGGTGTCCTCAGGGGCGGGGCGGGCGGGGGCGGCCGGGCGGGTGGATGGGGGCACGGCCGTTTTGTCGGCGGTCGTGGCTGCTCCAGTGGCGGACGCGGGGGCGGAATCCGGTGCGGTGGCGTCCCGCTCCGACAGCGGAACGGGCAGGTCCCAGGGGGCGGCGTGCGGGCGGCGGCGGGGGCGGTCGGCCAGGCGCGGCCGCTCGACCCGGGCCGGCGGTTCCGGCTCGCCGAAACCGCGGGCGCGCTCGGGCGGCGCCGGGGGCAGGGCGCGCTCGCGCTGTCCTTCCGGCGCGTCGCCACGGCCCGTCGGGCTCTGCGCGGATGTGTCCCCACGACCCGTCGGGGTGTGGCTCTGCGCGGACGTGTCACCGCGGTCGGTCGGGGCGTGGCTCTGCGCGGACGCTTCGGTGGGCGCGGTCGGCGCGGGGGGCGCCGGGGCGGCGGCGTCGCGCCCGGTGTCGGTGAAGGGTCCCGGGGCGAGGTCGGCGCGGCGCTGCGGCTGGGTGGGCGCCGACTCGGCGGTGCGGCGGCGCTCCAGGCGGCGGGCGACCTCCACACCCTGGGCGCGGGCGCGCAGGCGGCGCTGCGGGCCGCGCCCGGCGGGAGCGGTGCCCTCCGCGCGTTCGAAGGCGGCCGTGCCGGGCTCGCTGTGGTGCCCGTTCGCGCCGACCCCGGGGGCGGCGCGCCCGTGGGCGGTCTCGGCGCGCGCGGGAGCGGGTGCGGACCCGCTCTCGGAGCGCCCCGCAGAGGCTCCACGCTCAATGTTCGCACCGGGGAACCCGCTGCCCGCTCGGGCCGGGGCGGACTCGGCGCCGACGCGCGCGTCGGCGGACCTGCCGCCGGTCGGCCCGTCTGCGGGCCCGGAGCCCGTGCGCTCGGGGGTGCCCTGACCGGCGGGGACGTCCGTGGGGGCGGAGGAGTCCGAACGGGCGGCGGCGCGCTCGTCGCCGGGGTGCGGGCGCGTTCCGGCCCGGGTGGAGCGGTCGTGCAGGCCGGGGGCGGTGAGCCACGTGTCGTCGTCGGGGACGTCGGAGGCGGTACCCGCCGGTGCGTGGCCTCGGTCGGCGGGACCGCGGTCCCGGGTCGGCGCCCCGTTCCGGTCGCCCGTGTCCGTGTCGCGGCCGCGCCGCGCGGAATCCTCGGTGGTAGCGCCGCCGCCGGAGGCGGCGGGCGTGGCGGCGGCATCGCCGGGGCGGCACCCGGTGGAGACGGGTCCGGGAGGGTACTCGGCGGCGGGGGCGTCGGCGTGCGAGGCGGCGTCAGGTCGGGCGCGGTCGACGTCGCAGGCGCCCGCGTCCAAGGCGGCCTCCCGCCGGACGCCGTCGGCGTCAGGGGAGCCCGCCTGCACGGAGGCCTCCCGACGAGCGCGGTCGGTGGCAGCGGCACCCGCGTGCGGGGCCGCCTCCCCCCGGGCGCGGTCGGCGTCAGGGGCGTCGGCGGGCACGGCGGCGTCGTGTCGGGCGCGGTCGGCTTCGGTGTGCGGGGCGGCCGGGTCCGGGTGGGGGGCCGCCATCATCTCCTCGGCGCGGCGGCGGGTGGCGGTGCCGTCGTCGCGGCGGGAGGCCGCGCCCTTGGAGGCGATCGGCCACGGGGTGGCGCCGGACGCGGCGCCGAGTTCGGTGAACCAGGCCCCTTCGCGTTCGTCGTCGACCGTGCTGGGGACCGCCCCTTCGGCGTACCCGCGCGCGCGGTGGCCGTGCGGGCGCGGTGCGGGGGCGTCGTCCTTGTGCTTGGCGGAGCCGAGTTCGGTCCGCTCGGCGGCCGGGAGGCCCGAGGACGGCGTGTCGCCCCGTTCCGGGCGCTCCTCCTTGGGCAGGGCGAACCCGAAGTAGTTGAGCACCTTGATGCCCATACCGCGGCCGCCTCCGCGCCCGCGCCCCCCGGTGGTGTCGGGGGCCGGGTGCGCGGCGCCGTGTGCCGCGTCGGCGCCGGCGTGGGTGCGGCCGCCGCCGGGCGGGGCGAACCTGGGCGCCGGGCGGGCCGGCGCGTGGTCCTCGAACGGGAACGGGTCCTCGGCGGCCTCGTACCCGGTGCGGCGATCGGCGGGGGGCGCGGTGTCGCGGGCGCCCTCGCGGACGGGCCGGGGCGCGTCGGCGTGCCCGGCGACGCCGTGCGCGGCGGCCTCCCGGCCCGATCCGGCCCGCTCCCGCTCCGGGGCGGTGGGCGTCGGCACGACGGCGGCGCGCCCGTACTCCCATGTCGGCCGGGAGCGTTCCCGGCCGGCGGCGGTGGAACGGCCGTCGCGGCCGGCGGACTCCACTCGCTCCGGCTCCCACGCGGGCCAGGGCTCCGGCGTGCCGGACGTGTCCCGCGCGCGGTCGCCCGACGCGGCACCGGAACGCCCACGGGACGGCCACGGGGAATCCGCGTAGGCGGCGTCGGCATCGGCATGGGCATCGGCGTCCGAGACGCCGCTGCGGCCGACCTCGGCACCGGCCTCCGCGTCCGACCTCGGCGCCTCAGCGGCGGTGCGTCCACGGAACGGCTGACGGGACTCCACATAGGCGGCATCGTCGTCGGCGTCCGGAACGCCGGAGACGCCGTTGCCGCCGATCGCGGCGCCGGCCTCCGCGTCCGGCCTCGGCGGCTCGGCGTCGGCGCGTCCACGGGACGGCCATGGGGACTCTGCTCTGGCGGCAGTGGTCTCGGCGAGGGACGGGACGGCTGCGTTGTCCGGCTCGGGCTCCCACACAGGCCAGGGGTCCGGCGTGTCGGGGACGGCCTCCCGGGCGGGCCCGTTCTCGGGCCGGGGCTCGCCGACGGCGGTGCGGTCGGGCTCGGTGCCGGGGCGTGTCTCCTCCCCCGCAGGGGGGGTGCCCCCGGCGGCCTCGGGGGTGGCGTCGGACCAGGCCGGCCATTCCGGGCGGTCCGGGCGCAGCTGGGGGACGGCGTTCGGGCGCGGCGGGGCGGCCTCGGGGCGGGGTGGGGCGGCGGCGGGGGTGCGGGTGAGGCGGAGGGGTTCGGGGGCCGCGGCGATGGCGGGCGCCGGGGCGGCCGGCTCGGCCGCGCGGCGGGCGCGCTGCGCGCGGCCGCG
>NZ_BCRK01000002.1 GCF_001552555.1 Nocardiopsis trehalosi NBRC 14201 | reverse complement strand
CCGCGGGCGGCCGGGCAGCCGGCCGCCCGCGCCGGTGTGCGCGGGTCGCGCGAGGTCGCGGCCCCGCGGCGAAACCCAGTGATGACACCCCGTTGACACGGCGGTTACATTCCCGTACTTTTCGAGCACTGGAAAGCGCTTCCCATAGGTCGTGGAGGCAGGGCGCCGCCTCCGCGACGGACCCTGGCGGGCACCGCTGCGCGGCCCCGCCCCCTGTTCCGCCCGGGCAGAGAACGGGCACTCCCCTCCCCCACAAGGAGACTCGCACCATGCGGGTGAACCGGAAGACGCACAGGTCCACCGATCGGGCACGCACCGCCGCCGGACTCGGGGCGGTCGCCCTGGGCACCACCGCGGTCCTCGTCGCGGCGACGCTGCCCAGCGCCGCCGACGACTACGTCCCCCTGGTCGGCTCCCCCGTCGGCTGGGCGAGCCAGAACGGCGGCACCACCGGCGGCGCGGGCGGCGACACCGTCCGCGTCAGCGACGCCGACGAGCTGACCGAGGCCATGGCCAGCGACGGCGCGCTCGTCATCGAGGTCGAGGGCACCATCGAGCTGTCGGGGATGAACGACGTCACCTCCGACAAGACCGTCATCGGCGTCGGCTCCAACGCCTCGATCACCGGCGGCGGCATCGACGTCGACTCCGCGCACAACGTCATCATCCAGAACATCGCCTTCGCGGACTGGGACGACGACGCGATCAACGTGCAGGACGGCTCGACCAACATCTGGATCGACCACAACAGCTTCACCGGCGGCAACGACGGGGCCACCGACGTGAAGCGGGAGTCGGACTTCGTCACGATCTCCTGGAACCACTACTTCGACCACTCCAAGACCGCGCTGCTGGGCCACTCCGACGGCCACACCGCCGACATCGGCAACCTGCGCGTGAGCTACCACCACAACTTCTTCGACGGCACCGACTCCCGCCACCCGCGGGTGCGCTTCGGCAACCAGGTGCACGTCTTCAACAACTACTTCCTCGACAACTCCGAGTACGGCGTCGCCTCCACCATGGACGCCGGCGTGATCGTCGAGGGCAACTACTTCGAGAACGTCGACAACCCGACGCACGTGGGCTACGCCGACTCCGACCCGGGCCGCCTGGTCGAGCGGAACAACATCTACGACAACTCGGGCGACCCCGAGGCCGAGGGCAGCGTCGCCAACGTGCCGTACTCCTTCTCGCTCACCCCGCCGGCGAACGTGCCGTCGGTGGTCCAGAACGGCGCCGGACCGGGCAACATCTAGCCCCCTCCGCCGCGGAGGGCGTCCCCCCACAGCGCCCTGCGAGGTAAGCGCTTACCCGGTCCGCCCCCACCCGGGGCGGGCCGGGTCAGCCGCGTCCACCGGTCCGCGCCAGCTCCCGCTCCAGCATCCGGGTCCACTGGCCGACGATCCGCCGCCGGCGGGCGCGGTCGTCGGTGAGCAGGTTGGCCAGCCCCAGCCCGCGCGCCAGGTCGAGCGTGGCCTGCACGGTCTCGCGGACCCCGGGCGCGGACTCGTCGGCCCCCAGCAGCTCCACCGCCGCCCGGTGCGCGGCCCGGCCGACGTGCTCCTCCAGCGGGATGACGTGGGCGCGCAGCCCGGGGTCGCTGGCGGCGGCCGCCCACAGCTGCAGGGCGGCGTCGAACTCCGGTCCGCTGAACGCGTCGACCAGCATCTCCACGACCGCCCCGGTGCGCGCCCGCCCCTCGGGCAGGGCGGCGGCCCGGCGGCGCAGCTCGGCCGTGCGGGTCTCGCTCATGTGCCGCAGCGCGGCGGTGAACAGGTCCTCGCGGGTGCGGAAGTGGTGCTGGGCGGCGCCCCGGGACACCCCGGCGCGCTCGGCGACGGCGCCGACGGTGCTGCCCGCCACCCCGGCCTCCGACAGCAGTTCCACGGCCGCCTCCAGCAGCCGCCGCCGGGTGGCCCGGCTGCGCTCCTGGCGCGGCTCCCGCACCGTCGCTTCCACGTCCGCCCCCCTCGCCTCGGCCCGCCCAACCTACCGGCCGGCACGCGCCCCGGCGCCGGGACGCGCACCGGGGCGCGGGACCGCCGGGTCAGTAGGACCGGGGCAGGCCCAGGGAGTGCTGGGCGACGTAGTTGAGGATCATCTCCCGGCTGACCGGGGCGATGCGCGCCAGCCGCGAGGAGGCGATGGCCGCCCCCAGCCCGTACTCCGCCGCCAGGCCGTTGCCGCCGAGCGTCTGCACGGCCTGGTCCACGGCGCGCACGGTGACCTCCCCGGCGGCGTACTTGGCCATGTTGGCGGCCTCGCCGGCGCCCGCGTCGTCCCCGGCGTCGTAGAGCGCGGCGGCCTTCTGGGTCATCAGCCGGGCCAGTTCCAGCTCCACCTTGACCTGGGCGAGCGGGTGGGCGAGCCCCTGGTGGGCGCCGATGGGGGTGCCCCACACCTGCCGCTCCCCCGCGTAGGCGACGGCCTGGTCCAGGGCGTGCCGTGCCGACCCGGTGGCCAGCGACGCGGCCATGATCCGCTCGGGGTTGAGCCCGGCGAAGAGCTGGAGCAGCCCGCTGTCGGGGTCGCCGACCAGGGCGTCGGCGGGCAGCCGGACGTCGTCCAGGAAGAGGCCGAACTGGTGGTCGGGGCTGACCAGGTCCATCTCGATGCGGCGGGCCTCGAACCCGGGGGTGCCGGTGGGCACGGTGAACAGGGCGGGCTTGAGCCGGCCGGTGCGGGCGTCCTCGGTGCGGCCGACGACGAGCACGGCGTCGGCGACGTCGACCCCGGAGATGAACGTCTTGCGCCCGGTGAGCAGCCAGTCGCCGCCGTCGCGGCGGGCGGTGGTGGTGATCCGGTGCGAGTTGGAGCCCGCGTCGGGTTCGGTGATGGCGAAGGCGAGGATGCTCTCGCCGGAGGCGATCCCGGGCAGCCAGCGGTCGCGCTGCCCCGGCGTGCCGAACCGGGCGAGGACGGTGCCGCAGATGGCCGGGGAGACCACCATCATCAGGGTGGGGCAGCCGGCGGCGGACAGCTCCTCCAGGACGGCGGCGAGGTCGCCGATCCCGCCGCCGCCCCCGCCGTACGCCTCGGGGATGTTGACGCCCAGGTAGCCGAGCTTGCCGGCCTCGGCCCACAACTCGGTGAGGTAGGCCCCCTCGCGGGCCTTGCGGCGGTGGTAGGCGGCGCCGTAGCCCTGCGCGAACCGGGCCACCGCCGCGCGCAGGTCGCGGCGCTCCTCGGGTTCGGTGTAGCTCATCGGGGGGTCCCTTCCTCGCGCGCGGCCGGGTGGGCCGCGTCCTCCACGACGGCGAGCACCGTACCGGTCTCGACCCGGTCGCCGGGGGCGGCCGGCAGCGCGGTGACGACGCCGTCGGCGGGGGCGGCGATGCGGTGCTCCATCTTCATGGCGTCCAGCCACAGCAGGGGGTCGCCCGCGCGCACCCGGTCGCCGACGGCCGCGCCGACGCGGGCGACGGTGCCGGGCATGGGGGCGAGCAGGGTGCCGGGGGCGGCGTCGGCCCCGGCCTCGGGGAACCGGTCGACCGGGGTGAGCGCGACCGGGCCCAGCGGGGAGTCCACGAACACCGCCCCCGGATAGGCGGCGACGGCGAAGCGGTACCGCACGCCGTCGACCTCCAGGTCGACCCGGTCGGGGGCGGCGGCGGCCACCCGGACGCCCGGGTGGTCCACCGGGTGGGGTCCGTCGCGGCGGCCGGTGTAGGCGGCGGTGACCTCGGTGCCGTCGGGGGTCCGGTAGGCGCGGGTGTGCGGCTGCGAGGGCAGGTTGCGCCAGCCGGTGGGCACCGGGCGCAGCACGGGGGCCTGCGCGCGGGCGGTCTCGGCGGCGGCGAGCGCGGCGGCCAGCGCCGAGAGGCGGACGGCGCCGGGGTCGGCGAGGGGGCGGGCGAGGCCGGCCAGGCCGTGGGCGCCGAGGAACCCGGTGTGCACGTCGCCGGCCGCGAACGCGGGGTGGCGCAGGACCCGCACGAGCAGGTCGCGGTTGGTGCCGGGGCCGTGCAGCCGGGCGCGGGCGAGGGCGGTGGCGAGGCGGCGCAGGGCGTCGTCGCGGGTGCGCCCCCAGGCGGTGACCTTGGCGAGCAGGGGGTCGTAGTCGGGGCCGACCTCGGTGCCGGGCTCGACCCCGCTGTCGACGCGGACGCCGTGGTCGGGCAGCGGGGCGAACGCGGCGGCGGCGCCGGGGACGGCGAAGTCGTGCACGGTCCCGGTGCGGGGCCGCCAGTCGGCGGCGGGGTCCTCGGCGTAGACGCGCGCCTCCACGGCGTGGCCGCGCGGCGCGGGCGGCTCGGCGGCGGGCAGCGGTTCGCCCTCGGCGACGCGGATCTGCCACTCCACGAGGTCGAGTCCGGTGACGCACTCGGTGACGGGGTGCTCCACCTGGAGGCGGGTGTTCATCTCCAGGAAGGCGGCGGTGCCGTCGGGGGCGACGAGGAACTCGGCGGTGCCGGCGCCGGTGTAGCCGATGGCGCGGGCCATGTCGCGGGCGGCGGCGTGCAGCCGGGCGCGCAGGTCGGCGCCGAGGCCGGGGGCGGGCGCCTCCTCGATGATCTTCTGGTGGCGGCGCTGCACCGAGCAGTCGCGCTCGCCGACGGCCCACACGGTGCCGCGGGTGTCGGCGAGGAGCTGCACTTCGACGTGCCGGCCGCGTTCGACGTAGGGCTCGCAGAAGACCTCGGGGTCGCCGAAGGCGGCGGCCGCCTCGGCGCGGGCGGCGGTGGTCTCCGCCTCCAGGGCGCCGAGGTCGCGCACGACGCGCATGCCCCGCCCGCCGCCGCCCGCCGCCGCCTTGACCAGGACGGGCAGGTCGGCGGCGGTGGCCTTCTCGGGGTCGAGGCGCCCGAAGACGGGGACCCCGGCGCGTTCGGCGATCTCCTTGGCGCGGACCTTGTGCCCCATGGCCTCGATGGCGTCGGGCGGGGGGCCGACCCAGGTGAGCCCGGCGGCGGTGACGGCGCGGGCGAAGTCGGCGTTCTCCGACAGGAACCCGTAGCCGGGGTGGACGGCGTCGGCGCCGGCCGCGCGGGCGGCGCCGATGACCGCGTCGGCGCGCAGGTAGGTGTCGGCGGCGGCGCGGCCGGGCAGCCGGACGGCGGCGTCGGCCTCGCGGACGTGCGGGGCGCCGGTGTCGGCGTCGGAGTGGACGGCGACGGTGGCGATGCCCAGGGCGCGGCAGGTGCGCAGCACGCGGCGGGCGATCTCGCCGCGGTTGGCCACGAGCAGGGTGGTGATCACGGGTCCCTCCCTACATCCGGAAGACGCCGAAGCCGTCGGCTCCGCGCACGGGTGCGTTGTGGACGGCCGACAGGCACATGCCGAGGACGGTGCGGGTGTCGCGGGGGTCGATCACCCCGTCGTCGTAGACCCGGCCGGACAGGAACAGCGGCAGCGACTCCGCCTCGATGCGGTTCTCCACCATCTCGCGCATGGCGGCGTCCTGCTCCTCGCTGTAGTCGCGGCCCTTCGCGGCGGCCGACTGCCGGGCGACGATGGACAGCACCCCGGCGAGTTGCTGCGGCCCCATGACGGCGGACTTGGCGCTGGGCCAGGCGAACAGGAACCGGGGGTCGTAGGCGCGCCCGCACATGCCGTAGTGCCCGGCGCCGTAGGAGGCGCCGACCAGCACGGACAGGTGCGGGACGGTGCTGTTGGACACGGCGTTGATCATCATGGCGCCGTGCTTGATGATGCCGCCCTGCTCGTACTCGCGGCCGACCATGTAGCCGGTGGTGTTGTGCAGGAAGATCAGCGGGGTGTCGGCGCGGTTGGCGAGCTGGATGAACTGGGCGGCCTTCTGCGACTCCGCGCTGAACAGCACGCCCTGGGCGTTGGCGAGCACCCCCACCGGGTAGCCGTGCAGCCGGGCCCAGCCGGTGACGAGGCTGGGGCCGTAGGAGGGTTTGAACTCGTCGAACTCCGACCCGTCGGCGATGCGGGCGATGACCTCACGCGGGTCGAACGGCTCCTTGAGGTCGGCGGGGACGACGCCGACGAGGTCCTCGGGGTCGCAGCGGGGCGGGTCGGGGTCGGCGGGCGGGTCGGGCCGGGTGCGGTTGAGGCGGGCGACGATACGCCGGGCGGTGCGCAGGGCGTCGTGCTCGTCGGCGGCGAGGTGGTCGGCGAGCCCGGAGGTGCGGGCGTGCATCTCGGCGCCGCCCAGGGACTCGTCGTCGCTCTCCTCGCCGGTGGCCATCTTCACCAGCGGCGGCCCGCCGAGGAACACCTTGGAGCGTTCGCGGACCATGACGACGTGGTCGGACATGCCGGGGACGTAGGCGCCCCCGGCGGTGGAGTTGCCGAAGACGACCGCGATGGTGGGGATGCCGGCGGCGGAGAAGCGGGTGAGGTCGCGGAACAGCCGGCCGCCGGGGATGAAGATCTCGCTCTGGCTGGGCAGGTCGGCGCCGCCGGACTCGACCAGGTTGATCAGCGGCAGCCGGTTGCGCTCGGCGATCTCCATGGCGCGGAAGGTCTTGCGGCCGGTCCACGGGTTGCTGGCGCCGCCGCGCACGGTGGGGTCGTTGGCGATGACGACGCACTCGGTGCCGGCGACCACGCCGACACCGGTCACCACGGACGCGCCCACCGGGTAGTCGCTGCCCCAGGCGGCGAGCGGGGAGAGTTCGAGGAACGGGGAGTCGGGGTCGAGCAGGAGTTCGACGCGTTCGCGGGCGAGGAGCTTGCCCCGGCCGCGGTGCCGGTCGACGTAGTGCGGGCCGCCCCCGGCGAGGGCCTTGGCGTGCTCGGCGTCGATCTCGGCGAGTTTGGCGAGCATGGCGTCGCGGGCCGCGGTGAACGCGGGCGCGGCGGTGTCGAGGCGGGTGCGCAGGACGGTCATGGCAGGAGCGCCTCCGGGATGTCGAGGTGGCGGCCGCGCAGCCATTCGCCGAGCGCCTTGGCCTGGGGGTCGGCGCGGGCGGCGCCGCCCGCGCCGTCGCCGAGCAGCCCCTCCACGACGAAGTTGAGGGCGCGCAGGCGGGGCAGCGCGTGCCGGGTGACCGGCAGGCCGGCGGTCTCGGGGAGCAGCCGGCGGAACGCGTCGACGGTGAGGGTGTGGGCGAGCCACCGCCACCGGTCGTCCGTGTCGGTCCAGACGCCGACGTTGGCGTCGGAGCCCTTGTCGCCGCTGCGCGCCCCGGCGACCCGGCCCAGCGGGGCGCGCCGGGCGGGTCCGGGTGGCGGCGGGGCGGGCAGCGGGGGCGGGTCGACCGGGGCGAGGGCGCGGGTGGCGGCCGGCGGGGCGATGGCGACGCGGGTGCCGCCGGGCAGCACGGCGGTGTGCGGCACCGCCCCGGCGGGCACGGCCGCCGCGGCGAACGCGATGCCGTCGGGGCGGGCGTCGCCGGGCGGCGCGGTGGCGTGGAACCCCGGCACGCTGGACAGGGCGAGGCCGACGGCGGCGGCGGTGAAGTCGCGGCCGACGACGCGCGGGTCGGGGTCGCGGGCCTCGATGCGCAGGTGGGCGCTCGCGCCGTCCTGGGTGTCGGCGTCGGGGTCGGCGCGGCGGGTGAGGCGGAAGTCCAGGTGCCGGGGTTCGCGGCCGCGCAGGGCGGCGCGCAGCTGGCGTTCGGCGAGTTCGGCCTTCGCCTCGATGTCCAGGCCGGTGAGGACCAGGGTCATGTCGTTGCGGAACCCGGCCATGCGGTTGAGGCCGACCTTGAGGTCGGGCGGCGGCGCCTCGCCGCGCACCCCGCTGACGCGCACCCGGTCGGGTCCGTCGCCGGTGAGCCGCACGGTGTCGAGGCGGGCGGTGGCGTCGGGGTTGGGGTAGCGGGCGCCGGCGATCTCGTAGACGAGCTGGGCGGTGACGGTGCCGGTGGTGACGGCGCCGCCGGTGCCGGGGTGCTTGGTGATGACGCTGGAGCCGTCGGCGGCGATCTCGGCGATGGGGAACCCGGGCAGGGCGCCGCCCCGGTCGGGCAGGCCGGTGAAGAAGGCGTAGTTGCCGCCGGTGGCCTGGGCGCCGCACTCGATGACGTGCCCGGCGACGACGGCCCCGGCGAGGGCGTCGTGGTCGTCGGGGGTCCAGCCGTGGTGGGCGATGGCGGGGCCCACGGCGAGGGAGGCGTCGGTGACCCGGCCGGTGACGACGACGGTCGCGCCGGCGCGCAGGCAGGCGGCGATACCGAAGGCGCCGAGGTAGGCGTTGGCGGTGAGCGGGGTGCCCAGGCCGAGTTCGGCGGCGCGGGGCAGCAGGTCGTCGCCCTCGACGTGGGCGACCTCGGCGGGCACGCCGAGGCGGGCGGCGAGGTCGCGCAGCCGGTCGGCGAGGCCGGCCGGGTTGAGGCCGCCGGCGTTGGTGACGATGGTGACGCCGCGGTCGGCGGCCAGGCCCAGGCACTCCTCCATCTGCCGCGGGAAGGTCCGGGCGTAGCCGCGCGCGGGGTCCTTGAGCCGGTCGCGGCCGAGGATGAGCATGGTGAGTTCGGCCAGGTAGTCGCCGGTAAGGACGTCCAGGGGGCCGTCGCTGAGCATCTCGCGGACGGCGTCCGCGCGGTCGCCGTAGAAGCCGGAGGCGTTCCCGACGCGCAGGGGTGGGGCGGCTGTCGCGTCCATGGGGACGAGCGTGGCATCCCGCCCCGGAGAAAACAAGCATGCGTGCTTGTTTTGTCGGCGCGAGCCCGCCCCGGACGGACGGGGGGCGGGGGCGCGCGGGTCAGGCGCGGTCGGCCGGGCGGACCACCGGCCGGTGCACGACCTCGTCGATGACGGTGAGGGTCTGGGTGGCGGTGACCCCGGGCAGGGCCTGGAGCCGGGTGAGGATGAGGTCGCGGAGCTGGTGGGTGTCGGCCACCCGCACCAGCAGCACGATGTCGGCCGAGCCGACCACGTACCAGCAGTACTCGATCTCGGGGTAGGAGGAGAGGATCTCGCGGTTGGCCCGCCAGTCGGGCTGGCTGCCCGAGATCAGCACGAGCGCGGTCACCCCGAGGCCCATCCGGGCGTGGTCGGTGACCACCGAGTAGCCGCGGATGACGCCGTCCTCGGTGAGTCGCTTGATCCGGTTGTAGGCGGTGGCGCGGGAGACGTTGGCCATGGCCGCGATCTCGGTGATGCCGGTGCGGGCGTCGTCGGCGAGGGCGCCGATGATCACCTCGTCCACGGCGTCGGGCATGCGCCCGGCGCCGCCCCGCCGGGGACGGGGGTCGGTGTCGGCCGACCGGTCGCGGCCATGCTGCTCGTCGTCGGACATCCGGCACTCCCCACATTGGACGATGAGCAACGAAATACCAGGAGGGTTGCACGTTCGTCTAGCGAGATCTCAGCGGCCGAGACGGCACGTACCACCGCCGCCCCGCCGACGTGCCCCGTTCACGCCCCGGGGCCGCCGATCGCCCGCGCCTACCATGGGAGCCCTCCCGGCCCCGCCCGGGGAAGCCCGCGCCGCCCCCACCCCAGGAGGCCCGCCGTGCCCGTCCCACCCGAGGTCCGCGACCGCGCCCGCGGCTTCCTGCCCGCCGGCGCCGACATCCGCTACGTCTTCCCCGCGTCGTGGAACGAGTCGGTCTTCTTCGTCTTCGTGGTCACCGACGCCTCGGTGACGGTGCTGCTCAACCGGCTGTGGAGCCGCACCCGGCCCCGGAGCGTCTGGCGGGTGCTGCCGCGCGCGACCCGCCTGGGCCCGGTCGACACCCACCTCATCCCGACGTTCGAGCTGGCCGGGCACGTGTTCGAGGTCGCCGACGAGTACGTCCCGGTGGTCAACGCCTGCGACGCCGAACTGGACGGCGCGGCCCTGCCGCCGGACCCCCTGCCCGACCTCTGAGCCCGGCGCGGCGCGACCGGGCGACTCCTCCCCCGGTGTGGCAGTCTGCACCTTTTCCGGCTTCTCCCACCCCCGGGATTGGACGCTTGCGCACCGAGAGCGCTTCACCGTATCCGTCTGTATCGACTTCACCGCCGTATCTGGCGCGAATGTAGAGCCGGAACGGACAATCATGGCGAGACCGCCACGGCCGCCCCCGGCCGCGGCCGACCACCAGGGAGCCCGCCATGCCGTCCTCCGAGCCCGCCGGCGCGGACCCCGCGCCCCCCGGCGCGCCCGCCCCCGACGCCGCCACCGTTCTCCCCAGCGCCCCCGCCACGGATCTCCCCGCCGGAGCCGCCATGGATGTCCCCACCGGCTCCACCACGGACCTCCCGGCCGACCTCGGCCGCCGCCTCTACCGCGACATGCTCACCGCCCGCCGCCTCGACGGCGAGGCGATCGCGCTCCAGCGCCAAGGCGTGTTCCCCGCCTACGTGTCGCTGCGCGGGCAGGAGGCCGCACAGGTCGGCAGCGCCGCCGCCGTCGACCGCGACCGCGACTTCGTGTTCCCCACCTACCGGGAGATGGCGGTCGCCCTCACCCTGGGCGTCGACATGGTCGGCTACATGGCCAGCCACCGCGCGCTGTGGCACGGCGGCCTCTACGACCCCATGGCCTCCCGGTTCGCGCCCATCAACGCCGTCGTGGGCGGCCCCGTCCCGCACGCCGTCGGCTGGGCGCTGGGCGAGCGCCTGCGCGGCACCGGCGGCTGCGCGGTGTCCTACTTCGGCGACGGCGCCAGCTCCGAGGGCGACGTCCACGAGTCCCTGAACTTCGCCGGGGTGTTCGCCGCCCCGGTCGTGTTCGTCTGCCAGAACAACCAGTGGGCGCTCTCCGTGCCCAACGAACGGCAGGTCGCCGGCGGGTCGGTGGCCGCCCGCGCCCAGGGCTACGGCATGCCCGGGGTGCGGGTCGACGGCAACGACCCCGCCGCCGTGTACACCGCCACCCGCGCGGCGCTCGACCACGCCCGCGCGGGTGGCGGCCCCACCCTCATCGAGGCCGTCACCTACCGGCTGGAGCCGCACTCCACCTCCGACGACCCCTCGCGCTACCGCGACGCCGCCGAGGAGCGCGCCTGGCGCGAACGCGATCCGCTGCCCCGGCTGCGCGCCCGCCTGGAGGCCGCCGGGCACGCCGACGCCGCCTTCTTCGAGCAGGCTGAGGCCGACGCCCGCGCCACCGCCGAACGCGTCCGCGACGGCGTCGCCGCCGCCCCCGAACCCGGCGGCGCCGACCTGTTCACCCACGTCTACCGCGAACCCACCCGCGAGCTGGCCCGCCAGCGCCGCGCCTGGCAGGAGGAGGTCGAGCTGTGACCGAGCTGTCCGTCGACGAGCGGCACGCCGCCGGGACCGTCGAACTCACCATGCAGCAGGCCGTCAACCGCGCGCTGCGCACCGCCCTCGCCGAGGACCCCGCCGTCCTGCTGTTCGGCGAGGACGTCGGCCGCCTGGGCGGGGTGTTCCGGGTGACCGACGGCCTCCAGGCCGAGTTCGGCGCCGACCGGGTCTTCGACACCCCGCTGGCCGAGTCCGCCATCGTCGGCATGGCCGTGGGCCTGGCCATGAACGGCTTCCGGCCCGTCCCCGAGCTGCAGTTCGACGGGTTCGCCTACCCGGCGGTGGACCAGATCGTCAACCAGATGGCGCGCATGCACTACCGCTCGCGCGGCACCGCGCCCATGCCGATCACCCTGCGGCTGCCCAGCTTCGGCGGCATCCAGGCGCCCGAGCACCACGGCGAGAGCCTGGAGGCCCTGTTCGCGCACGTCCCCGGGCTCAAGGTGGTGGCGCCCGCCGACCCGGCGGATGCCTACCGGCTGCTGCTGCAGTCGGTGCGCGCCGACGACCCGGTGGTGTTCATGGAGCCCAAGGCCCGCTACTGGGACCGGGGCCCGGTCCCCGTCGGCGCCGACGCCTCGGGCATGGACCCGATCGGCACCAGCCGGGTGGTGCGCCCCGGCCGGCACGCCACCCTGGTGGCCTGGGGCGCCATGGTGCACCGCTGCCTGGAGGTCGCCGAGCTCGCCGCCGAGGACGGCGTCGACCTGGAGGTCCTCGACCTGCGCTGGCTCAAGCCGATCGACGCCGACGGCCTGGCCGCCTCCGTCGCGCGCACCCGCCGCGCCGTCGTGGTGCACGAGGCCCCGCTGACGGCGGGCCTGGGCGCCGAGGTCGCCGCGCTCATCACCGAGCGGGCCTTCCGCGACCTCGCGGCCCCGGTGCAGCGCGTGACCGGGTTCGACGTCCCCTACCCCGCCGGCCCCCTGGAGCCGCAGTACCTGCCCACCATCGACCGCGTCCTGTTCGCGGTGCAGCGGACCCTGGAGTTCTGATGGCCGAGGTGACGTTCACCCTGCCCGACCTCGGCGAGGGCCTGGTCGAGGCGTCCGTCCTGGAGTGGCTGGTGGCCCCCGGCGACACCGTCGAGCGCAACGCGCCGCTGGTGGAGCTGGAGACCGCCAAGTCGGCGGTGGAGATCCCCTCCCCGCACGCCGGAACGGTCGCCCGGGTGCACGCCGAGGAGGGCGCCGTCGTGGCCGTGGGCGCCCCGCTGGTCACCTTCGAGGTGGCCGACGCCCCCGGCATCGTCGGCACCGTCCCGCGCGCCGAGAAGCCCACCCGGCGCGTCCGCCTCACCCCGCCGAAGGAGTAGCCGCGTGGACGTCCTGCCCGGCGAGGTCCCGATCGCCTACACCGAGGTCCCCGGCCGGGGGGTGCCGGTCCTGCTGCTGCACGGGTTCGGCTCCGGCTACGACGCCAACTGGGTGCGCGCCGGCTGGCCGCATGCCCTGGACGGCCTCGCGCACATCGGCGTGGACCTGCGCGGCCACGGCGGCAGCGGGCGCCCCCGCGACGCCGGCGCCTACCGGCCGGCGGCCATGGCCGGCGACCTGGAGCGCCTGCTCGACGCCCTGGGCGTGCAGCGGTGCGACGTGCTCGCCTACTCCATGGGGTCGCGCATCGCGTGGGAGTTCGCGCTGACCCGGCCGGACCGGGTGCGCCGGGCCGTGCTCGGCGGGTTCGGCCCGGTCGACGCGTTCGCCGGCACCGACCTGGACCGGCTCGACGCGCCCGACGGCGGCCCCTTCACCGAGGTGTTCCGGGCGGCCGCCGCGCAACCCGGGGCCGACCCTGCCGCGCTCGCCGCGTGCGCGCGGGGGCAGGCGGCCCACCCCTTCACCGCCGACCCCGCACCGGCGGGCGTCCCCTTGCTCTTCGTAGCCGGGGAGCACGACACGCTGGCCTCGGGGGTCGAGGACGTGGCGCGCGCGGTGGGCGCCGCACCGGCCGTGCGGGTGCCCCGGCGCGACCACCGCACGGCGGTCTCGGCGCGCGCGTTCAAGACGGCGGCGGTCGGGTTCCTGACGCGCGGCGTCCGCCCGCTGTCGGGGGTCTGACCCCCGCCGCGCCGCCGCAGCGTCACGCCCCGGTCACCCGCCGGGGCGTTGCGCTTTCAGCGGAATCCGCGCGCCCGCACCGCCCCTCCGACCTGGAACGACGTCCCGCCGGGCGCCCGGCGGGACGGTGCGCGGGTCACGTGCGTTGCGCTCCGCTCTCGCCTTCATAACAACCTTTCAGCAGTGATTGGTGACATTTCGCCGAACGGCTATCGTCCGGCAGCAGAACCCGATGGCGTGTCCGACGTCGGACGTGCCCGGGTGCGAAGGGGAGTGAAGAGTGAACCGGAAGCTAGCCGCCAAGTTCGCCGCCATCACGGCGGCCGGCGTGATGAGCCTGGCCATGACGGCGTGTGACAGCCCGGAGGGGGGCTCCTCGGAGGAGGAGGCCGCGGGCGAGGGCGGTGACCTGCGGGTCGGCCTGGCGTACGACGTCGGCGGCCGGGGCGACAGGTCGTTCAACGACTCGGCCTACCGCGGGCTGGAGCGGGTCCAGGAGGAGCTGGGCCTGACCGACGACGACGTCCAGGACTTCGAGCCGCAGGAGGGCGAGTCCGACGTCGACAAGGAGGAGCGCCTGCGCCTCATGGCCGACGAGGGCTTCGACGTCGTCATCGGCGTCGGGTTCGCCTACGCCGAGCCGATGCGCGCCGTCGCCGCCGAGGAGGAGTACGCCGACGTCCACTTCGCGATCGTCGACTCCGAGATCGAGGACCTCGACAACGTCACCAGCCTCGTCTTCACCGAGGAGCAGGCGTCCTTCCTCGCCGGCGCCGCCGCGGCGCTGAAGACCGAGGAGGACCACATCGGCTTCATCGGCGGCGTCGAGACCCCGCTCATCCAGAAGTTCGAGGCCGGGTACGTGGCGGGCGCCCAGCAGATCAACCCGGACATCGAGATCGAGCGGTCCTACCTGACCCAGCCGCCGGACATGGCCGGGTTCAGCGACCCCGCGCGCGGCAAGTCCACCGCCGAGGGCCAGTACGACGCCGGCGCGGACGTCATCTACCACGCCGCCGGCGCCTCGGGCAACGGCGTCCTGGAGGCCGCCACCGAGCAGGAGAAGCTGTTCATCGGCGTCGACAGCGACCAGTACGCCTCCGCCCCCGAGGAGTCCAAGCCGTTCGTCGTGACCTCGGCGACCAAGCAGGTCGACACCGCGGTCTTCGAGTTCGTCCAGTCGGTCGCCGACGGCGACGCCCAGGCCGGCATCCAGCGCTTCGACCTGGCCAGCGGCGGCGTCGACTACTCCACCTCCAACGAGGAGGAGATCGCCGACATCCAGGAGCAGCTCGACGAGCTGAAGCAGCAGATCATCGACGGGGAGATCGAGGTCCCCACCGAGCCGTAGGATCGGCCGGTCGGACACACGCGGCACCGCGGTCCAGGGAGCGTGCCCTGGCCCCGGTGCCGCGGGCGTGTCCCCCGCTCCACACCGCCGCCCCGCGGGCGACCCCCGCCGGCGGCGGCCCCTCAGCACACCAAGGAGTCGGATGAGCAGCACGCCTTCGGGCGGCGGGGAGGCACCTCCCGCCGCCGTCGAGCTGCGCGGGATAACCAAGCGGTTCCCCGGCGTCGTGGCCAACCACGACATCGACATCACCGTCGCGCCGGGCACGGTCCACGCGATCGTCGGCGAGAACGGCGCCGGGAAGTCCACCCTCATGAAGACCCTCTACGGCATGCACCGGCCGGACGAGGGCACGATCGCGGTGGACGGCACGACCGTCCGCCTGAACTCCCCCTCCGACGCCATCCGGCACGGGATCGGGATGGTGCACCAGCACTTCATGCTGGCGGACAACCTCACCGTCATGGAGAACGTCGTCCTCGGCGCCGAGCGCCGGCACGGCATCGGCGCCAAGGCCCGCGCCCGCATCGAGGAGCTGGGTCGCCGCTACGGGATGGGCGTCGACCCGGACCGCCTCATGGAGGACCTGGGCGTCGGCGACCGCCAGCGGGTGGAGATCCTCAAGGTCCTCTACCGGGGCGCGCGCATCATCATCCTGGACGAGCCCACCGCCGTGCTGGTGCCGCAGGAGGTCGACGAGCTGTTCGACAACCTGCGGGAGCTGAAGCGCGAGGGCCTCACCGTCATCTTCATCTCGCACAAGCTGGACGAGGTGCTGTCCGTCGCCGACACCATCACCGTGATCCGGCGCGGCACCACCGTCGCCACCGTCGACCCCAAGGGCACGACGGCGCGCGAACTCGCCACGCTCATGGTCGGCGGCGAGCTGCCGGTGCCCGAGCTGCGCGAGTCCACCGTCACCGACAAGGTGATGCTCGACATCGACGGGCTGCGGGTCACCGCGCCCGGCGGCCGGGCCCTGGTCGACGGCGTGTCCCTGGCCATCCGCAGCGGCGAGATCGTCGGCATCGCGGGCGTCGAGGGCAACGGGCAGTCCGAGCTCATCGAGGCCATCATGGGCATGCGCCCGGTCGACGCCGGGCGGATCACCCTGGACGGGCGCGACATCACCGGCACCGACACCCTCGCCATCCGCGAGGCCGGCGTCGGCTACGTCCCCGAGGACCGGCACCGGCACGGGCTGCTGCTGGAGTCCCCGCTGTGGGAGAACCGCATCCTGGGCCACCAGGGGCGGCCGCCCAGCACCAAGGGCATGTGGATCGACCGGGCCGGCGCCCGCGCCGACACGCGGCGCATCGTGGACGAGTACGACGTGCGCACCCCCGGCATCGACGTCATCGCCGACGCCCTCAGCGGCGGCAACCAGCAGAAGCTCATCGTCGGCCGGGAGATGAGCGGGCGGCCCAAGGTGCTCGTCGCCGCCCACCCCACGCGCGGCGTGGACGTGGGCGCGCAGGCGGCCATCTGGGACCACCTGCGCCGGGCCCGCGCCGAAGGGCTCGCGGTGCTGCTCATCTCGGCCGACCTGGACGAGCTGATCGGCATGTCCGACACCCTGCACGTGATCCTGCGCGGCCGCCTCGTGGCGTCCGCCGACCCGCTGACGGTCACCCCCGAGCAGCTCGGGTCGGCCATGACCGGCGCGTCCACCGACACGGGCGCCGGCACCGCCGACACCGGCGGCGCGGGCACCGATGCCGCGGGCACCCCCACCACCCCGACCGAGGAAGACGAGGGCGGCGCATGAGGACCTCCACCTCCCCGACCGTCGCGGTCGGGGCCGCCGCCGTCCTGGGGACCGGCGCCACCGCGCTGCTCGACCTGGGGCTGCTCGCCCCGGCCGCGCTCGCCATCGGCGTCGCCCTGGCCTTCGCAGCGGTCGTCCTGCTGTCGGCGCCCACCACGGCCGACGCCGGGTCCCGCATCCACCGGGCCCTGGTCACCCCGATCGCGCTCGTGCTGTCGGTGGTGCTCGGCCTGCTCGCCGCGGCCGTGCTCGACTGGTGGCTGATCGAACCCGTCGCCTACGCGCTGGGCGCCCTCATCGGGTCGGCGGGCGCGTTCCTGGTCTACCGGCGGCTGCCCACGCAGCTCGCGCTGGCGTTCGCCGCCGTCGCGGTCGCGGGCGTGCTCGCCCTGTCGGTCACCGCCGTCGTGCTCTGGGTCAGCGGCACCGACCCGTTCCGCGCGTTCGGCCGGATGATCGAGTTCGGCACCCGCCCCGACAACCTGGTCCGCATCGTCAACGCGGCCACCACGTTCTACCTGTCGGCGGTCGCGGTGGCGATCGGCTTCAAGATGAAGCTGTTCAACATCGGCGTCGACGGCCAGTACCGGCTGGCGGCGCTGCTGGCCGCCGCCGTAGGCGGCGCGTGGGTGCTGCCGCCGGTGATCCACCAGATCGTCATCGTCCTGGTGGCGGTCGCGGTCGGCGGGTTCTGGGCGGGCATCGCGGGCTACCTCAAGGTGACCCGCGGGGTGTCCGAGGTGATCTCCACAATCATGCTCAACTCGATCGCCACCGGCATCACCGCCTACCTGCTCAACACCGACCGGCTCGCGGTCGAGATCAGCACCAACAACATCGGCACCACCCCCATCGCCGAATCCGGGTGGGTGCCCGGCATCCCGGCCGGGTTCATGGGCGCGGACCGGGAGATCTACGGCCTGGTCGTGCTCGCCGTCGCGGTGGGCGTCGGCTACTGGCTGATGCTCAACCGGACCCGGTTCGGGTTCGACCTGCGCGCCACCGGCCAATCGCCCACGGCGGCGCGGGCCAGCGGCGTCAACGTCAAGCGCATGGTGCTGCTGTCCATGGTCATCTCCGGGATGATCGCCGGCCTGGTCGGCATCCCGCAGCTGCTCGGCCAGTCGCACTACTACGCGCTGGACTTCCCCGTCGGGCTCGGCTTCACCGGCATCGCGATCGCCCTGCTCGGCCGCAACCACCCCGTCGGGGTGGCGTTCGCCGCGCTGTTCTGGGCGTTCCTCGACCAGGCGTCGCAGATCCTCGACATCGACGGCATTCCGAAGGAGATCGCGGTGGTCACGCAGGCGACGATCGTGCTGACCGTGGTCGTGGTGTACGAGGTCGTGCACCGCTGGGGCCTGCGCTACCAGCAGCAGCAAGTCGGCAAGGACCTGGGCCGGGTGGAGGTGGCGTCGTCATGAGCCAGGAGATGACGGTGGCGACCCCCGACGCGGCGCCGCCGCGCAAGGGCGGGGCGCGCACCTGGTGGCGGTTCGCCAGCATCGCGGCGGCCGCGTTCGTGGCGCTGGCCGGGGTGCGGTTCCTCACCGGGCAGCCGATGCTCACCAGCGCCGGGACCATCCAGGCCACGCTGGCGTTCGCCGTGCCCATCGGGCTGGCGGGGCTGGGCGGCCTGTGGGCCGAGCGCGCGGGCATCATCAACATCGGCCTCGAGGGCATGATGGTGCTCGGCACCTGGTTCGCGGCCTACTTCGCCTACTCCACGGGCTCCCCGTGGGCGGGCCTGGTGGCGGGCGTCCTCGGCGGGGTGCTGGGCGGGCTCGTGCACGCCGTCGCGACGATCACGTTCGGCGTCGACCACATCGTGTCGGGCGTGGCCATCAACATCCTCGCCGTGGGGGCGATGCGGTACCTGTCGCTGCTGTTCTTCGACGGCATCCCCGGGGCGGGCGCCTCCCAGTCGCCCCCGCTGCCGGAGTTCCCCCGGGTGGGGCTGCCGTTCGTGGACTCCGCGCTCGGCGGGGTGGCCGACTCGGGGTGGTTCCTGGTGGCCGACGTCGCGTCGCTCATCATCGGCGCCACCACCGGGATGTCGGTCATCACCCTGCTGGCGATCCTGCTGGTCCCGGCGACCTTCTACGTGCTGTGGCGGACCCCGTTCGGGCTCCGGCTGCGCTCGTGCGGGGAGAACCCGGACGCGGCGGAGTCGCTGGGCGTGCCGGTCTACACCTACAAGTACGTGGCGGTGCTGGCGTCCGGCGGGTTCGCCGGGCTGGGCGGGGTGTTCCTCGCCATGGTCGCGTCGTCCATCTACCAGGAGGGGCAGACCGGCGGGCGCGGCTACATCGGGCTCGCGGCGATGATCTTCGGCAACTGGCGGCCCGGCGGGCTCGCCATGGGCGCCGGACTGTTCGGCTACACCGACGCCCTCCAGGTGCGCGGCGGGGGCGGCGCGGTGCACGCGCTGCTGCTGCTCATCGCGGTGGCGCTGGTGGCGACGGCGGTCTGGCAGTGGGTGCGCGGGCAGCGGCGGACGGCGGTCATCGCGGCCGTGGTGGCCGTGGTGCTGCTGGCCTGGTACCTGCTCACCGACACCCTGCCGGGGCAGCTCGTCACCTACAGCCCGCACATCGCGACGCTGCTGGTGCTGGCACTGGCGTCGCAGCGGTTGCGCGCCCCGGCCGGGGTGGGGTTGCAGTGGCGGAAGCGGTCGTCATGACGGCGGTCCCGCAGGCGGACCCCTCGGACGGGCCGCCGGAGCCCGCCCGAGAGGGCGACGCGGCGGCGGCAGCGGCGGTAGCGTTCGGCGCGACGGCGGCGGAGAGCGCGGCCGGCCTGGCCGCGCCGGAGGGTGCCGCTGGTATGGCCGGGTCGGCGGTCGACTGGCCGGCGCTGCGCGCGGCTGCGGCCGAGGCCATGCGCCGGGCGTACGCGCCGTACTCGCGCTACCCGGTGGGCGCGGCCGCGCTCGTCGACGACGGGCGCACCGTGTCGGGGTGCAACGTCGAGAACGCGTCGTACGGTCTGTCGCTCTGCGCGGAGTGCGGACTGGTGTCGGCGCTCCACGCGACGGGCGGCGGCCGGCTGACGGCGTTCGCCTGCGTGGACGGCCAGGAGCGCCCACTGATGCCGTGCGGGCGCTGCCGCCAACTCCTCTACGAGTTCGGCGGCCCGGACCTGCTGATGGACACCCCGGAGGGCGTCATGCCGCTCTCCCGGGTGCTCCCCCAGGCCTTCGGCCCGACCGACCTCACCCGCTGAGGCCCGTAGGACACACGAAGGGCTCCCCCGCACAAGCGGGGGAGCCCTTCACCGTCGCTACAGCGCGCCCTCCCTGGTTCCCTTGACGAACGCGACCCACTCGACGGCCGAGAACGCGAGATGCCCGTCGCCCCGGTTCTGCGTATCCCGCACCAACACCTCACGCGGCGTCTCGGCCACCTCGACGCACTCGCCACCTGTGTCATTGCTGTAACTGCTCTTGCGCCACGCCTCGCCCACTTCCACGCAGTTGGCGTTCTGCGCGGCACTATGGCTGCTCTTGCTCCAGCGCACCACGGAGAGCCGCGTCTCGACGCAGTTGCCTCCACCATGGTTGGTGTAACTGCTAGTCCGCCATGACTCCCAGACCTCCACACAGTTGGAGTTCCGAGGCGCACTGAAACTACTCTTTCGCCAGCCGTCGTCGCTCATATGAGATCGCCTCTCATCCGGCGGTTCCGATCACGGGATGCGCCTTCGCACGTCACGGGAGAGCGCGTCGTCGCTAAAGCCCTCGGGCCTTCGCCGACCGCACGAACGCGGCCCACTCGACGGCCGAGAACGCGAGATGCCCGTCGCCCCGGTTCTGCGTATCCCGCACCAACACCTCACGCGGCGACTCGGTCACCTCGACGCAGTTGGCGTTCTGTGGAGCGCTGTAGCTGCTCTTGTGCCACGTCTCGCCCACCTCCACGCAGTTGGGGCTCTGCGCGGAGCTACGGCTGCTCTTGCTCCAGCGCACCACGGAGAGCCGCGTCTCGACGCACTCCCCTCCCCCTTGGTTGCTGTACGTGCTCGTCTGCCACGAC
Source organism: Nocardiopsis trehalosi NBRC 14201 (assembly GCF_001552555.1). Lineage (GTDB taxonomy): Bacteria > Actinomycetota > Actinomycetes > Streptosporangiales > Streptosporangiaceae > Nocardiopsis_B > Nocardiopsis_B trehalosi. The sequence goes on along the minus strand of NZ_BCRK01000002.1, from coordinate 71,173 downwards.
GTATTCAATCGAACTCCCGTATGTAACGCGCGATAACGTCTCGCGATGCGCCCTCCGGCAGAGCCACACCACGCAGGCTTTCGAACAGTCTGGCGTACGTCTCCACAGCATCCGGCGCGTGGATGTGGCTTCCCGTCAGCCGGGTCTCCAGGTAGAGGATCTCTCCTTCGTCCGGGACCTTGATGAGCTGGAAGCCGCCGTCGAGGGCCGGGGGGTGCTCGGTCGCCAGCGGGACGACCTGGATGATCACCCGGCTACGCTGCGACATCGCCAGGAGCCGGTCCAACTGTTCCCGCATGACCTGCTTTCCGCCGATCGGACGGCACAGGGCCGCCTCATCGATCACGGATATGAACAGGGGTGCCCGCACGCTATCTAGAAGGGTCTGGCGCTCTATCCTCGCCTGGACCAGGGCGTCGACGTGCTCATCCGAGGGCACGGCGTCACCCGCTCTCAAGATCGTCCGGGCATACTGCTCCGTCTGCAGTAGCCCCGGAACGAGCAGAAGGTTGTGGCCGCGAATCTGCTCGGCCCGCTCGTGCAGCGGAACGACGTCGCGGAAGTAGTCGGCCACACCCGTCGACTGCCGCAGCGCGGCCCAGTACTCCTTCAAGGCGCCGCCGGTGTTAAGGGCTGTGTCGATCCGCTCGATATGCAGTTGATTCGTCTGCTTCCTACCGCACTCGATAGCACTGACCATCGACTGGGCCAGATGAACCGCGCTGGCCAGATCCCCTTGCGACATACCCCGCTGCGTGCGCCATCGACGGACCTCCCTGCCGAACCTCGCCTGGACCGAGGGGGGCGCTTTCTCCATGCGATCACTGTATAGCGCCGGAAGATCACTTCGCATATCTTTTTCAGTGACCGTTTTCCCTCAATGGTGATTGCCGTTCATTCCCGGGGCGGAAGCTGCGAGCCTGGTCAGGGACTCAGGGAGCCTCACTCATACCGCTACGCAAGCGGCCCTGCGCGGTGATGGGCACCAGCGCAGGGCCTTCGCCCTCAACCTGAAGCAGCAGGGAGGACCTGTGCAGAATACCGGAAACCGGCACACCCTTCGCCGCCTTCGCACGGCATCAATGGTCCGGCCCTACATATTCCATCGCATTCGCCCGAAATGCTCCTGCTCCCGGGCGGCACACACCACCGGAAAGGGGTGAACCGGTGCGCTATTCACAGACGTTCCCCGGTCGGGCCGACCAGGTGCGGGAGGCGCGGCGGTGGCTGGACGGCATCGTGTCCGCCCACCCGGAAGCCGGGATGCCGGACGACCTCGCCGCGACGGCGGTCCTCCTGCTCTCCGAGGCCGCCACCAACGCACTCCGCTACACCGACAGCGGGCGCGGCGGGAAGTTCACCGTCCGGGCGCGGCTCCGCCACGGCGCTCTCACGGTCGCCTGCGAGGACGACGGCGGCGCCGCCACCGTCCCGATCGTCCGCCCGCTCACCCCGGACGAGGTGCGCGGCCGGGGGCTCGCCCTCATCGACGCCTTCGCGGAGACCTGGGGCCTCCTCGTGGCCGAACGCAACGGGGTGTTCTACACCCTCACCTGGAAGGCCCCACCCCTGGCCCGGGTCCTCCCCCTCCCCTCCCCCACGGAGCGGTAGCCCGCCGGCCCCCGCTGCCCCGCAGCGGGGGCCGACCGTCTTCGCCCTCCGTCTACCGGAGCAGGCCGCGCACGTGCTCGCGTAGCGGCCCGGCCAGATCGGCGTGGAAACCTCGGCGGATGGCGCTCTCCAAGAATGCCGCTACATACACCTGCGCCATTCGACCCGGCTCACCGGACAATTCCCGGTCGAACATCTCGCGGACGCGTTCGGCGGTCGGCGGGTGGGCCAGGCTGAAAGCGAGGAGAGTGGCGGCATCGAGCCCGGCGGGCGCCCACGAATACCCCTCCCAATCCGTGACTACCAGTTCCGGTGAAGAGAGGAGGTTGGCCCAGTGCAGGTCGCCGTGAGCCGGCTCCCACCGCATCCCGGCCGTGTCGATGCGGTCCCCCGCCAACCGGCGCACCCGCGCCAGCACCCCGCGCTTGGCCCGCCCCGGGCCGGCCCCGGGGAACGCCCGAATGGAGTCGTGGGCGCCGCGGAGCTGATCCCACCACCGGTCGGGCACCTGCGGGGCCGCCTTGATCACCGGGTCAGCGGATACCGGAGCGGCATCGACGTACTCGAACACGTCGGCCCGCACCGTCCGCATCGTCCCGGTCTCGGTGTCGGGCTCCTCCCACGCGGCACGGTCGAGAAGCCGGGGCATGGGCACCCGGTCCCGCAGCACTTGGGCCTCACCGATGGCGTCGGGGCGCAGCCACACACTGGAGTCGGGTACGGGGGCGACCCGCACCCACCGCACGTCCTGCTCCACGGTTTCCGCGCGACCGGAAACGGTGGCACTGAGTAGCCCAATTCGGACGGGCCCCGCGGTTTTCAGGGAGAGTCGGCCAAGGGCGTTCTCGAAATGCTGTTCCGTCATGCGAATCAACGGGTACCACCATTGCCGATATCGGGTTTCCGGGAGATGCTAGCAGCCCGTGTGATGGCCAAATCGATCGAAAGGCGGAAAAGAGTGATGGAGCATTCGATCACCGAGTACACGGGGGCTCACGAGGCCGACGACGACAACACCAAGGCCGCCCTGCAGTGCTCATGCGGCTGCGGCAACAGTGCCGGCTGGTGCGACGGTTCGGTCTAGCGGCTGCCACGGCAGCCTACTGGCCACGCAAGGCGGTACGGCTTCCCCGCTGCTCCAGATCGCTGCCGCCCGCACGGAGCGGGCGGCAGCGGCACGTTCGCCCCGGGTGCCCGCTATCGGTGCCGCTTGATAGCCCTGCAACGCCGAGGTCGTCGGGAGAACGGGCCCCTCAAAAGCTCTGGTAGATCCGGCCGTGCCACCACTGGTCCGGGCGCCGGGGGCGGCGGTCGGGGACATGGAGCGGGTTGGGCAGGGTGCGGCGGGTGAAGTCGGCGTCCAGGGGGCGGATCAGCCGGCGCAGCTCCGCGCGCGGGCGGCCCGGCGGCAGGGCGAGGAGCATGTCCTCCAGCACGTCGCGGGCGTGGGTGACGTCGTCCAGCGCGCACGCCGGAGCCGGGCAGCCCGCCGTCGCCGGGTACCGGAACCGGTGGTGCGGTCCGGCCGGGCCGAGGAATTCCCGGTACCGGCGCAGGGCCAGCGCGGTGGCGCCGGGGAAGACGCCGGGGTCGGGGCTCCGGGCCTCGATGCGGTGGAGGAGCCGACGGACGTCGGCGGGCAGGCCGGGGATGCGGTCGGGCGGCCGGGGCGTCCAGACGGGGAGCGGTTCCTGTGCGGCGCGCAGCGCGCGGGATCGCCTACGCGGCATGGGCCTTTCGTCGCTGATTCATGCCGCCATCCTGCCATCGACGCCCCACCGGGCGCCAGGAGGAGAGCGCGGTGTTGAGCGAACGAAAAATGTCAGTGGGGCGATCCGCTCGTCGCCGGAGCGCCGCTGCCGCCCACGGCCTCGATGAGGGGATCGAGCGCGGTCGGCATCCGCTCGCGCAGAACGGGCAGGTGCGCCCACTCCACCCGGACCAGCCACCCCACCGCCGGGGGTCCGGGAGGAGCGGTGGGAGGGGCGCCGCGCGATGACGACGCTGTGGGCGACGCCGAGCACGCCAGGGCCGCGCTGATCTCCTCGGCCCCGGCCATGTACTCCTCGCACCCCTTGGGCCGCCACATGTCGAGCCCCTCGGGACCCAGGACCGCGCCGCCGGCCCGCACGACGCCCCGGACGCGGGCCAGCGCGGAACGTCCTTCCTTCGTCATCGCCATGGGCCGAGGCTAGTTGTCAGTTTCCGAAGTCGTCTGCACGGATGACTGGAGTCCGCTGCACACGTGGCCGGTGAGTAGCTACACCAGGCCCCTCACACCTCACCGAAGACGGGGTGTAGCAGCGTGGGCAGGCCGCGTTCTCCATGCCCCGCCCCAACACTGCTACTCAGGCAGGTTCTCCGAGCCAACCAGCACAAGGCGGAAAAGCTGGTTCGGGCCGCCGTGACGGGTGTATTGAACGATCGGCGCATGGTCGTCGGTGCGGATCTCATGGACGTCCAGCCGCTTGCCGGCGAACGTCCCGATCTCGAACAGGCCCTGGCCGACCGGGTGAAGGGAGAACCGCTGGTTCGGACCACCGTGGCGGCTGTACTGAACGATCGGCGCGAAGTCATCGGTTCTGACACCCTGGACGTCCAGGCACTTGCCGGCGAACGTCCTGATCTCGTACAACCCGTCACCTGTTGGGTGAAAGGTGAACTGCTGGTTGGGCCCGCCGTGGCAACTGTGCTGGACGATCCGCGTATGGTCCGCGGTGCTGACGCCCCAGACGTCCAGGCTCCTGTTGGCGAACGTCCAGATGTGGAACGGGCCCAGCGGACCACTGTCGAGTTGCCGCAGCGCCTGCGCAAGGGCGGCGGCATCCGGGTACCGCCGGGCGGGGTCCTTGTCGAGCAGGGTCAGCACGAGATCGTCCCAGTCGGGCGGGACACCCTCGGCCACCGAGCTGGGCGCGGGCGGCTGCTGGGTGGAGTGCGCGGTGAGGTAGCCCATGGTATCGGGGGCCTGGAACGGCAGTCGGCCTGTGATCAGCTCGAAGAGAAGGCAGCCCAGGGCGTACAAGTCGCTGTTGGGTTCTGGGTAGCCGCGTGCCTGTTCAGGGGCCATGTACGCGGGTGTGCCCACGATGAAGCCCGTCCTGGTGACCCGGGTCGCGATGGAATCGGCTGCCTTCGCAATGCCGAAATCGAGGACCTTTACGACGCCGGAGGGGGTGACGAAGACGTTGGACGGCTTGATGTCCCGGTGCATGACCCCGGCTTTGTGCGCGTCGGCGAGCGCCTCACAAATCTGTATGCCCCACCGGGCCACGTCCCGCAGAGCGACGGCACCGCGGCTCAACACCACGTCCAGGCCCTCGCCGCGGACCATCTCCATCACCAGGAAGGGGACACGGTCATTCCCCGTGCCGGTCTCACCGAGGTCGTGGATGGTCACGTTGTTGGGGTGCTGTAGTCGAGCGGTGATCCGTGCCTCGCGCAGGAACCTGGCGCGCGCCTCGTCGCCGTGGCTTCCGCCACCGGCGAGCTGGGAGATCAGCTTGACGGCGACGGGACGCTCCAGCGTCTCGTCCTGCGCCTCCCATACCTGCCCCATGCCACCCTCGCCGAGCTCTCGCACCAACCGGTAGCGGCCCCCGAGAAGTTGGTCTCTCACTGCTACGCCTCCCCTGTTGGCATGACTGCGGAGCCTACCTCCGCGAGGTAGCGGTGAAGGCTGACATCTTCCGTTCGCCGCCACCGACAGGCAACGTGTTGACGGTCACGGGAATGTCAGTGAATCGGTCACGAGATGTCAGCAACCGTCCGTGACCGGGGTGTGCGCTCACGCCCGCCGTCCCGGTCGGCGCCTGCCGTGAAGTTTCCGCAGGTCAGGAGGTAGGCCAATCCGACCGCGCGGAGTGGTCTAGCCGCTCGGCCCGGAACGCCCCGCTGGCCCTGGTCCTGGCTTCCGGTGAACGCGCTTATCAGCGGGGTCAGCCCGGCGCCCGCCCTGCGGCGCCCCTTCGCACCCTGAGAGTCGTCGGTCGAACGTCAGCGGCGGATCTGCGCCAGATGTCATTGAAATCGGCGCGAGTGCCTCGAATTCGACCCAGCCGCACGTCCGGTTGGCGGCGGGGTGGCCGAGGCCGCGAGCTGGGGCGCGGGCGGTCGTGTACGGCCAATCATCGCGCGCGGCGGGGCCGGAGGCTCTACGGTGACGGCCATGACGCGCAGACACGCACGCTTCGCGCTCCTGTACTGGGTCCCGATCTGGCTCGTCGCCAGTCAGACGGTGGGACCGGGGCCATTGGTCTTCTTCGAACAGCCCATCCATTTCGTCCTGCTCTATCTCGGGCCGCCGGTCGCCCTGGTCCTCCTGGTGCTGTCGTTCGTCGGACCCAAGGCCAGGCCCCGGGTCCGGCCCCGGTTCGGAGCAGAACCGCGAGGAGGAAGAGGCACCGGACCAGTGACCCGGGCTGGCCGGGCGCCGGCCCACTGACATCTGGCGCAGATCCGCCGCTGGCCTCCGACCGACGACTCCCACGGTGAGCGTCTGCGGCCGGATGTCAGCGGCCCCGCTCTGCACCAGGTGTCGGCCGCAGGGGCCGATGTCGGCGTTCGCCGGACAAGCGCCGCTTCGCCGTCTCATCCTCGAAGGGACCGAGGACTCCGGCGGGAGGCGGAGGGGCGCCGGGTCGCGGCCGCCGCCGAGCCCGCGCGGCGCCTGGTCGAGCGGGGCTACGCGGTGTGCAGCCGCGACGGCGCGGCCCTGGAGCTGCACCCCGACGTCGCGTTCAGCCTCGCGCCCGCCCTCGATCCCGCAGACCGCTGACATCTTCCGTTCGCCGCCACTGACGCCAACGTTCGTTTCCACTGACATCTAGCGTTCGCTCAACACGCGGGACGACGGGGCCCTGACCGCCCTCGCACCCCCGCCCCGAGGGCCGGCTCGTCCGGCGCCGGAGGCCATCGAGGCACCAGGGCACCGGGCCGTCAGTCCACCGGGGCACCAGGATCGCCGGGGCGCCCCCGCGCCGCAATGCCACGTCCGCCCCGCCGCCTGCGGTCTCCCGTCCGCGGCGCCCCGGCCGCGGGCACGGTCCGTGAAAAGCGACCTCTCATGTCATACGGTGGCCTTCCGGGCAGACCGCCCACCGCACCCCGCCGCCGCCGTGGCATCCGCGCGCCGTGGCCCGGGAGAGCCGAAGGAGCCGGATGGACGCCATCGACATCATCGTCACCAAGCGCGACGGCGGCGAGCTGACCCCCGATCAGATCGACTGGGTCATCGACGCCTACACCCGTGGCGAGGTGGCCGACGAGCAGATGGCGGCGCTCAACATGGCGATCCTGTGGCGCGGCATGACCCGCGCCGAGGTGGCCCGCTGGACCGACGCGATGCTGCGCTCGGGCGACCGGCTCGACTTCACCGACCTCCCCCGGCCCACGACCGACAAACACTCCACCGGCGGCGTCGGCGACAAGATCACCCTCCCCCTCACCCCGGCCGTCGCCGCGTGCGGGGCGGCCGTGCCGCAGCTCTCCGGGCGCGGCCTCGGCCACACCGGCGGCACCCTGGACAAGCTGGAGTCGGTGCCGGGGTGGCGGGCCGAACTCTCCCCGGCCGAGATGCGCAAGATCCTCGCCGACGTGGGCGGGGTGGTGTGCGCGGCGGGCAGCGGCCTCGCCCCGGCCGACCGGAAGCTGTACGCGCTGCGCGACGTCACCGGGACGGTCGAGTCGATCCCGCTCATCGCCAGCTCCATCATGTCCAAGAAGCTCGCCGAGGGGACGGGCGCGCTCGTCCTCGACGTGAAGGTGGGGTCGGGGGCGTTCATGAAGGACGCCGGCTCCGCCCGCGAGCTGGCGCGCACCATGGTCGGCATCGGCAACGACAACGGGGTGCGCACGGTCGCCCTGCTGACCGCGATGGACGCCCCGCTGGGCAACCGGGTGGGCAACGCCCTGGAGGTGGCGGAGGCGCTGGAGGTGCTGGCGGGCGGCGGGCCGGACGACGTCGTGGAGCTGACCGTCACCCTCGGCCGGGAGATGCTGGCGGCGGCGGGGCTGGAGGGCGCCAAGGACCCGGCCGACGCGCTGCGCGACGGCACGGCGATGGACGCCTGGCGGCGGATGATCCACGCCCAGGGGGGCGACCCGGACGCCCCGCTGCCCGAGGCCGCCGAAAGCCACGTGATCGCGTCCCCGGCGTCGGGCACGCTGACCACCCTGGACGCCCACGCGGTGGGGGTCGCGGCGTGGCGCCTCGGCGCGGGGCGCGCCCGCAAGGAGGACCCGGTCTCGCCGGGGGCGGGCGTCACCCTGCACGCCAAGCCGGGTGAGGAGGTGCGCGAGGGCGAGCCGCTGTTCACCCTGCACACCGACGACCCCGACCGCATCCCGCGCGCGGCCGAAGGGCTGTCGACCTGCTACACCATCGACACCCCGGTCGACCGCCTCCCCCTGATCATCGACCGCATCGCCTGACCCGCACCGCCCCGGGCCCGTGCCCCACGCCCCGGTCCCCCCCCCGGCGGCCGTCCCGCCGGAGGGCCGGCACCACCGGCAATTGCGGCACCGCCTCAACGACCCCGGCCCTGCCGCGCGGCGTGCGCATCACGGGGTTGGCCCTGGTCCGCCTTTGCGCTCACCCATTGACCCGTATCGTGGAGCCGACCACCGACCAGTTCCGCCGCAACAGCCACGGCACCTACCTCACGCTTCCCCCGATGCCGGGTGCCCTCATCGAGGACCAGTCTGCCGACGACGCGTGAAGCACGACTTACGGCGGCACTTCCGCCCGGTGGGCCAAGTCGTTCGGCCACAACTGGGCCGACCACCTGGCGTCCACGCAGTACGTCTGCACCAGGTACGGCCACCCGGTTCACGAGCCGCGAAAGGCGTCCGCGCCTGCGCAACTCCAACAACGGTCCAGGTCTGGGCCAACCGCGCATGCCCGCCCTCTCGCCCGGTCAGGCGCTGCCCTCGGCACCCGACGACCAGACCCTGGAGGACGCCATGGACACGACCACGCCGGTCCCCGCCCAGTCCACCGACAGCTCCGACGGCCACAACGCCGAGGCCGCACGGGCCCTCCAAGCCCAACTGGCTCTGTACGGCACACCCGGCGACTCCGAGCAGTACCTCGGCACGGCCCTGTGGATCGAAAGTCACGGCGCCGGCTACATCTTCACCGGCCGGTGGCGCTCGCAGCTCAACTCCTTCGCCATGGAACTCCAGGAGAAGGAGAAAGGCGGCGGGTTCTTTCACATCAGCCCGCTCAACCCCGAAAAGACGCTGTGGTGGATCGGGGACGCCGACAAGGGGACCTTCCTGGACCGAATGAAGTTCGGCGATAACACCCTCGCCGTCATGAGGACATACACGCAAGGCGCCGAACTCCCCAAGTGGAAGTTCGAGGAAGGGCCTGTCGGGACGTTCTACATCAAGCACCGGGACACCTACGAATACCTTCACTGGACCGGCCGACTGGACGACACCTTCCCGTCTACACTCGAATTGCTTTCGACAAAGCAGGAGAACAATCCTTTCCTGTGGGATCTGTGGCCCAAGCCGGAGAAGTACACGTCCCCCGCGGTGCGGCGCCCGCGCACAGCGCCCAAGCACCCCGACTACGGTGCGCCGCCGGAGCAGACCTCGCTGGACGAGCCGTGGGAGCGGACCGACCTGAAGTTCATCGGTGAGACGCCGCTGCCGGCGGCCGTGGTCAAGGACGGCGACCGCGACCTGGCGTGGAAGATGCGCAACAGCCCGTACTACATGCTGCGCCGCTATTCCCAGTGGAAGCGCACCAAATTCGCGACCTACGACGGGTTCTCCCAGCAGTTGCATTCGGTCACCTACGACTACGGGGTCACCAAGTCGACGTCGCAGACCATCGAAAATAATCTCAACATCTCCGTCACGGCCGAGGCGGGGTTCTCCTTCAAGGGCATCGGGGTGAACGTCAGTGGCACCGTGGCTTACGGCCTTTCGGTGTCCACGACCACGCAGTGGGAGGAGTCCTACAGCAAATCCGAGACGTATGAGACCACGTATCCGTCCAACGACGGGAAGGCGTATGCGATCGCGGACTGGGAGCGCCGCGACGTGTACTCGCTGGTGCGCGCGGAGAACGGCAAGCCCGTCCCCGACGACGAGGTGCTGCGCTGGGAGGTCACCGTGCCCGGCGTCCACATCGCCCGCTCCTTCCAGGCCCCCGATCCGATCGACCCGACTGAGTGGGCGGTCGTGGGGCCCGTCAACATCCGCGGGCAAGTCGAGTCCGGCGGCCGCACGTTCGACTACTGGGAGATCAGGAAGGGGGCGCGGCGTCTCGGCATCAGTGTCCAAGGGGTGGCCGACTCGGCCACCGAGTACCAGCCCCGCCCCGAGCCGCACAACAATCCGCCGTACAACAAGCCGGGAGGGGCGGCCGCGTTCTACGAGGATGCGGCCCAGTGCGCGGCCGACCACTACGACCCGGATTCAGGATGGCCGCGCGACGGGGGAACGTTCACCTGGAAGCGCGAGACCTACCGACTCAACAGGTGGACGTGACTCTCGTTCAATGGCCCGCGGGCGTTCTTCCGGGCCCCGCGGGCCGCGGCATCACGCGTGAAGCGCAGTAGCACGCGGTGCACCGCATCCTGCTGCGAGCGCGGGACGAGCGGCACGAGTGAGGTCGGACCGCCCCACCCCTCTCCGAAGGGGCGGCGACGGATGTCCGTCCACACGTCCCCCGCACCCGCACCCGCACCCGCACCGATACGGCATCCGGCCGCGACCCTTGCGGCCACCCTGTGGCCGCAACGGCTCCTACCGTTCCGGACATGAGCGACAGCGAGGACATCCATCCCTTCCGTATCGACATCCCGCAGGCCGACCTCGATGAACTGCACCGGCGGCTGGACGCCACCTGGTGGCCCGACGACCTGCCCGGGGCCGGGTGGGACTACGGCGTCGACGCCGACCACCTGCGCGACCTGGTCCGCTACTGGCGCCACGATTTCGACTGGCGCGCCCAGGAGCGGCGGCTGAACGCGCTGCCGCAGTTCACCACCGGGATCGACGGGCAGGACATCCACTTCCTCCACGTCCGGTCGCCCGAGCCCGACGCGATCCCGCTGGTCATGACGCACGGCTGGCCGAGCACGGTCGCCGACTTCCTCGACGTCATCGGCCCGCTGACCGACCCGCGCGCGCACGGCGCCGAGGGCGCGCCCGCATTCCACGTCGTGGCGCCGTCGGTGCCCGGGTTCGCGTTCACCGGCCCCACCCGGGAGCGCGGGTGGAACCTGTCGCGCATCGCCCGCGCGTGGGCGGAGCTGATGCGCCGGCTCGGCTACGACCGCTACGTGGCGCAGGGCGGCGACTTCGGGTCGATGCTGTCGCCGGAGCTGGGGCGGGTCGACCGCGAGCACGTCATGGGCGTGCACGTGAACGCGCTGGTGATGGCGGTCGACTGGCAGAGCGAGGACCCCACCGCCGGGCTGACCGAGGAGGAGATCGCACGGATGTCCGCGTGGGACGCGGAGTGGGCGGAGCGGTCGGGCTACGCCACGGTGCACTCCACCCGGCCGCACACCATCGGGTACGCGCTCACCGACTCGCCGGTGGGGATGCTGGCGTGGAACCTGGAGTGGTTCGTCGACTACGACCCCACCAAGAGCGCCCTTGTGCCGGTCGACCGCGACGCGATCCTGACGGACGCGACGATCTTCTGGCTGACGCGCACGTCGGCGTCGGCGGCCCGGCTGTACAAGGAGGCGGGCGACGGGTTCTACGGCGGGGAGCGGACGGACGTGCCGACGGCGGTCGCGGTGTTCCCGGGTGACATCACCCTGCGCGCGGTGGCGGAGCGCTCGAACAACGTCGTCCGGTGGACGGAGTACGACCGGGGCGGGCACTTCGCCTCGCTTCAGGCCCCGGACCTGCTGGTGGACGACATCCGCGCGTTCACCGCCGACCTGCGCGGGGCGGGCTGACGGCGGGTCCGTGAGGGCCCGTTCGGGGGGTCCGCCGGGGCCGGGCGAGGACGGGCGCCCGGCCCCGGCGGGTGCCGGTCGCGCCGGCGGGACGGGCCGCCGGACGCGCCCGGCGGGCCCCGCTCCCGGGCCGGGTACGGGCGGAACGGCCGGGCAGGCGCCCCCGGGCGCCTCGCCCGCCCCACCCCGGGCGTCAGTCGGCGGCGGGCTCAGTGGCGGTATCGGCGGGCTTCCCGCCGGGGACGAGTTTCAGCCCCACGACCGCGGCGATGATGCCCGCCAGGAACACGACCTTCCACGCGGACGCGCTCTCGTCGCCGGTGGCCATGGCGTACACGACCGTCAGCGCGGCACCCAGGCCGACCCACACGGCGTAGGCGGTGCCGATGGGGATGTGCTTGGCGGCCCAGCCCAGGCCCACCATGCTGATGATCAGGGCCACGAGGAAGACGGCGCTGGGCTCCAGCCGGGTGAACCCCTCCGACTTCCCCATGGCGGTGGCCCACACCGCTTCGAACACCGCACTGATGAGCAGGACGATCCACGGCATCTCAGCTCACCGCCTTGAGGCCGATGATGGAGCCGACGAGCAGGACCAGGAGCAGGCACTTGCCCCAGGTGGCCCGGTCCTTGCCGGCGAAGAACCCCCACAGCACGGTGAGGGAGGCCCCGATGCCGACCCAGATCGCGTAAGCGGTGCCCGTGGGCAGCGAGGTCATGGCCCAGGCCAGACCGGCCATGGACAACAGCAGGGAGACGAGGAAGAGCACGGTCGGGCGGAGCCGGGTGAACCCCCGGGACTCGGACAGCGCCGTGGCCCACACGGCCTCAAGGACGCCGGAGACGACGAGGACGAACCACGCCATGGACGGATACCCCTTTCGAGGCCGTCTTGTCGTGGTGCGGGTACGGCTCCCTCGTCCGCGGGCCCGTGGGAGGGACCCCGGCCTCAACATAGCCCATCGTCGCTGTCCGTAGCCGAAAGAGTGAGGCGACACACCACGGCTCACCCGAGCTTCGAGATGCCCCGGCAGGGGCAGGAGCGTCGGCGGTGCCGCGCGCGGAGGCGGGCCGTCGTGCTCGTGCACACACGGCGAGGGTGAGGGTGGGACGACCTCTCTGCCCGCGTCCCCCTCCGCCGGAGCAGTGGCCTTACGGGGCGATCCCCCGTAAGGCCATAGCGCCGGCGGCCGCATCGGAGCGAGCGGCCCGCGCCGGGCGGTGGGCCGCGCCGCAGGGGCGGTCACGCGTGGCGGGCGATGAGGTCGCGGAGTTCCGCGAGGTCGGCGGCTCTGCGGCTCGCGCCGTTCGCGTCGTTCGCGTAGTAGCCGAACGCGTCGCGGCGCGCGACGAACGCCTCCGGGGTGAACTCTCGCCCGAACAGGTAGTCGCCCATGGCGTGTTCGAAACCGGACTCGTCCAGGTCGATGTCCTCGGCCTCGCAGTAGTCCAACATGCCGTCGGCCACCGCCCACCGCTCGCCGTCGAACCAGAACACGCCGCCGGCGCACTGCAGGTGCCCGCCCGTCTCCGGGTCCTTGACGACGGGGGTTTCGTGGTTGTCGGCGGGGTCGCGGACGAAGCGCAGCAGATCCTCGGGAACACCGTCGTAGAGCGCCCGCTGCGCGGCGAAGTCGGCGTCGCCGCACAGGTTCAGGTCCGACTCGTGGTCGAACGTCAGCAGCAGGGCGAGGCCCTCGGGCGCGAAGAACCAGACGGCCGCCTGGCCGCCGTAGTCGACCCACGCCAGGCGCTCCGCCCCGTGCACGGTCTGCGGGGCGACGCCCACGAAGTCGCTGATGACGGCCGCCCGTCGGCGCACCTCCGCGATGTCCGTCGCCTGGAGTGCCGCCCACGTCCCGTCGCCCATGGCCGCACCCTAGCCGTCCCCGCCCACAGGCCGGGGCCGCGCCCCGCTGCTGTCGCCGGGCGCCCGTGCCGGATCCGGGCTTACGGCCGACGCGTCCGCCGGCGGGCCGCCTTCACCTCCCGGTCGATCACCCAGGCGTCGGCGACGGGGCCGAGGTGGCCGAGCTTGTCGGGGTTGGCCACCGTGTGGACGGCCTGGACGCGCCCGTCGAGCACGTCGAGGGCCAAGGCGTACAGGACCCTGCCGTCGCGGTCGCGGAAGATGGCACCGGGCTGGCCGTTGACGTCGCGCGGTTCGAAGCCCACGTCGGCGTGGGTGAGCAGGGCGATGACCTTGCTCAGCATCCGGGCCACGTTGTCGGCACCCGCGACGGGCCTGGCGAGCTGCGGGGTCTTGCCGCCGCCGTCCCCGACCAGGTGCACGTCGGCGGCGAGCAGGTCCCGCAGCGCGTCCACGTCGCCGTCCTTCAGCGCGTCGAAGAACCGCGTCGCCAGCGCCCGCCGCTCGCGGCGGTCGGCGGCGAACCGCGGTCGGCCCTCGGACATGTGCCGCCGCGCCCGAACGAGGAGTTGGCGGCAGGCCGCCTCCGAGCGGTCCACCGCCTCGGCGATCTCGTCGAACCCGAAGGCGAACACCTCGCGGAGCAGGAAGACGGCCCGCTCCAGCGGGCTGAGGCGCTCCAGCACCAGCAGGGTCGCCATCGAGACCGAGTCGGCCAGCTCGGCCGACCGCTCCGGGTCCTGGTAGGGGTCGCTGAGCAGCGGTTCGGGCAGCCACGGGCCGACGTACGCCTCGCGCCGCACCCGGGCGGACCGCAGGACGTCGATCGAGATGCGGGTCACCGCGGCCGACAGGAACGCCTTGGTCGACTCGGGGCGGGTGGTCGAGGCGTCGAAACGCAGCCACGTCTCCTGCACCGCGTCCTCGGCCTCGCTCACGCTGCCCAGGATGCGGTAGGCGATCGAGAACAGCAGGGGGCGCAGCTCCTCGAACTCCTCAGCCTTGCTCACACGACTTCCCTTCCATGAGATCCGCCGCCCGCACCTCATCGGCACGGGCGGCCCGGGGGCCCGCCCGGCCCGGCGCCCGGGCGCGGGGGCCCGCCCTCCCGGCTCCGGGGACCGGGAGGGCCGCCGCCCCCTAGTGGAACTGTCCGGCCTGGTAGTCGCCGGTGGCCGGCTGCCGGGTGAGGATGTTCAGCCGGTTGACGGCGTTCATCATGGAGACCAGGACCACCAGGAAGGTGAGCTGCTCGTCGTCGTAGTGCTTGCGGGCGTACTCCCACGCCTCGTCGCTGATCCCCTCGCCGGCGTCGGCGACCCGGGTGCCCTCCTCGGCGATCCACAGCGCGGCGCGCTCGGCCTCGGTGAAGACCGTGGCCTCCCGCCACCCGGGGACGAGGTTCAGCCTGACGTGGGTCTCGCCGGCGGCGACCGCCTCCTTGGCGTGCATGTCGATGCAGACGGCGCAGCCGTTGATCTGGCTGACGCGCAGCGACACCAGCTCCTGCGTCGCGGTCGGCAGCGGCCCCTCCTTGAGCGCCCGCCCCGCCGACATGAGGTACTTGATGACCTTGCCTGCGGAGGGGCTGGCGAAGTAGTCCAGTCGCGCGGTCATGATGTGCTCCTTTGCGGTCGTCGGTGACTCACCCCCTGAGACGAGATGGCCCGATCCCCTGTGACACGCCGGAACGTGACCCGCGTCTCCCCTTCCCACCCGCGGGCGGCCTACCAGCGCGGGGGCGGCTCCCCGTGCGACGAGGGCGATCCGCGCCTCATCCCGGCGGACAGCGGACCGCCCGACCACCCACCGAATCATCGCAGCGGGGCGCGGTGCAGCAGCCAGTCGGCGATATCGGTCACCACGGCCGGGCCGACGTGCTGCGGCGACGCGTAGTCGGCCGGGGTGGACGGGCCGGTGCCGGGGAAGAACAGGTGGTCGTCCGCGTCATGGACGCGGAAGTCGACGCCGGGGCGGTCGGCCAGGCCCTCCCGCCACCGGGCGAGGTCGTCGGCGACCGTGACCTGGTAGTCGCGTCCGCCCTGGAGGATCAGCATCGGCCTGTCGAGCGCGGCGGCCGTCGCCACCGGGTCGTAGTCGCGCAGTTCGAGCCAGTACGACGCGGGCAGGCCGAACGGCAGGTCCGAGGCCGGGGTCGCGGGCGTCAGCTCGGGGCCGTCCACGAGCGCGGCCTGCCGGGTGAAGGTCGCGACGAGCGAGTCCGGGACCTGGTCGGGGACCACCGAGGCGAGGTAGCCGATGACGCGGACGGCGGCGTGGTGCATCGGCTGCGCGTCGCCGGCCATGACCACCAGGCCGGCGACGGCGGGGTCAGTGGCCGCGACCAGCGGGGCGACCTTGCCGCCCATGCTGTGGCCCACGACGAAGACCCGCTCGGCGTCCACCTCGGGGCGGCGCGCCAGCAGGGCGACCGCGTCGACGGCAAAGGGGACGTACTCCCGCGACATGGTCAGGTCGGGGGCGGCCGCGAACCCGCTGTGGACGTGGGTCGGCTTGTCGAAGCGCAGCACCGCGATCCCGCGCCCGGCGAGGCCCCACGCGAGGTCCTTCAGCGGCTTGTTCGGCCCCATGGTCGCATCGCGGTCGAAGGGTCCGCCGCCGCTGAGGAGCACCACACCGGGGGCGGGCGCCCGGCCCTTCGGGACGCTCACGGTGCCCGGGACCGCGAACGGGCCGGTGCCGACCGTGACGTCGTACTCGGTGAAGCGGCTCGGGTCGGTGTAGGGCGGCGGAGTCCACGCGGCGGGCGTGGCCTCGGGGGCGGCGGCGTCGGGCATCGGCACAACCTTTCTCAAGATGTGCGAACGTTAGCACGCCATGAGATCATCACGGGATGGACGGCTTCGAACTTCTGGCGCACCCGGTGCGGCTGCGGGTGATCCACGCGCTGCGCGGCGGGCGGGAGCTGACGACCGGCGAGTTGTGTGAGCGCGTCGCGGACGTCTCCAAGGCCACGGTCTACCGGCACGTCGACGTGCTCGCGGCCGGTGGCGTCCTGGAGGTGGCCGAGGAGCGGCGGGTGCGCGGCGCGGTCGAGCGGCGCTACCGGCTCCGCAACGACCGCGCGTCGATCGATGCCGACACCGCCGCCTCACTATCGCGCGGCGACCATCGGCGCCTCTTCACCACCGCCCTCGCCGTCCTCGCGGCCGAGTACGAGACCTACCTGGGCAACGACGAGGCCGACCCGGCGGCCGACCAGGTCGGCTACCGCCAACACGCCGTCTGGCTCAGCCCGGGGGAACTGGACCAGATGATCGACGGCATGCGAATGGCGATCGCCCCGCACCTCCCCAACGAACCGACCCCCGACCGCACCCAGTACCTCATCAGCCCCATCCACTTCCCCATCACACCCCCACCCCCCGAGAAAGCCCACATCCCCTCAACCGAAAACTCCCCTATCCCACCCACCTGACCCACGCCACCCACCCAGCCCCACGCCCCTATCCCCGCCTGCGCGGTGAGCACGCACCGCGTGCGGAACGGCGAAAGCCAAGCCGGGGACCATCCCCGCCGCGTGACGCGGGGAGCACCCCTCTGCGGGGCTGCGGCCTGGGCCTGCCGTGGGACCATCCCCGCGTGCGCGGGGAGCACCGCCACCGGCCCCGGCGGGGCGGATCACCCCGGGGACCATCCCCGCGTGCGCGGGAGCACCCGTCCGCGCCGGAACGCGACGCGCTCGGCGGGACCATCCCCGCGTGCGCGGGGAGCACCCCTGTACGTGAGTGAACGCCCTGGTCAGGGCGGGACCATCCCCGCGTGCGCGGGGAGCACCGCTCACGGTGAAGTCGTCGCTGGGGACGGTCAGGACCATCCCCGCGTGCGCGGGGAGCACCGCAGAGTGACTAGCCCGACCGGTGAGCCACCGGGACCATCCCCGCGTGCGCGGGGAGCACCGACCCGGCGCTGGTCCCGCACGGCCGTGGGGGGGACCATCCCCGCGTGCGCGGGGAGCACCGCGAAGAGTCCGCCGGGGCCGATCGCCCTGAGGGACCATCCCCGCGTGCGCGGGGAGCACCGCGACAACCACAACGCCGCGTTGACCGGGCTGGGACCATCCCCGCGTGCGCGGGGAGCACCCACGCGGTTCTCCGTCTGGGCGCGCACCCGGGGGACCATCCCCGCGTGCGCGGGGAGCACCCGCCGCCGGTCGGGGTGGCCGTGCGCCCGCCGGGACCATCCCCGCGTGCGCGGGGAGCACATGGTCGGCGCCGGAGTCGCCACCCTCAGCTCGGGACCATCCCCGCGTGCGCGGGGAGCACGGGATCGCCGTAGCGGCGGCCACCGCGGGGGCGGGACCATCCCCGCGTGCGCGGGGAGCACGGGTTCGGGTCGGCGGTCGGGTCGGGTTCCGGGGGACCATCCCCGCGTGCGCGGGGAGCACCCTTGCTGAACTGGGCGTTCAGGCTACGGCATCGCCGTTTTTAGCAACTAGTGGCGACTCGGACAAATAGGGCGGCAATGTCGGGACGGTACCTCGGACGAGGCACCCGACAGACACCGTTGTCCTTCGGCCAACCACCAGTCAGAGCGTCGACCCGGCTAGGGGAACAGCCCCCGCACGGCCTCCTTCAGGCCTTCCAAGTGGGCGGTCGCGCGGGTGCGGGCGGCGGCGAGGTCGTCGCCCGGGTCGGTGACCACCTCCACGTACGCCTTCAGTTTCGGCTCCGTCCCCGAGGGGCGCAGGGTCACGCGCCCCTCCACCGGACCGTCGAGGATGTAGCGCAGCGCGTCGGTCGGCGGCAGCCCCTTCACGCCCGGGGCGAAGTCGACCACCTCCGCCACCCGCGCGGGCCCGAACGCCTTCGGCGGTTCGGCGCGCAGCCGGCGCATCGTCTCGGTCATCGCGTCCAGGGCGGAGACCCGCACCGCCACCTGCCCGGTGAGGTGCAGCCCGTATCGGCGCGCCTGGTCGTCGCGCAGGTCGAGCAGCGTGCGCCCGTCCCGTTTGGCCTCCGCCGCCAGTGCCGCGATGGCCAGCGCCGCGCTGATCCCGTCCTTGTCGTTGACCGGCCGCCCCTCATCGCCGCCGACGCAGTACCCCAGCGCCTCCTCGTAGGCGAACACCGGCCGCTCCCCCGACTCCGCCGCGCGCGCCAGCCACTTGAACCCGGTCAGCGTCTCGGCGCACCGCACCCCGTACGCGGCGGCGATCCTCGGCAGAAGCCCGGCCGACACGATGGTCGTGGCCACCACCCGCCCCGGCCCCGACGTGGACCGCAGGACGTGCTCGGCGAGCAGCCCGCCCACCTCGTCTCCCGTGAGCAGCCCGTGCCCGGGGACGGCGACGGCCAGCCGGTCGGCGTCGGGGTCGTTGGCGATGACGAGGTCCGTGCCGAGGTCCCGGCCCGCCGCCAGGGCGAGGTCCATCGCCCCCGGCTCCTCCGGGTTCGGGAACGCCACCGTGGGGAAGTCGGGGTCCGGTTCGGCCTGCTCGATCACCGTGCCGGGCTGCGGGAACCCGGCCCAGGCGAAGGCGCGCCGCAGGGTCTCCCCGCCGACGCCGTGCAGCGGGGTGTAGGCGACGGTGATGTCGCGCTCCGGGCCGATCGGCAGGGCGGTCACCGCCTCCAGGTAGCGGTCGACCACCTCCCGGCCGAGGACGGTTCCGCCGCCGCCAAGCGGCAGCCGGTCGACGGGCCCGGCGGCGTCGATCGCCGCCGAGATCTCGGCATCGGCCGGCGGCACGATCTGCGCGCCCGCGTCCGGCCCCGACCCGCCGACGTACACCTTGTACCCGTTGTCGCGCGGCGGGTTGTGGCTGGCGGTGACCATCACCCCGGCGTCGGCGCCCAGGTCGCGGACGGCGAACGCGAGCACCGGCGTCGGCAGCGCCTCGGGCAGCAGCAGCGCCGTCAGGCCCGCGCCGGTGAGCACGGCGGCGGTGTCGCGGGCGAAGTCGGCCGACTTGTGGCGGGCGTCGTAGCCGATGACGACGGTCCGCCCCGCTCCCAGCCACGCGGCGAGCCCGGCGGCGGCGCGCATGACCGTGACCCGGTTCATCCGGTTCGGTCCGGCGCCGAGTTCGCCGCGCAGCCCGGCGGTGCCGAACTGGAGGCGGGTGCCGAACCGGTCGGCCAGCGCCGCGTCGTCGCCCGCGTCGAGCAGGGCGTGCAGTTCGTCGCGGGTCGCGGGGTCGGGGTCCTGCGCCAGCCAGGCGCGGGCCTGGTCGTGCAGCGTGTCGCCCATGGCGTGGGCCGTCCTTCCGTGCGTGTTGCGGTGCCCCGTGAGGTGCCCGGGGCCGGGATGCCGGTGCGCGGCCGGGTGGCGGACTCGGAGCGGGCCGACGGCCGGGTCGGTCGAAGGCCGGTCGGTCGACGGACCGACCCGCGAGCCGGCAGGCCCCGATGCGGGCCACCGGACCTCCGGTGGCGACTACCCCGACCGGCCCGCCGTGCACGCCGGGCCGGTGCGCGGCCCGGGGCTGTCGGCGCGGGGCGGGCAGCCTGGCGGCCCCGGCCACCGGGTCAGAGCCGGTTGACGACGGCCGCAAGCAGTTCGCCGACGTCGCCCGCTGCGGCGCGGCCGGTGGCGAGGACCTCGGCGTGGTCGAGCGGTTCGCCGGTGAGCCCGGCGGCGACGTTGGTCACCAGGGACACGCCCAGCACGTTCATGCCCTGCTCGCGCGCAGCGATGGCCTCCAGCGCGGTCGACATGCCCACCAGGTCGGCGCCCATGGCGCGGAGCATGCGGATCTCGGCAGGAGTCTCGAAGTGCGGGCCGGGCATCGCGGCGTAGACGCCTTCGCCGACACCGGGGTCGGCCTCGCGGGCGATGGTGCGCAGCGCGGTGCTGTAGGTGTCGGTGAGGTCCACGAAGGTGGCGCCGACCAGCGGGCTGCGGCCCGTCATGTTGATGTGGTCGGTGATGAGGACGGGGCGGCCGACGCCCAGGTCGGGGTGGAGCGACCCGGCGGCGTTGGTGAGGATGATCGTGGACGCGCCCGCTGCGGCGGCGGTGCGCACGTTGTGCACGACGGCGGCCTCGCCGTGGCCCTCGTAGAGGTGGGTGCGGCCGACGAAGACGAGGACGTCGCGGCCGCCCTCGATGACGCTACGCACGGTGCCGGCGTGCCCGGCGACGACGGGCGGAACGAACCCGGGCAGGTCGGTCACGGGGAATTCGGTCCCGGCGGACCCCAGCGCGTCGGCGGCGGGCGCCCAGCCCGAGCCCATGACGAGCGCGACGTCGTAGGAGTCGACTCCGGTCCGCGTGCGCAGCTCGTCGGCGGCCTCCTGCGCGGCCTGCTGGGGATCGGTGATCACTGTCGCTCTCCTCACGTTCGGAACACACGGCGCCGATGGCCCGCGCAGCGATCTTGTCCCGTCCCACCCCCAAGAGGCAACGCCGAACCGCCCACACCCCCCAACCCACCAGGTGACGCCACCGAATTCCCCGCGTGCGCGGGGAGCAGGGGGCGCGATGACGGCACCGCGCAGGAGGTCGGGAAGCATCCCCGCGTGCGCGGGGAGCAGATCTTCAGCATGTCGGTGCGGACCCGGTCCCAGGGAGCATCCCCGCGTGCGCGGGGAGCAGAACGCGGCGGTGTCGGAGGCGCTCATCATGTTGGGAGCATCCCCGCGTGCGCAGGGAGCAGGCCCGGCCGTTCAGCGTCTGGCGCGACCGGGTGGGAGCACCCCCGCGTGCGCGGGGAGCAGACCTAGGAGGCACCCGCCATGCTACGACGCCTGGGAGCATCCCCGCGTGCGCGGGGAGCAGCTTCATCTCCGGCGACGTGGCCATGGCCATCTCGGAGCATCCCCGCGTGCGCGGGGAGCAGCATCCAGCGGTCCGCCGCCCACGAGTCGGATCGGGAGCATCCCCGCGTGCGCGGGGAGCAGTGGGCGGCGGGCGCCTCGGCCTCGGCCGCGGCGGGAGCATCCCCGCGTGCGCGGGGAGCAGTCCGCCCCCGGCCAGCAGGCCGGGGGCGCTTTGGGAGCATCCCCGCGTGCGCGGGGAGCAGGACCTCCACCCGCAGCACGGCGTCCAGCACCGGGGAGCATCCCCGCGTGCGCGGGGAGCAGATCCCGTACAGAACCGACACCGATTTGGGGATGGGAGCATCCCCGCGTGCGCGGGGAGCAGAAGGCCATCCGGTCGATTCCGGACCTGTCCCTGGGAGCATCCCCGCGTGCGCGGGGAGCAGCTTTCAACCGACTCGTCTTTTTCACGAAGTCGGGGAGCATCCCCGCGTGCGCGGGGAGCAGGGCCCCTTCACCAGCTACGACGGCGGGTGACCGGGAGCATCCCCGCGTGCGCGGGGAGCAGACTTGATGACCTGCGGACATACCGGTGGGTCGGGGCGATTTTTGCAACTTGTGTTGGGGGCTGGGCAGGGAACGGTACTCGGTTCGGTAGGGCCGTGGGTGAGGGTTGAGGCGATCCCATCGGATGGTTGCCGCCCCCCATAGGCGTTGAGTGATGCCGGGCGGCCCGGAACGGGCGGGGCGTAGCGCTAGTCCAGGGTGAGTTGGCCATCGGAGACGCCTGCACTGGAGCCCGTGAGGCGGCGGGTGCAGCGGCGGCAGGAGATCGGGGCCGTGGTGGCGCGGAGGCGGAGGGGGTCGGTCGCCGCTCCGCAGACGACCGCCGGGACGCGGACCCCGACCCAGACGTGCTCGGTGACCGCGTGCACCACCGTGGCGCCGCCGATCACGGCGTTGGCACCGGCCAGTTCTGACCGGCGGCGTTCGAGTACGGCCGCCAGATGGTCCACGTCGGCGCGCGCCGCGAGCTGCGTCTCGTCACTCATGTTCTCCATGTTCCCCCTTCCCAGCGACAACCCTTATGACGGGCTCACCCCTGTGCGCCTGCGGTGCCGTCCCGCCACACGCCGCCCGCGGAACAACAGGCGGAGCCGCTGATCGACACTCGACCCATCACCAGGCACACGGGCAGAGCCGTGGATGGCGATGCAGGCGACAGCGATCGCCCCCAAGGCCAATCCCGCTACTGCGAAGTTACGCGACATGACTTCTCCATATCAGAGGTTCTCACTGGCCTTTATCGACCCCAATCGGGAACCTACACCAACTCGAACCCGCATGTCATCGAGTTCATCGACCCATCCGCTATCGCGGCACGAAGAATCGAAGCCGTAGCCACTTGAACTGGAATGACACTGAACCGAAGGCACTCTCCTCGAACCCTCGAGCTCATCTTCTTCCGCCGAATCATTTCATCGATCTCCGCGATGAAAATCCGCTCGATTTCCACAAATTATTCCTTGTGAACTTTCGACACAGTGATTCGACGGCAAATCCACGAAAGTTCGAGTTTGCAGATTTCAACCTGAGTCACCGAAGATTCGCAGACTGATTCGCGCCTTAGTAGTGCGTCGAACGACGGTGAGGAGCTACTGCGATGTCAGTACCACCGGACGGCGGAGGACCGGGTGGGGGGCGGCGTCGAAGGGGTGGTGGTGGCGGCCGGTGGGGGTGAAGCCGCCAGCGAGGTAGCAGCGCATGGCCGCGTGGTTGGTGGGGTCGACGGTGACCAGGACCTCGGTGGCCGCCGGGGCGGCCTCGCGGACGAGGGGGTCCAGGGCAGCGCAGGCGGCGCGACCGATGCCCTGCCCCTGCCACTCCGGGGCGATGTAGAACGCGCGGAACATCACCGCGCGCGCCGGTTCGTCGGCGATGGCCGCCAGCGACCCGAGCCGGTCCAGGATGCCGAACCCGACCGCCGTGCCGTGCCGCACCACAGCGAACGGGGTCCGGTTCGGGTCGGCGTCGGCGCGCGGGAGGGTGGCCGTGGCGTCGGCGGTGAACGAGCGCTGACCGGGCGCGAGGCGCAGCCGGAGCACGGCCGATCGCAGAGCGGGGATGTCGGGGCCGTCGCCGTCGAGCCTCCGCAGGACGACCCCTCGGGCGCCGGCCTCCGCCGCCCCGCCGCTCCCCACGCGGACCACCTCCGTCGCCGACCCGGCCCTCTCCCCCATGGCCACAGGCCGGGGGAATCACTGGAATGCACGATTCCTCCCAGTGTGGCAGGCAGCCCCATCGCCCTCGCAGAGGCGCCCCGGCGGGAGGCTCGTCCGCCCGCCTTCCCGAAGTCCCGGGTGGGACGATCCGGACCGCGATGCTGCCGCCTTGCGAGGGCTGCGCGGACGGTACGGGTGACGTCCGGGCGCGTCGGCGCCGACGCTCCGGTCGCCGCCCGGAGCGAAGATGTAGCGGCCATGGCGCATCGGCCCAGCGGGAGCGGTGGAGCGCGGCGCGTGACCGCCGCACCGACACCGTGCTCAGCCTCGCGGGCGAAAGGCGGCCGGACATCGAACCGGCGAGGCGCGGCCCATGCACGGCACGACCTCGCACTGTTCCGGTGTCACACGGGCCGGACGAGCCACCGAGGCTTTGCGGCGGTTCCGGCCTGCCGCGTCATGGCCACCGGCCACCGGCGACCGGCTGTCGCACCCGCTACACGGCCCCGAGCGAGGAGCGCCGCTTCCGCGCCGCCTGCGACGCCGAAAAGACCCCGGGGCTCTGCGGCGGCGCAGGCGCGCCGCGCCATGGCCACCGGCGAACGGCTGTCGAACCCGCCACACGGCCCCGAGCGAGGTCAGGAACACCGCAGCACCGCTTCGGCATCGCAGCGGCCGCCGAGCGAGGGCCACTCCGCGCCGCTACCGCCGGGGCGCCACGCCGCTGGACGCGGTGATCCGGTACCGGACTGGCCATACGAGGCCGACCTCCGGCCGCGACAGAATGCCGTACCACTTATCCGCAGTCATGGCACGTGAAGGATTGAGCATTTAAAGGCTCTATTCCAGACGAATCAAGGGGGTCTGCCGCCAAAGGCGCTCAGAAAACGGCGCCGGGCGAGGGGGCGGGGGCGGTGCCTGGCCAGGCCGTCCTCGGAGCTTCCGAGGACTTCCTGCCCCTGCCCGCCGCCCCGGCCCCGTTCCCCGTGCCTCCCGCACCGCGTGCGATGCCCGGCCGCCGTTCCGACCGCCGCTTCACCGATCACGCGCGCAGGGCGGCCGCCTCCGCGTCCGGGGCGAGGCCGACCGACGGGCGGTCGGGGCGCTGCGGGGCCGTGCCGCCGATGGACCGCAGCCACGCCCAGGTGTCGGCCACGGTCTCCGCCATGGGCCGGGCGCGCAGCCCCGCCGCGCGGGCCTTGGACACGTCCCCCTGGTGGAGGGTGTCGTAGATGTCACCCGGCGGCAGCCACAGCGGCAGCTCGACCCACGGTTCGATGCCCGCCGCCGCGATCACCTCGGGCGACGTCCACCGCAGTTCGGCGTCGGAGCCGGTGACGCGGACGCACTCCTCCAGCAGGCCGCCCATGGTGGTGAAGTCGCGCGGGCTCACCGTGTTGTAGGCGCCGCCCAGCCCGCGCTCGGCGGCGTCGCACATCCACGCCGCGAGGTCGCGGGCGTCGATGTACTGGAGGCCGAGGTCGCGCGGCCCCGGGGCGAGCACCGGGCCGCCCTTGGCGGCACGCGACAGCCACCACGGCAGGCGCCCGATGTTCTCGTACGGGCCGATGATGAGCCCGGCCCGCGCCAGCAGCGCCCGGTCGCCGAACGCCTCGACGGCGGCGAGTTCGCCGCCGCGCTTGTCGGCCGCGTAGTCGACGGCGTCGGCGTCCGGCGCTCCCTCGACCACCGGGGCGTCCTCGTCCGCCCCCGCCGGGGTGGGGAAGGTGTACACCGACCGGCTCGACACGTACCCGTAGTGGCCGGCCCGCCGGGCGAGGAGCCGGGCGGTGGCGCGCACGGCCGACGGCGCCCCCGACCAGGTGTCGACGACCGCGTCCCAGGTGCCGGCCTCCAGCGCGGCGAGCCCGCCGGGGGCGGTGCGGTCGCCGTGCAGGGCGGCGGCCCCCTCGGGCGGCGCGTGCCGGCCCCGGTGGAAGACCGTCACCTCCCAGCCCCGGCCCAGCGCCTCCTCCGTGACGGCGCGCCCCACGAATTCCGTCCCACCCAGCAGCAGCAATCTCATGGCGGCGATTGTGCCGTCCCGGACGGTCGAGGGGAATGATCGCACGCTGCGGGCAGAATCGCCCAGAGCTAAACGGACCGGACACCAGGGCGCGGGCGTGGGCCTCGGACTGCTGCGTGGGCAGGCGGACGCCCCACCGATCGGCTCAGGTGGGGCGTTGCACCGGTCGTGCGGGCGGGATGGGGGCCCCGAGAAGGGGCCCGCTCCGGCTTCGGGATGGCCGCCGACCCGGCCTGCGTCGCTCGTCGACTCCGGGCGGGCGGACAACCGGCGCGGGAGGCGCCGGTCCCCGTCCGATCACGGCCCCCGCCAATGGCCATGACCCCCGACCGACCGAGAGCCCATACGCCCCGAAACGACCCCCAGCGCCCCAGTCGGCCGCAGGCAATCGGACTCTCAGCGCGGGGCCATCGCCCCGACGGCCCGCGGCGTCGTGACGACTCAGGGGGTGATGGCATGTTCGACGAACCGGCCGCAGGAGCGGAACCCCAGGCTCCGGTAGACGGGCTCACCATCGGCCGACGCCTGGAGAACCGCGATGTGGTGGTCACGGTCTCGGGCCGTGTGGAGTGCCGCGAGCGTGATGGCACCGCCGTAGCCGCGTCGGCGATGGGAGGCCAGGGTGGAGACGTTGTAGACGCCGGCGACTCCCGCGTGCAGGAACACCTCGGCGGAGCAGACCGGCCGGCCCCCGACGTAGCCGACGAGGTACCGGGCCGGGCAGTCCTCGGCCAGTGCCTGCGCGGCGTTGCGGGCGAAGAAGCTGCGGACGGTGTCGGCGGGCGGGTCCCAGTTCGCGGCGAGGACCAGGGCGTAGTCGGCGAGCTGTCCGGGCTCGGTCACCTGCTGGATGTCGAGGCCGGGGACAGCCGGCGACGCCAGGGTCCCGTCGAGCTCGGCCCACATCGCCGCCTCGGTCTCGGCGGCCGGCAGACCTGCTGCCGTCAGCCCCGCCGAGAGGTCCGGTGGCGTCGAGGCCGGGCCGACCCACCAGGAGAATGGGCGGCCGGTGCGGGTCAACCTGCTGATGGTTTCGGCGACGCGCGCTGCGGCGTCGGCTGCGGTGAAGCGGGCGCCGGCGACGATGTTGAACGTGTCGTCGTCCAGGCCGCTGTCCGCGACCAGAAGGTCGTCGGTCTCCGTGACGGTCGCGCTCGACATGCTTCGGTGCAGATGGCAGGCGTGTTCCGCCAGGTTCTGTTCCATCTTGCCCATCAAGTCGGCTGCATGAGAGAAATAATCATTCATGGTGATCAATCCCAGCAGGGCCGAGCGAAGATCGCATGCCATTTCGAGCGGTGTCACGCCGACGACCAGCACTTTCGACACACGCCCTGGGCGCTATGGGCTCCGGGCGGGTTCCGGGTGGAGGCACACCGCTTCCCGGCCGGCCACCGCCGCCCGCCAAGGGCCGAGGCCCCGACCGGCCGACCGAGGGGCGGAACGCCACCAGGCTCCGGTGAGCGGAGGGGCCGCCGCGAGGGGTGGGGCCGAGGCTCGCGCCCCGGCCCACGCCTCGCCGGTCACATGCCGATCGGGTGCCAGACCGTCTTGGTCTCCAGGAAGTGGGCCAGGCGGGCGATCCCCGGGTCCGCCGTCCAGTCGGGGGCCGGGTCGGGGCGCAGGACGCGCTTGAGGGTGGTGGCGGCCGCGCGCTCCAGATCGACCGCGTCGTCGCCCGCGCCCGCCAGGTCGAGGGCGTTGACGTCGGCGTGCGAGGCGAGGTGCGGGGCGAGTTCGGCCGTGCGCCCGGTGAGGATGTTGACCACCCCGCCCGGCAGGTCGGAGGTGGCCAGCACCTCGGCCAGGGTCACCGCGGGCAGCGGGGCGCGCTCGGCCGCGACCACGACCGCCGTGTTGCCGGTGGCGATCACCGGGGCGATCACCGACACCAGCCCCAGCAGCGGGGAGTCCTGCGGGGCGAACACCGCGACCACACCGGTCGGCTCGGGCGCCGAGTGGTTGTAGTACGGCCCCGACACCGGGTTGCTCGCCCCCAGCACCTGGGCGTACTTGTCGGCCCAGCCCGCGTGGTAGACCCACCGGTCGACGGCGGCCGCGACGGCCGCCTCGGCGGCGGCCGCCCCGATGCCCTCGGCGTCCGCCAGCTCGGCCGCGAACTGGGCGGAGCGGCCCTCCATCATCTCCGCCACCCGGTACAGGATCTGCCCGCGGTTGTAGGCGGTGCGCCCCGACCAGCCGCCGAACGCCTTGCGGGCGGCCGCGACCGCGTCGCGGGCGTCCTTGCGCGAGGCGAGCGCGGCGTTGGCCAGGTGGTCGCCCTGGTGCGACGCCACGGGATAGGACCTCCCCGACTCCGAGCGGGGGAAGGCCCCGCCCAGGTAGAGCTTGTAGGTCTTGCGGACCGCCAGCCGTGCCGAGGACGGCACGGGCGCGGGGCCGTCGTGTGCGACGGGTTCAGCCAAGGTACGCCTCCAGTCCGTGCCGCCCGCCCTCCCGGCCGTAGCCGGACTCCTTGTAGCCCCCGAACGGGCTGGCCGGGTCGAACTTGTTGAACGTGTTGGACCACACCACACCGGCGCGCAGCCGCTCGGCGGTCCACAGCATGCGGGAGCCCTTCTCGGTCCACACCCCGGCCGACAGCCCGTACGGGGTGTTGTTGGCCTTGGCGACCGCCTCCTCGGGGGTGCGGAAGGTGAGGACCGACAGGACCGGCCCGAAGATCTCCTCGCGGGCGATGCGGTGGGCCTGGGTCACCCCGGTGAACACCGTGGGCGGGAACCAGTACCCGCGCTCGGGCAGTTCGCAGGCCGGCGACCAGCCCTCGGCGCCCTCGTCGGCGCCGGAGCGGGCCAGGTCGCGGATGCGGTCGAGCTGGGCGGCGGAGTTGATCGCCCCGATGTCGGTGTTCTTGTCGAGCGGGTCGCCCAGGCGGAGCCGCTCGATGCGGGCGCGCAGCCGCGGCAGCAGCTCTTCGGCGATCGACTCCTGCACCAGCAGCCGCGACCCGGCGCAGCACACGTGCCCCTGGTTGAAGAAGATGCCGGAGACGATGCCCTCGACCGCCTGGTCGAGCGCCGCGTCGTCGTAGACGATGTTGGCGCCCTTGCCGCCGAGTTCCAGGCTCACCCGCCGGTCGGTGCCCGCGACCGCGCGGGCGATCTCGCGGCCGACCTCGGTCGACCCGGTGAACGCGACCTTGTCGGTGCCCGGGTGGGCGACCAGGGCCCGCCCGGTCTCGCCCGCGCCCGGCAGGATGTTGACGACGCCCGGGGGCAGGTCGGCCTCCTGGCAGATCTCGGCGAACACCAGGGCGGTGAGCGGGGTGGTCTCGGCCGGCTTGAGGACCACGGTGTTGCCCGTCGCGAGGGCGGGCGCGATCTTCCACGCCAGCATGAGCAGCGGGAAGTTCCACGGGATGATCTGGGCGGCGACGCCGAGCGGCCGGGGGCGGGGGCCGAACCCGGCGTGCTCCAGCTTGTCGGCCCACCCGGCGTAGTAGAAGAAGTGCGCCGCGACCAGGGGCAGGTCGACGTCGCGGGTCTCCTTGATGGGCTTGCCGTTGTCGAGCGACTCCAGCACCGCGAGTTCGCGCGACCGCTCCTGGAGGATGCGGGCGATGCGGAACAGGTACTTGCCGCGCTCGCGGCCGGGCATCGGGCCCCACACCGTGTCGAAGGCGCGGCGGGCGGCGGCCACCGCCCGGTCGACGTCGGCGGCGCCGGACACCGCGACCCGGGCCAGCGGCTCCTCGTCGGCCGGGTTGGCGGTGGTGAGGTACTCGCCGGTGGCGGCGGGGGTGAAGGCGCCGTCGATGAACGGTTCGTAGGTGTCGCGCAGCGACACCACGGAGCGCGACTCGGGCGCGGGCGCGTACTCGAAGATCTGGTCCACGGCTCGGCCTCTCAGTCCAGCGTGTAGTAGTCGGGGCCGGGGTAGGTGCCGGTGGTCAGCCGGGTGCGCTGCATCAGCAGGTCGTTGAGCAGGCTGGACGCCCCGAGCCGGAACAGGTCGGGGTCGAGCCAGGCGGGCCCGGCGACCTCGTTGACCAGGACGAGGTTGCGGACGGCGTCCTTGGTGGTGCGGATGCCGCCCGCGGGCTTCACGCCGACCCGGCGGCCGGTGGCGGCGTGGTGGTCGCGGACCGCCTCCAGCATGATGAGGGTGACCGGGAGGGTGGCGGCGGGCGCCACCTTGCCGGTGGAGGTCTTGATGAAGTCGGCGCCGGCGTGGATGGCCAGCCACGACGCGCGGCGCACGTTGTCGTAGGTGGCGAGTTCGCCGGTCTCCAGGATGACCTTGAGGTGGGCGTCGCCGCACGCCTCCTTCACCGCGATGATCTCGTCGTGGACCTTGCGGTAGTCGCCGGCGAGGAACGCGCCCCGGTCGATGACCATGTCGATCTCGGCGGCGCCGTCGGCGACGGCGCGGCGGGTGTCGGTGAGCTTGGCGCTCAGCGGGGCGCGGCCCGCGGGGAACGCGGTGGCCACGGACGCCACCTTGACCCCGCTGCCGGCCAGGGCCTCGACGGCCACGCCGACCAGGTCGGAGTAGACGCACACGGCCGCGACGCGCGGCACCGAGGGGTCGGCGGGGTCGGGGTGGACGGCCTTGGCGGACAGGGCGCGGACCTTGCCCGGCGTGTCGGCGCCCTCCAGGGTGGTGAGGTCGACCATGCGGATGGCGAGGTCGATGGCCCGCGCCTTGGCGGTGGTCTTGATCGACCGGGTCGACAGGTCGGCGGCGCGGGCGCGCGCCCCCACCTCGTCGACCCCCGGGAGTCCGTGGAGGAACGCCCGCAGCGACGCGTTGGACGCCGCCGTCTCGGGCGCGAATGCGGAATCTGGCACGGAGGCAACCACCCTCAGGCAATCTCGGCGGGGACGCCGGTGGCCCGGCGCCGGAGAGCACGGCCACCATAGTGGCACGCCCCGACCACGGGATATGCCCCGGTTCATCCGGTCGCGGGCGCGGCCGTCGGCGTCCCACCCATCATGCATGATGGGGTGCGGGGGCGCCGCGCCGCCCGCCCGGCCGCGCCGGGCGCGTTCGAGGGGGGATGACCACGGTGGCCGAGATCCGGATCAGCTCCGACGACGGCTTCGACCTCCGCCGCCTGGCCGCGGCCCTGACCGAGTCGCAGGGCTGGCCGCGCGACCAGGTCGGCATCTGGGAGAACCGGGGCGGCAACGACGTCGTCATCACCGTCGACGACGCCCTGCTGGCCCCGTCGACGCCCGACCCGATGCGCCGCCCCGTGCACACCCGCAGCGACGTGCACCGCGCGTGCGAACTGCTGCGCCACCGCGACCCGTCGCTGCGCGGGGTGGCGTTCCCCGAACTGCGCGACGAGGCCGCCCGGTTCTTCTCGGCGGGCTGGTCCATCGCCGACCTGCTGCACGCCCTCAGCCACCGGCACGACGGCCGGCCGTGGCCGCTGGGCGAGGGTTACGCGGGCGTCGAATGGCTCCAGCACCGGCTGCGGAACTGGAAGTCGGACACCGGCGACATCCGCCCGTCGGTGTCCCAGGAGAGCGCCCAGTTGCGCGTCGTCGGCCGGGTGGGCCTGCCGCCCGACATCGGCCTGCCCGACGACGAGGCCCCGGTCCGGCGGCAGGCCGCCAGCCCCGCGACCGCGCGGGCGGCGGCCGACGACGCCCGGCGGCTGATGCGCGCGCAGACCCGCACCACCAGCGAGACCCTCGAACACCGCGACCGCACCTCCGCGCGCATGGCCCGCCCGCCCCGCTGAGCGCCGCCCGGCCCCACCCGCCCGGACGCGATGTCCACCGTTGCGGTAGGAATAGGGGATGGTCCCCCTGAGCACCGCGCCCGACGCGGTCGAGGAGCTGCTGCTCCCCATTCCCGCGGGCGAGGTCGTCCTGCGCGACGAGCGCGCCCGCACCGAGCGCACCGCCGCCGTCGCGGCGTTCCGCCTCTCGGCCGTCCCGGTGACCCGCGGGCTGTACCGCGCCGTCCTCGGCACCGCCCCCGGGGCCGCCGCGGGTCCGCTGGCACCCGTCACCGAGGTCTCCTGGACCGACGCCGTCCGGTTCTGCAACGCGCTGTCGCGGGCGGCCGGGCGCACCCCCTGCTACCGGCCCGGAACCGACCCGGACGCGGTGGGCACCGCCGCGGTGCCCGGCGCCGACGGCTACCGGCTGCCCACCGAGGCCGAGTGGGAGTACGCCTGCCGGGCCGGCACGGCCGGCGACCGCTACGGCGACCTGGACGCGATCGCCTGGCACCGGGGGAACTCCGGCGGCGCCGCGCACGACGTCGCCACCCGGGCGCCCAACGCGTGGGGCCTGCACGACATGATCGGCAACGTGTGGGAGTGGTGCTGGGACGTCTACGACCCCGCCGTCTACGGCCCCTACCGGGTCTTCCGGGGCGGCGGGTGGCAGGACGTGCCGCGCGCGCTGCGGGCGGCGTGCCGCCGCAAGAGCCACCCCACCCTGCGCATCGACGACCTCGGGTTCCGGGTGGCGCGCTCCGGGTGAGCGCGGGCGCCGCCGGCGTCAGAACACGGCCGTCAGGCGGGTGATGGGGTCGACCTCGCGGAAGCGCGGGTGGCCGCTCGGCGGGTCGGCGCGCTCCAGCGCCCAGGTGAGCGGGTGCGGCACCAGGACCGCGCCCAGACCGGCGTCGAGCGCGGGGCGCACGTCGGAGCGCACCGAGTTGCCGATCATCCAGGTGGTGTCCGGGTCCAGCGCGTGGCGGGCGGTGAAGTCGCGGTAGGCGGACGCGTCCTTCTCCCGGACGATCCCCACCCCGGCGAACAGCGGGGCCAGCCCGGAGGCGTCGATCTTCCGCCGCTGGTCGGCGGGGTCGCCCTTGGTGAGCAGGAACAGCCGGTGCCGCTCCCCCAGCGCCCGCAGGGTCTCGGCGGCGCCCGCGATCAGCTCCACCTCGCTGTCGAGGATCGCCGCGCACAACCCGCGCAGCACCGCCCGGTCGTCCTCCCCCACGGGGGTGTCCGGGCGGAGCCGGGCCAGCGCGTCGGTCAGGCTCCGCTCGAACACCCGGGCCCCGTAGCCGTACAGCGCGGAGTTCTCGCGCTCCACGTCGTTCAGCACCGCGCGCACCTGCTTCCGCGTCAGCGCGGGGTGGTCGACGTGGTCGATGTAGCCCTCGACCGCCCGCTCGAACAGCACGTTGTTCTCCCACAGCGTGTCGTCCGCGTCGAAGATCAGGTTCTGCCGCATGGCCGCTCCGCTCCCGTTCCGTCCCGCACCCCGTCCGCGGTCGAAACGGGCGGATCCGCCCGCGACACCGCAGACCGCCTTACGTTACATTCGGGCGATCACGGCATAGCGTGGGGAACGTGGTAGAACGCCCGCGCGTCGGCCGTGGCGCGCGGTTCGTCGTCTGGAGGGCGCCGTATGGGGGAACCATCGCTGTCCCGGCTGCTGCCGGTCGAGGCGATCGTGACCGGCATCCAGGTGCCCGACTGGCGGGGGGCGATCCGCGCCGCCGGCGAACTCCTCGTCGCGACCGGGGTCAGCACCGAACCCTACGTCCGGCAGATGCAGGACGCGGTCGAGGAGTACGGCCCCTACATCGTCATCGCCCCCGGGCTCGCGCTCGCCCACGCCCGCCCCTCGCCCGACGTGCTGCGCACGGGGCTGTCGTGGGCCGGGCTGGCCACGCCCGTCGCGTTCGGGCACGCCCAGAACGACCCCGTCCACCTCGTGATCGGCCTGGCCGCCGTCGACCACGACGGGCACTCCTCCGCCCTGTCGCGGCTGGCCCGCATGCTCGCCGACCCCACCCGGCTGGAGGCGCTGACCTCCGCCCCCGACGCCCGACGCATCCACGCCATCATCACCGAGTACGAGACGAGCCAGGAATGAAGATCCTCGCCGTGTGCGGCATGGGAATCGGCACCAGCGTCCTGCTGAAGAGCAACGCCGAACGCGCCGCCCAGGACCTCGGGCTGGACGCCGACGTGGAGGTGGCCGACATCGGCACCGCCCGCGGCGCCGCCGCCACCGCCGACGTCGTCCTGACCTCGGGCGAACTCGCCGCCGAACTCGGCGACATCGGGGTGCCCGTGGTGGTCATCGACAACTTCATCGACGGCGACGAGGTCCGCGAGAAGCTCGGCGCCGCCGTCGGCTGACCCGGCGCCGGCCCCGGCCGGCGGCGCACGCTCCTCCCCGACCCCGCCCGCGCGCCCCGCGAGCCCCGACCAAGGAGCAGATGATGGAGTGGATCGTCGCGGTCGCCCAGTTCGTGGTCAACGAGCTGCTGAGCGTCCCCGCCTACATGGTCGGCCTGATCACCGCAGCCGGGCTCATCGCACTGCGCAGGTCGGTCGGGCAGATCATCGGCGGCGGGATCAAGGCCGTCCTCGGGTTCCTGCTGATCGGCGCCGGAGCCGCGATCGTGGTGGCCGCGCTCGACCCGCTGGGCGTGATGATCCAGGGCGCCGCCGGCGCCCAAGGGGTGGTGCCGACCAACGAGGCGATCGTCGCGATCGCCCAGGAGCGGTTCGGCGCCCAGGTGGCGTGGATCATGATCGCCGGGTTCGTGCTCAGCCTCCTGCTCGCCCGGTTCACCCCGCTGCACTACGTGTTCCTCACCGGCCACCACACGCTGTTCATGGCCACCCTGCTCACCATGGTGCTGGCGACCACCGAACTGCCCACCCTGGCGAAGGTCGCGCTCGGCGCGGTCCTGCTGGCGGTGGTCATGGTTGCGCTGCCCGCCCTGGCCCAGCCGTGGACCCGGCGGGTGGGCGGGGACGGCAAGATCGCCATCGGCCACTTCGGGACGCTGGGCTACATCGCGGCCGGGGTGACCGGGCAGGTGGTGGGCCGCACCAGCCGCAGCACCGAGGACATGAAGCTGCCCGAGGGCCTGCGGTTCCTCCGCGACTCCATGGTGGCCACCGCGCTGTCGATGGTGCTGGTCTATGTGGCCGTGGCCCTGCTCTACTGGGCGCGTCTGGGCACCGCCGCCGCCCTGGAGATGTTCCCCCCGCCCGAGGGCGTGGAGCCCACCGTGGGCCACTTCGTGATGCAGTCGGTCATGCAGGGCCTCCAGTTCGGGATCGGCGTGGCGGTGATCCTGTACGGGGTGCGGACCATCCTCGGCGAGCTGGTGCCGGCGTTCCAGGGGATCGCCGAGCGCATCGTGCCCGGGGCGGTACCCGCCCTGGACGCCCCGATCGTGTTCCCGTTCGCGCAGAACGCCGTGCTCGTGGGGTTCATCTCCAGCTTCGTCGGCGGGCTGGCCACCCTGGCGGTCATGGCGGTGTGGCTCAACCCGGTGCTGGGGCTGGCGCTCATCCTGCCCGGCCTGGTGCCGCACTTCTTCACGGGCGGCGCCGCCGGGGTGTACGGCAACGCCACGGGCGGGCGGCGCGGCGCGGTGCTCGGGGCGTTCGTCAACGGCGTGATCATCACCCTGCTGCCGGCGTTCCTGCTGGGCGTGCTGGGCACGTTCGGGAACGCAAACACCACGTTCGGCGACGCCGACTTCGGCTGGTTCGGGATGGCGGTGGGCTACGGGTTCCGCGGCGGCGACGTGGTGGGCGTGGTGGTGTCCCTGGCGGTGGCGGCGGTGCTGCTGGTGGGGGCGATCGTGGTGCAGAAGCGGCTGGTGGACACCGGGTGGGACCCCGGCGCCCGGCGTACCGCGGCCACGGCGGGCGAGGGCCGGCCGCCCCGCCGCGGGGCCTGAGCCGGCGCGGCGGCCGGGGGCCGGATCACTCGATCCGCGCGAATCTGCGCACCGACAGCGCCAGGGCGGCCACGCAGAACCCGGCCACCAGGCCGATCTCGACGGCCACGGTCGGGTGCCACCCGCCCCACGCCACCGGCTGGGCGAGCGCCTCGGCCTGGCCCTGCGGCAGCCGCGCGCCGATCGTGCGGCGCATGGCGTCGACGGCGTAGGTGAGCGGGTTGGCCAGGGCGGCGGGCGCCATCCAGGCGGGCATGGCGCTGACCGGGAACATGGCGCCGGACAGGAACAGCACCGGGGTCATCAGCACGGTCAGCACGGTGTTGAAGGTCTGCAGGCGGCGGATGGTGCACGCCACGAGCGCGGCGATCGAGGTCATGACGAGGGCGGTGAGCCCGGACTGCACCAGCAGCAGCAGGACGAGGTCGGGCCGGTAGGGGATGCCGACGAGCCCGCAGCAGGCGAGCACGACGAGGCCGGTGCAGGTGGCGACGGTGGCACCGCCCAGGCACTTGGCCAGCAGCAGGGTGGAGCGGCGGACCGGGGCGACGAGCATCTCGCGCAGGAACCCGCTCTGCCGGTCCCAGACGATGGACGCCCCCACCGAGACGGCCGGGGCCTGCACCGCCATGACGAGCACCCCGGGGAACAGGAACACCAGGTAGCCGCCGACGCCCGCGCCCGTGCCCGCCTGCGCGTACATGCGGGACAGGCCCACCCCGAGGATGAACAGGAACACCATCGGCTGGAGCAGCGACACCGCCGTGCGGACGGGGTCGCGCAGGAAGTGCAGCATCTCGCGCCGCCACACCATGCGGGCGGCGCGGAGTTCGGCGAGGGGCCCGCCCGGGCCGGCGGCGGGCCCGGGCGGACGTGCGGTCGTGCCCGCCGCCGGGCCGCGGCCGGGGGTGGCGGCCACCGGTGCGGTGCCGGTCATGCGGGACCTCCCGGGGTGGTGGTGGACGCGGGGTCGGCGGGCCGGATGCGGTGCCCGGTGTGGTGGAGGAAGACGTCGTCGAGGGTGGGCCGGGTGACGGTGACGGAGAAGACGGGGACGTCGAGCCCCGCGCAGAGCCGCGGCACCAGCCGCGCGCCGTCGGCGGCGCGGACGGTCACGCCGTGGTCGCCGACGGTGGAGGTGAGCCCGAACCGGTCGCGCAGCCCGCGGGCGGCCGCGGGGTCGTCGCCGGTGCGGAGGTCGATCCGGTCGGTGCCGATCACCGACTTGAGTTCGGCCGGGGTGCCCCGCGCGACGATCCGGCCGTGGTCGATGATGGCGATGCGGTCGCACTGCTCGGCTTCGTCCAGGTAGTGCGTGGTGACGAACAGGGTGGTGGACTCGGCCCGGCGGACCTCGCCGAGGTGGCGCCAGAGGTCGGCGCGGGCCTGGGGGTCGAGCCCGAGGGTGGGTTCGTCCAGGAACAGCACCCGGGGGCCGTGCATGAGGCCGCGGGCGATCTCCAGCCGGCGGCGCATACCGCCGGAGAAGGTGCGCACGTAGTGGTGGCGGCGGTCGCCGAGGCCGACGAGGCCGAGGACGGCGTCGACGCGGGCGGGTACCGCGGCGCGCGGCAGCGCGTAGAGGTCGGCGTGGAACCGGAGGTTCTCGTCGGCGGTGAGGTCGTGGTCGAGGGTGGACTCCTGGAACACCAGGCCGATGTGGCGACGGACCAGGCCGGGCGCGGTGCGGGTGTCGTGGCCGGCGATGGCGATGCGGCCCGCCGTCGGCCGCGCCAGCGTGCACATCATGGCGATGGTGGTGGTCTTGCCGCAGCCGTTGGGGCCGAGGAAGCCGAACATCTCGCCCTGGCCCACGGTGAGGTCGAGCCCGCGGACGGCCTCGACCCCGCCGGGGTAGGTCTTGCGGACGCCGTCGGCGTGGATGGCGGGCGGGCCGTCCGCCGACGGGGGCGCGACCGCGCGGCCGGGGCTGCGACGGGTGCGGAGCACGGGGTGGGTGTCCCTTCGGTGGCGGGGCGGCGCGGGCGGCCGCCCCGGCGGGGTCAGGCGGGCAGGCCGAGGCGTTCGCGCCAGTCGTCGGGGACGGCGAACCCGAAGCTCCACCGGTGGCGCTCGGTGCGGTTGACGATGCAGTGCCACAGCAGGCGGTCGGGGTCCTGCTCGATCTTGAAGAAGCGGGCGATGCGGGGGCGTTCGCCCAGGGTGACGAGCTCACCGGTGGCGGGGTTCTGGTACCGGAAGAACGAGGTGTGGCCGGGGTCGTCGAAGGGGGCGTCGAAGTCGATGAGGTACATGCGCCACCCGGGCTGGGTCTCGTTGGTGTGCCACAGCCGGTAGCTGGACGGCGGATACCACATGGAGCCGGAGAAGCGGACCTCGGTGCCGAAGGCGGACTCCAGCGCGGCGACGGTGGCGCTCTTGGCGTCAAGGTAGTCGCCGTAGCCGGGGTGGTCGACGTGTTCGTCCAGGTTGACCAGGTGGAAGCCGCGGCGGGTGCCGCTGCCGGGGTCGGCGCGGTCGGCGCGGCGGACCTCGGCCTGCCAGCGGCGGAAGTCGTCGCTGGTGGGGGCGAGGTCGGTGGAGCGGGCGTCGTCGTCGCGGTAGCGCTCGGCGAAGGCGGCGAGGTCGACGGTGGACGGGGTGGCCTTGAGCCGCGGGAGCTGGTGGAGCACCGCGTCGAAACCGGGGATGTCGGCGATGTCGTACTCGTGGTGGAGGAACCCGGAGCCGTCGTCGGCGGGTGGCGCCGCGGGGGCCGGCGGTGCGGGCGCGGCGGTGGGCGCGGGCGTGGGGAAGGTGCGCGACGCGGTGGCGAGGTCGGCCACCTGGAAGTGGTACCCGTGCCGGCGGCCGAGCGCGATGATCTCCTTGGGGCCGGTCATGGCGCGGAGGGTGCGCATGAGGTCCTGGGAGGCGTGCACGGTGTGCAGGAACTCCGTGCAGGATTCGATCGACATGGGGTCAGCCCTTCGTGGTGGCGGAGGCCGGCGGGTCGAGGAGCAGGACGGAGGGGACGCGGTCGGGTGCGGCCAGGCGGAGCATGTGCAGGCCGGCGCCGGTGAAGCCGAGCATGAGCCCGGGGAAGAAGCCGGTGGCGCCGCCCTCGCCGACGACGAGGTCGCGCCACTGGTTCTGCGCCTGGACGTTGGCCTCCATGCGGAAGGCGGGCTCGTCGCGGAGTTCGCTGAACCGGAGGAGGAGTTCGGCGTTGCCGGAGCGGCCGTGGCAGAGGGTGTCGTTGCGCAGCTTGGGGAAGTTGCGGGTGGTGGCGGCGAGGGCCTGGCGGGCCTCGCGCAGGAGGGTGTCGTCGTCGCGGCCGAGGGCGTCCCAGGCGGTGATGCGGCTGAGCCCGATGCCCGCGGCGCCGTTGCACCAGGCGTTGGCGTAGTGGCGGCCGTTGCTGGCGACCCCGCCGGAGGAGGTCCGGAGGTCGTACCAGTCCTGGTCGACGTGGTCGAAGTGGCGGGCCTCGTAGGCGAACGCGCGGCGGCCGGCGTCGATGTGCTCGGGGAGGTCGAGGAACGCGCCGAGCGTGATGAGCGCCCAGCCGAAGCCGGCGGTGCCGTGGGTGAACCCGGTGAGCGGCACGTCGTTGGCGCCCGGCGGGGAGGGCGGCCAGACGAGCGCGTCGCCGTCGGGCCGGGCGGTGGCGAGCAGGCGGTCGGCGCACCTTCGGGCGGAGTCGAGGCCGTGGCCGTCGGTGGCCCCCGCCAGGCCGAGGAGGACCGGGACGAGCCCGGCGGACCCGCCGAGGACGTCGAGCCGGGTGTCGGTGTCGATGCGGTCGGGTAGGCCGCGGCTGAGCCGGACGGCGCGGTCGAGCAGCGCGGAGTCGCCCCAGAGGGCGTGCAGGTGGGTGAGGAGGTAGATGAGCCCGCCGATGCCCTGGAAGGCGCCGATGCGGCTGGTGTCGCAGGCGGCGATGGCGTGCGCTGCGGCGCGTTCGGCGGCGGCGCGGAACTCGGGGCGCGGCACGAGGGAGTCGAGGTAGGCGAGGAAGAACGCGATGCCGGCGGAGCCGAGGTAGAGGTCGCCCTCGACGTCGGCGGTGGCCGCACGCCCCTCGGTGAGGTCGTAGGAGGTCCACGGCGCGGACGCCCCGGCCTCGCGCTGGGTGTCGCAGAGGCGCTGGCCGATCTGGGCGGCCTTGTCGAGGCAGGCGGCCACGAACGCGGGGCTGGTGATCTCGCCGGTGGAGAGGCTGGCGGAGATGTAGTGGTGCTGCCGGGTGTGGTTGGCGTCGGAGAGGTGGGCGATGCGGTCGGCCACGTGCTCCAGCGGGGAGAGTTCGAGGTGGCCGGGGACGGCCGTGCGGTGGTCGTGGACGAGGTCGCGGCTTCCGGCGCGGACGGTGAACAGGGGGACGTCCATGCGCCACAGGGAGTCGAGTTCGCGTTCGGCGAGGACGCCGGTGTCGTCCCAGGCGCGCGGGGAGGCGCGGACCACGCTGGTGAGCAGATCGACCTCAAGGGGGTCGGCGAGGGCCTTGGGGTGGCGGGCCGACATCAGCGACTGGGCGTAGACCTGGGTGCCGCGGTTGATAAACCGGATGGAGGCGTCGGCGAACAGGGCGGCGACGCGGCGGTCCGCGCCGGGGCGGCGGAACCACGCGTAGACGCGGGAGAAGCCGTCGGCGATCGCGTCGGCGTGGTCGGCCGGCTGGACCAGGGTGTCGCCGAGGAAGACCCGGTTGGCGGCGTCGGGGCGGACCGTGACGCCGGTGCGGTGGGCGACGGAGCTGCGGAAGCTGAGGCGGTCGGCGCTGAGGCTGGGGACCGGCATGGGGATCTCGTAGCTGGTGCCGCCGGCGTAGCCGCTGATGCGCATGGCCGCGGAGTCGCCGCCGTCGCGGACCCGGGGGTCGGGCCATTCGAGCAGGCCGGTGCCGAACACGGAGTCCATGAGGGTGTCGGCGCGGCCGCCCTGTCCCTTGGGGCGGACGCCGAGCACGGTCTCGCAGTCGCAGATGTGGGCGTCGCCGTCGGCGATCATGACGTTCTCGAAGTGGAGGTCGCCGCCGCCGAGGACGTAGAAGACGCCGAGGAAGCCGCCGAGCTGGCGGTAGACCCGGGCGGCCTGGTCGGGGGTGCGGACGCGGTTGCGCCCGGTGGGGATGAGGGCCTCGTACCCGTAGCCGTCGCGGGGCAGCAGGCCGCGGGCGGCGAAGTCGACGACGCCGTCGTCGGCGAGCACCCGCAGCAGGTCCTGCATGGCGGATTCGGCGGCGATGCACCGGGGCTTGTACACGACGGTGCCGGTGCCGCCGCCGGCGAGGTCGACGTCGACGAAGACGACGCTGCGGGCGCCGGCGTGGTGGTCGGAGCGGCCCATGCGCGCGGTGCGGAACCGGGTGATGGGGCGGTCGAAGAACGCGTCGGCGAGGTCGTCGGCGTCGGCGGCGAGGTGGGTGGTGAGGTCGCGGCCGTAGTCGGCGAGGAGCCGGGTGACGTGCGCGAGCCAGCGGCCGAGGACGGGGAAGCGGCGGTAGAAGGCGTGGTAGGCGGCGGTGTCGCCGAAGGTGGTGTCGAGGTAGTGGAGGTAGTCGTCGCGGGAGGCGCGCGCGGGGTCGATGCCGGCGAGGGTGCAGTGGACCTTGGCGTCGGCCTCGACCGCCCAGGCGAGCGCGAGTTCGAACCGGTCGAGGAGGTGGTGCTGGAAATCGCGGACGATGCCGGGGCCGATGAGGCCGGGGTGGGGGGCGGGGGGTTCGCGCAGCAGCCGGCCGAGTTCGAGCAGGAAGGGTTCGCACGCCTTGGCGAGCCGGCCGTAGTAGGTGTCGCGGTGCCGCCAGTCGGCGTCGGGTTCGGCGGGGCCGGCGCCGAAGCGGTCGAGCGCGGAGCGGTAGGTGGGGAGCCAGTCGCGGTGGAGGTCGGTGAGCAGCCGCGCGGCGGGCGATCCGGGGTCGGGGGCGGCGCCGAGGGCGAGTTCGTGCCGGCGGTAGTCGGTGAGGAGCCGGGTGAGATCGGCCTTGGTGTGCCGGTCGGGGACGGAGCCGTTGACCGACGCGCGGGCGAACTTCAGGGCGAGCCGGCCCGCGAGGTGGTCGACCTTCCAGGCGTCGACGGGGTCGAGCGCCGGGGCGTCCGCCGGTGGCGGGCCGAGGGTGTCGGCCACGCGCGTGCGCTCGGCGAGGTTGCTGGCGCCGGCCGCGATGTCGACGGGGTAGGGGTTGCCCATGGGCGGGAGGGCTCCTCCGGTAGGGGTGGCAGAGGGGCGGGGGCGGCGGCCCGGATGGGGCCGCCGCCGGTGCGGCGCGGCGGGCGGTGCCGCCGCGCGTACCGCGACTACTTGCTGGTGCCGTCGCAGACGAAGGTGAACGGGCCGAAGCTGCAGGTGGACTCGCAGGCGTAGACCTCGCTGGCCACGATGCCCTCGGTGATGGCCTCGAAGGCGTCCGCGTCCTGCTGCTCGACCGCCGGCGGCAGCGTGGCGGCGGAGAGCCCGAACGCGGCGGGGTCGGCGAGGACGGCGCTGCGGAAGTCGGCGTCGACGACGGCCTGCTGCAGGGTCATGGTGGTGGACATGGCATTCCTCCTGTGTGGTGCTGCGATGATGTGGGTCACGCGGTCTGCTCGGCGGTCAGGTTGACGCCGATCTGCTGCTGCACGTTGGTGAGCTCGTGGATGGCGGCGCTCATGTTCCGGCTATGGCTCTGCCAGTCGACCAACTCCTTCGCCTCGGGGGACAGGGCGTCCCGGTCCCAGAAGGTTTCGAGCCACGTCTTGACGGCGTGGGGGTGGAGGTCCGTCATGGGCTCGGTCCGTGCGAGCAGGGGTTCCTCGTGGAGGTCGAGGGCGAGGCGCAGGGCCTCGGCGAGCTTTCCGTCGGGAGGGAGCAGGGAGCACAGGACCATCAGGTTCTGCACCTGGCGGATCGTGTGGACGCCCTCGTAGATAGTGGGGGGCTTGACGTCCATCGGCGGCCTTCCTCCTGTAATCACGGGGGCACCCGGTGTCGGGCCGGCCCCGCGTTTACCCATTGCCTCGGTGCGTGCAAGGCAAATATAAGCGGCCGATCCTTTCACTCGCCTTTCTTGCGACTTGCAGGAAAACGCGGGCCCCTCCGTTCGCGTATAAGCCGGAATTCCAGACATCGCGGTTATCTCTACGAAGCAGCCGAATGTCCGTGACGTCCGGAATTAACGCCTCCGACGCCGCATGTCTGGAGTCCCGGGTCACCGCGCAGGATGGCCACGTGCAGTTCGCGGAGCTGCTCGCCCGGGTCCATGCCCATCTCCTCGCGGAGCCGGCCGCGGATCTCGCCGAACGCCTCCAGCGCCTCCACGCGCCGCCCGCAGCGGTACAGGCAGACGATGAGCTGGTGCCAGAACCGCTCGTGGAACGGGTACCGGCGCACCAGGGACCGCAGCTCGCCGACCAGCTCGTCGTGGCGGCCGCGGGCCAGGCCGATCTCGTGGCAGCGCTCGCGCACCCGCAGGCACTCCTCGTCGATGCGCGGGACGACGTCGCGGTGCAGGGTGGCCGAGCGCACGTCGCGGAGCATGGGTCCGCGCCACAGCGACAGCGCCTGCGTGAGCGCGGCGGACTCGGCGGCGGTGTCGCCGCGCCGCGCCGCCACCCCCGCTGTGGCGACGAGCGCGCGGAAACGCAGCAGGTCGAGGGTGTCGGGGTCGGCCTCGAACAGGTAGCCGGCCGCCGTGGTGCGCAACCGGGCGGCCGTCCCCTTCTCGTGGCGGCCGAGCGCGGTGCGCAGGCGGGTGAGGCAGGTGTAGAGGGCCGCCCGCGGGTTGTCCGGCTGCCCGTCGTCCCACAGCAGGCCGACCAGGTCGTCCATCGCCACCACGGTGTTGGGTGCGAGGAGCAGCGCGGCCAGCAGCACGCGCTGCTTCCCCGCGGGGACCCGCACCGGCCGGGCGTCGGCGGTCACCTCCAATGGGCCGAGAACACGGAATTCCACCCGGTGAGGCATGGTCTCCACTCCTTTCCCCCGCCGGAACGGCGGGGACTCCGTGGAATTGACGCGGCGACATCCGGAACGCGGGGCGAACGACGCCCGGCGGCCCGTGGCCGCAGGCGAATCCTAACCGCCGAAAGCGTCCGCGAGTTTTCCGCTGCGTCATCACGGAGCAATTTCCCGGCGGCCTGTTGCGCATTCACCCGGGAATGGCGGAAACCTCCCTTCCGCGGCCGCGCGCGGGCGCACCGCCCGCGCGGTGCGGCGGCGGAGGCGGCGGGGCGGCCGGGGCTAGGATCGGCGGCGGACGGACACGGCCGCGCGCGGGGCGCGGCCGCCGGGGGGAGGCCGCAGGTGACATCGCCCGCGGAGGTCCTGGCGGGGCTCCCGCCGGCCGCCGTGTACCCCGTTCTCGCGCTGCTGGTCGCGGCCGAGACCGCGGTGCTGCCGGGGGTGGTGGTCCCGAGCCTCGCCCTGCTGCTGACGGCCGGGTACCTGGCCGCCGCCGGCACGCTGTGGCTGCCCGGTGTGCTGCTGACCGCCGCCGCGGCCGCCGCCGCGGGAGACGCCATCGGGTTCCACACCGCGCGGGCGCTGGGCCCGCGCCTGCGGCGCGGCGCGGCGGCCCGCCCGGCGGCGGTCCGGCACTGGCGGCGCGCCGAGGCGCTGGCGGCCCGCTACGGCGCGTGGGCGATGCTGGTGGGCCGGTTCATCCCGTTCGTCCGGACGCTGACGCCCCATGTGGTGGGCCTCGGCGGCCGGCGGTACCGCGACGTCGCGCCGGGCGCGCTGCTGGGGGCGGCGGGCTGGGCGGTGCTGGAGGTGGGCGCGGGCGCCCTGGCGGGGGTCACGGCCGCGGGGTCGGCGGCCGCGGCGGCCGCGCTGGCGGCGGGCCTGGCCGCCGCGGCCGGCGCGGTGGTGGCGGTGCGGCGGCGCGCCCGGGCACGGCGCTCCCCCGCCTGACGGCGACGCCCGGCGTGCGGAGCCGCCGGCCCTGGAACAGCGCGGCGGGCCCCCGCCCGGGGCGGCGCCGGCCTCGGCGCGGTGCCCGCTGCGCGGCGGGCACCGCCCGGCTCAGATGTGGACGACCGGTTCGCCGGAGCCCTCGCCGGTGCGCGGCGCGGGCTTCATGAAGGACGCGAGCACGGCGGCGGCGACCATGACGGCGGCGGAGATGCCGAACGCCAGGTGCAGCCCGTCGATGAAGGCGAGGTTGCTGGCGCGGGTGACGGCGGCGGCGACCTGCTCGGTGGCGCCCTCGGGGACGACCGCCCCGCCCTGGGAGATGGTGCTCTGCATGGCGGCGGCCTCGGCGGCGGTGGGCCGGTCGAGCCCGGCGTCGGCGTAGTGGCCGGGGACCGCGCCGACGATGGTCAGCGACAGCACGGCGCCGAGGATGGCGGTGCCCAGGGAGCCGCCGAGCTGCATGGCGGCCTGCTGCATGCCCGAGGCGACGCCGGCCAGGGACATGGGCGCGCTGGTGATGATGGCGGCCGTGGCGCCGGTCATGACCAGGCTGAGCCCGATGCCGAGGAGCAGGAACGCGGTGGAGGTCCAGACCAGCCCGGTGTCGAAGGTGAGCCGGGAGAGCATGAACATGCCCGCTGCGGCGAAGAGCAGTCCGGC
This sequence comes from Nocardiopsis trehalosi NBRC 14201, assembly GCF_001552555.1. Taxonomy (GTDB): domain Bacteria; phylum Actinomycetota; class Actinomycetes; order Streptosporangiales; family Streptosporangiaceae; genus Nocardiopsis_B; species Nocardiopsis_B trehalosi. Next base: position 26,636 of record NZ_BCRK01000002.1, on the reverse strand, counting down.
GACGGTCGGGACCCGGGTGCCGTACCGGTCCATGAGGCGCCCGACCGGGGTGCCCGCGACGCCCATGACGAGGGTGAGCGGGAGCAGCTGGAGGCCGGTCTGCATGGGGCTGAGGCCGCGCACCCCCTGGAGGTAGAAGGTGACGAAGAACAGCGAGCCCATGAGGCCGAGGGCCGTGAGCACCATGAGGACGGTGCCGATGGAGATGGGCGCGCGGCGGAAGATGCTCATGGGGAGCAGCGGGTCGGCCACGCGCAGCTCCCAGAACACGAACCCGGCGCCGACCACCAGCGCGGCCACCAGGACGCCCAGGGTCTCGGGGTGGGTCCACCCCGCGACGGGGCCCTCGACGAGCGACCACACCAGGGCGAACATGGCGGTGCTCAGCAGGACCATGCCGACGAGGTCGAACCGCGACCCGGGGTCGGTGGGGCGGTTGGGGCCGATGAGCCAGAGCGCGGAGGCCACGGCGACGGCGCCGACCGGCAGGTTGATGAGGAACGCCGAGTGCCAGCCGAACGCGGTGACGAGGACGCCGCCGAGGATGGGGCCCGCCGCCATGGCCCCGCCGAGCAGGCTGCCGAACACGCCGAAGGCGCGGCCGAGCATGTGCGGCGGGAAGTTCGAGCGGAGCAGCCCCATGGCGGCCGGGGCGATGGTGGCCCCGAAGACGCCCTGGAGGATGCGCAGGCCGACGAGCGCGGGCACGGTCGCGGCGAGGGTGATGGCGACCGAGGTGGCGGTGAAGCCGACGATGCCGATGAGGTAGACGCGGCGGTGGCCGAACCGGTCGCCGAGCTTGCCCGCGGTGATGAGGAAGACCGCGAGGCCGAGCAGGTAGCCGTGGGTGACCCACTGGAGCTGGGCGAGCGACGCGTCCAGGTCGGCGCCGATGGCCGGGTTGGCGACGGCGACGATGGTGCCGTCGAGGGCGACCATCATGACGCCGAAGGCGATGGCCACCAGGGTGGCCCAGGGGCCGCCGCGGAAGCGCGGGGCCGGTGGCGCCGGCGCGGCGGCGGCCGGGATGGTACTGGTCATTGTCATGTGGGTTCCCCTGCTCCGTTCGGGTGGCGGCCGCACCCGCCCGGCGTGGCCGCGTCCACAGTAATGACAGCCGCTGACAAACGGCAACGACTGACTGTTCCCCCGACCGGTGGGTAGGATCCCGGCGGAGGAACGAGGCGAACGAGGAGGATGCGGTGACCAGCATCGACCACGGCAGCGACAGTTCCGGCCCCCGCCGGCGGGCGTGAGCGTGATCACGGTGGGCGGCGACGAGCCGTGCGGACTGCGCGAGCGCAAGAAGGCGCGCACGCGCGAGGCGCTGCTGGAGGCCGGGCTCCGGCTGTTCACCGAGCACGGGTTCACGGAGACCACCACACAGGCGATCGCCGCCGAGGCCGACGTGTCGCAGCGGACGCTGTTCCGCTACTTCGCGTCCAAGGAGGACATCGTCCTGGCCGTGGTGGACGACGCCGAGGAGGCGTTCCGGCTGCAGGTGGCCGCCCGGCCCGCCGCCGAGCACCCGTTCGCGGCGCTGGTGCACGCCGCCGACGCCACCTGGGGCGACCTCGACTCGCGCGCGCTGGAGACCCATGTGCGGCTGCTGCGGCTGTGCGACGGCACCCCGCGCCTGTCGGCGGCCCGGCTCCAGCGCTCGGCCACCCACCTGCGCCTGCTGGCCGCGGTGATCGCCCGCCGCACCGGCGCCGACGCCCGCGACCCCCGACCGGAGCTGCTCGCGGCGGCGTTCGGGTCGGCGGTGCACGTGGCGGTCACCCGCTGCTGCCGCCTGGGCGGGACGGAGGTCGAGGACCTTCTGGAGTCGGTGCGGACCTGCCTGCGGCACCTGGCCCCCGCCCTCACCGAGCCGTGGGGCGGCGGGCCGGCCCCGACCGGCGGCGCCTGAGGCGGGCTCCCGGACCCGCTCTTCCGGCCCCCACCCCGCTCTTACCCGGCTCCAACGCGGGCGCCCTAGGGTCGGGACATGACCGGATGCCACCCGGAGGAGGGGCCCGCGTGACACCCCCCGAGACCGTCCCCGCGCGCGTGCTCGTGGTCGAGGCCGACCCGACCCTGCGCGGTGTGCTGACCGCCGTCCTGACGTTGAGCGGGCTGCGCGCCGCCGGAGCCGCCGACCTCACCGCGGCGGAGGCCGCCGTGCGCGCCGCGCCGCCCGAGGCCGCCCTCGTCGACACCACGACCGGCGCCGACGGCGCCGCTGCGGCGCTCCTGCTGCGCGCCGCCGTCCCGGACCTGCCGGTGCTGTTCCTGGCGACGCGCGCGGAGCCGCGCGCCGCCGCGCCGGGCGGCGCCGACCACTACCTGGCCGTCCCGTTCGACCTGCGGCAGGTGGTCGCGCGGCTCCAGGCGCTCCTGGCCGCGCGGCCGGACCGGGCCGTCCCCGCGCCCCGGTCGGGTGCGCCGGCCGGCTCCGGGGCGGACTCCGCGCTGAGCGCGTGACCGGTTACCCGCGCGGGGGACCCGTTGCGGGGCCGGGCGGGCCCGGCGGGTCGGGCACCGCGGCGGCCGTGACGTCGGCGAGGGCCGCCAGCGGGGCCTCCAGGGGGCCGCGGCGGAACACCGCCCGCCACAGCGACGCGAACACCAGCGAGCCGAGCACGAACGCCTCCAGCCGGAACGGGGCGACGTCCTGGAAGGACATGCCGAGCGCGGCGATCACCACGATGTGCCCGGTGTAGACGGTGAGCGACATCGACCCGGCGGCTGCGAGCGGGTAGAGCAGCCACCCGGCGGCGTCGGCGAGGACCAGGCACCCGGCCAGTACCAGCAGCGCGGTGCCGGTGGCCCCGGCGACCTCGAACGGTGTGCCGCTGTGCGGTGAGGCGACGAGCAGCCACCACGGGGAGTCCACGGGCACCTGCCCGTGCAGGTCGCCGACCTGGGCGGCCATCCACTCCCGGAGCGGGTCGAGGAGGGCGGGGTCGGCGTCGGCGGGCGCCATGCCCCCGGCGCCCGCCGCCTGGGCGGCCAGCAGCCGGTCGAGGACGCCGAAGGCGCCCATCAGCAGCCGCGACCCGCCGTAGCCCGCGACGGCCAGCGCGGCGCCCGCTGCGGCGAGCGCGCCGCGCACCCGGGCGGAGCGCAGGTCCAGCCGGCCGGCGGCCATCCCGGCCAGGACGAACGCCATGAAGGTGGCGGCCGGGTAGTAGCCGGTCAGGAAGAAGTCGGTGAGGCCGTTGATCGACGCCGGGCGCAGCGGGGTGTCCCCGCCCATGGCCGCGCGCACGGCGAACGACGCGAGGGGGCCGAGGACGCCGACCGCCGCAGCGGCCGCCGCGAGCGCGGGCGCGCGCAGCCGCAGCAGCGGCAGGGCGAGCAGGAAGAACCCGCCGTAGTAGGTGAGGATGATCGCGATGGGGGCGTCGAGGAGGTCCAGGACGCCGCCGAGGAGCGCGAGGACGAGCGCGCGGACGAGGATGCGCAGCCGGGCCCGCTGCAGTGCCGTGCCGGACAGCGGTGCGGTGCGGCCGGTCATCAGCGCCAGGGAGATCCCGGCGAGGAAGGCGAAGAGGGCGGAGGAGCGGCCGCGCGCCAGTTCGTGGAGGGCGTCGGCCGTGGCGCCCTCGGCGACCCCGATGGCGGCGACGCCCAGGTGGACGGTGAACATGCCGAAGACCGCGAGGGCGCGGGCGACGTCCACGCCGGGGAGCCGGCCGGTCCGGGGCGCCGTGGTGGTGTCGGCCGCCGGCTGGGGGGTTCGCTGGGACACGCCGCCCAGACTAGGGCGTCTTGGCGGGGTTTGTCGTTGGCCGGCGCGGGGCGGGCGGACGGCCGCGCGGGCCGCCCGCCGCCCGCGGCGGGTCAGTCGGCGCCGCCGGCCATCCGGGTGAAGTAGTCCAGGGCCGCCGGGTTGGCCAGGGAGTCGCGGCTGGCGACCCGGGCGGGGTCCTCCCCCATCAGGATGCGCTTGACCGGTACCTCCAGCACCTTGCCGGAGAGGGTGCGGGGCACCTCGGCGATGGCGCGCACGGCGTCGGGGACGTGCCGGGGCGAGCAGTCCTCGCGGATGCGCCGCGCCAGGCGGCGGGTGAGGTCGTCGTCGAGCCGGGAGCCCTCGCGCACCACGACGAACAGCTCGATGCGGGACCCGCCGCCCTCCTGCGGCACGTCGACCACCAGGGCGTCGACCACCTCGTCCAGGGCGAGCACGGCCCGGTAGATCTCGCTGGTGCCCATGCGGACACCGCCGCGGTTGATCGTGGAGTCGGACCGGCCGTAGATGACGGCGGTGCCGCGGTCGGTGATCTCGATCCAGTCGCCGTGCCGCCATACGCCCGGGTACACGGCGAAGTAGCTGTCGCGCAGCCGCTCGCCGCCGGGGTCGTTCCAGAAGCGGATCGGCATGGAGGGCGCGGGGCGGGTGACGACGAGTTCGCCGACCTCGCCGACGACGGGGCGGCCCTCGGGGTCCCAGGCGGCGACCGCCATGCCCAGGGCGGGCGCCTGGATCTCGCCCTCGTACACCGGCAGGGTGGGCACCCCGCCGACCAGGCAGCTGCACACGTCGGTGCCCCCACTGGTGGAGAACAGCCAGAGGCGGTCGCCGAACTCGCGGTAGCACCAGGCGAACCCCTCGGGGCTGAGCGGGGAGCCGGTGGAGCCGATGGCGTGCAGCCGGGACAGGTCGCGCCCCTCGGCGGGGTGCACGTCCTCCTTCATGCACGTGGCCAGGTAGCCGGCGCTGGTGCCGAAGACGGTCACCCCGGTGCGTTCGGCCAGGTCCCACAGCGCGCCGAGGTCGGGGTGGGCGGGGCTGCCGTCGTAGAGCACGATGGAGGCCCGGGTGAGCAGGACGCTGACCAGGAAGTTCCACATCATCCACCCGGTGGTGGTGAACCAGAACACCCGGTCGTCGTCCTGGGCGTCGAGGTGCAGGTGGAGGTTCTTCAGCTGCTCCAGCAGGATGCCGCCGTGCCCGTGCACGATCGCCTTGGGCAGGCCGGTGGTGCCCGAGGAGTAGAGCACCCACAGCGGGTGGTCGAAGGGGACGGGCGTGAAGTCGAGTGCGGCCCCCTCGCCGGCCGCCTCCAGGTCCGCCCACGCCAGCGCGTCGGGTACGGGGGTGGCGCCGAGGTAGGGCAGCACGACCGTGTGCTCGACGGTGGGCAGCTGGGCGCGCAGCTCGGCGAGCACGCCGGTGCGGTCGAAATCGCGGCCGCCGTAGCGGTAGCCGTCCACGGCGAGCAGCACCTTGGGCTCGATCTGGGCGAACCGGTCGATGACGCTGCGCACCCCGAAGTCGGGCGAGCAGGAGGACCAGACCGCGCCGATGGCGGCGCAGGCGTAGAACGCGGCGACGGTCTCGGCGATGTTGGGCAGGTAGCCGACGACGCGGTCGCCGGGGCCGACGCCGAGGCGGCGCAGCCCGGCGGCGATGGCGGCGGTGCGCCGCTTCAGCTCGCCCCACGTCCACTCCCCCGCCACGCGCAGTTCGGAGGCGTGCCGGATGGCGACGGCGTCGTCGTCGCGGTCGGTGAACAGGTGCCGGGCGTAGTTGAGGGTGGCGCCGGGGAACCAGCGGGCGCCGGGCATGGCGTCGTCGGCGAGGACGGCGTCGTAGGGGGTGTCGGAGCGGACCCCGTAGTAGTCCCAGACGGCCGACCAGAACGCGTCGAGGTCGGTGGTCGACCACTCCCACAGCGCGCGGTAGTCGTCCGCGGCCGCTGCGGGGGCGCCCCGGTGCTCGGCGGCCCACCGCGCGAACGCCGTGATGTTGGCCCGCTCGCGCCGCCGCTCGCCGGGTTCCCAGAGCACCGGTGGCTGCGTCCGCTCCGTCATTTCCGCGCCTCCCTGATCGACTGCACGCGTGCCGCCGACCGGCCTGTTCAGCGGGGCGGCCGACCGGCGGGTGTGACGTCCCTCATCTAACAGCACGGCCGGCGGGGCGGGCGCGGCCGGGTGGGGCAGGTGCGCCGGACCGTGCGCGCGGCACACACCGGCGCGCCCGGCGGTGGGGGCGCCGGCCGTTGACGCGGCGGGCACCGGGGGCTCCGGGCGGCGCGGGGGCGCGGCCCGACCGGACATCCTGCCGCGCGCGCGGCGCGGCGGGGATGCGGTTTCCCGCCAGAGTCGCGCGGTGGTCTTTGTCCCCCCCGTGGAGTGACGGGTGGACTGCGTTGTGTGAGGGTTGTCGCGCCCATGGTGATCGTCGAGCCGCGTAGGGATCATGGCGCCGCATAAGGGGTGACGGTCGGTCCGGCCCGCGGCGGCCGACCGAGAGAAAGGATCGGGCCCGCGCGCGGACCGCGGTGGACGCGTCGCGGGCGGGCTCCGGCGGCACCGCCGGAGGGGACGCGGCGAGGCGTCCGGGAGGGACGCGATGACGGGAGACGGCGGCATGGGGTGGGCGAGTTCCGATCCGTTCGGGTGGCTGGACGACGCGGCGCGGGAGCGGGCCGCCGCCGGGCTGACCCGGGTGCTGCGCCCGCGGCCCCCCGAGGACGGCGTGCTCGACCTGGCCGGCAACGACTACCTGGGGCTGAGCCGCCACCCCGAGGTCACCGCGGCGGCCTCCGCCGCCGCCGCGCGCTGGGGGGCGGGTGCCACCGGTTCGCGCCTGGTCACCGGCGACACCGCGCTGCACGGGGAGCTGGAGGCCGAGCTCGCCGACTTCTACGGCGCCGAGGCGGCACTGGTGTTCTCGTCCGGCTACACCGCGAACCTCGGCGCGGTGACCGCGCTGTCGGGCTCCGGCGCGCACCTGGTGTGCGACCGGCACAACCACGCCTCGCTGATCGACGCCACCCGGCTGGCGCGCGCGGCGGGCGCGCGGATGACGCTGTTCGACCACGCCGACGCCACGGCCGCCAAGTCCGCGCTGGCGGCGGCCGCCGAGGCGCGGCGGCTGGTGGTGAGCGACGCGGTGTTCTCCGTCGACGGCGACCGCACCGACGTGGCCGGGCTGGCGCGGGTCTGCCGCGAGGACGGCGCCGGGCTGCTGCTCGACGACGCGCACGGCCTGGGGGTGGTCGGCGACGGCGGCCGGGGCTCGCTCACCTCGGCCGGGTTGCGCGGGGCGCCGGGTGTGGTGGCCACGGCCACGCTGTCCAAGGCGCTGGGCGCCCAGGGCGGGGTCGTGCTGGCGTCGCGGCGGGTGGTGCGGCACCTGGTCGAGACCGCGCGCAGTTTCATCTTCGACACCGGTCTGGCGCCGGCGGCGGCCGCCGGCGCCCTGGCGGCCCTGCGGGTGCTGCGGGCCGAACCCGAGCGCGCCGAGCGGGTGCGGCGGGCCGCGCGCCGGCTGGCGGCGGGGCTGCGGGCACTGGGGCTGCGGGCGAGCACCCCCGACGCCGCGGTGGTGGCGGTCGCCGCGCCGTCGCCGGGTGAGGCGGTCGCGTGGGTGGGCCGGTGCCGGGCGGCCGGGCTGCGGGTGGCCTGCTTCCGCCCCCCGTCGGTGCCCGACGGCCGGTCGCGGCTCCGGTTGACCGCGCGCGCCGACCTGGACGACACCGCGGTCGCCCGGGTCCTGCACATCGTCGGCGCCACCCGGCCGCGGGCCCTGCGCGCGTGACCGGTTCCGGCCGCCGCGGCGGCACCGGCGGCGTGCGGGCCGCGGTGCGGGCGCGGCGGGCCGGGCTGCGGGTAATCTGCGTGCTGATGGCACGCCGACGGGTGGAGGACCCCGAGACCGAGACGCGGAGCGGCAGCATGCGCCACCTCAGGACGCGCAGGGGCCTGCTGGGCGCCGTCGCGGTCGTCCTCGCCCTCGTCTGCGCCGCGGTCCTCGCCGTGCCCGCCACCCGCGGCGGGGCCCTCGACCTGTGGTGCGAGCTGACGGGGGCGGGCTGCCCGCAGCTCCCCGGCGAGCGCGGCCCGCAACCGGGCGAGTCCGGCTGGCGGCTGCGGATGGCGCCGGTCGACGCCGCCACGTGGGGGCACTACGCGGCCCTGGGCGACTCCTACTCCTCCGGCGACGGCGCCGACGACTACGCGCGCGAGACCGCCGTCGCGGGCGGCTGCTGGCGGTCGGCCAACGCCTACCCCGAACGGGTCGCGGACACCTTCGACTTCGCGGGCGAGCTGGGCTTCTACGCGTGCAGCAGCCAGCGGGGCCACGCGATGCTCGACGAGCTGGGCACCGACGACTCCCAGATCGACCGGATCACCCCGCACACCTCACTGGTGACCATCGGGATCGGCGGCAACGACCTCGGCTTCACGTCGGTGCTGCGCACCTGCATGGTGCGGCTGCCGCTGGTCGACACGACGGCCTGCGTCGACCAGGAGGAGGACATCGACCGGCGGATGCGGCGGTTCGAGGAGACCTTCTCCGAGCTGGTCGCCGAGATCCGCGACCGGGCGCCCGACGCCCGGGTGCTCGTGCTGGGCTACCCGCGACTGTTCCCGGAGGCGCCCGAGGGCATGTACTACACGCTGACCGCCAACGACCAGGAGTGGCTCAACACCACCCTCGACCGGTTCAACGGGCAGGTGCGCGACGCCGCCGAGGAGATCGACGCGCAGATCACCGACGCCGGGCAGGTCGGCAGCGTGGAGTACGTCGACGTGTTCACCGCGCTCAAGGGCCACGAGCTGGGCAGCGAGGAGCCGTGGCTGAACGGCATCCTGCTGCGCGACCTCACCGAGGGCGTCACCGTCGACCGGAGCACCTTCCACCCCACCGCCGACGGCCAGAACGCGCTCGCCGGGCGCGTGGGGACCCGGATCGAGGAGGGCCCGGGCCGCGAGCTGTACGCGTCGCGCGCGACGGTGGCCAACGCGAGCCCCGACGTGCTGGCCGCCGAGACCGACTGACCCGCGCCGGCCGGGCGCGGCGGAGGGGCGGGCCCCTCCGCCGCGCGGGGTCAGGCGCGGGCGGCGCGCAGGTCGGTGAGGACCGCGTCGAGCTGGTCCAGGCCCCAGCCGAGGTCGTCCTCGCTGATGGACAGGGGCGGCGACAGCCGGATGGTCGAACCGTGGGTGTCCTTCACCAGCACGCCGCGTGCGAGGAGGCGCTCGCACAGCTCGCGCCCGCCGGCCAGGGCGGGGTCGACGTCGATGCCCGCCCACAGGCCGATGGAGCGGGTGGCCACGACCCCGTCGCCGACGAGGCCCTTGAGGCGGGCGCGCAGCACCTCGCCGAGGCGGCGGGCGTTCTCCAGGTAGGGGCCGTCGGCGAGCATGCCCACGACGGTGCGGCCCATGGCGCAGGCCAGCGGGTTGCCGCCGAAGGTGCTGCCGTGCTGGCCGGGGCGGATGACGCCGAGCACGTCGGTGTCGGCGACCACCGCCGACACCGGCAGGATGCCGCCGCCCAGGGCCTTGCCGAACAGGTAGACGTCGGCGGTGACACCGGTGTGCTCGCAGGCGCGGACGGTGCCGGTGCGGCCGAGGCCGGACTGGACCTCGTCGGCGATGAGCAGGACGCGTTCGCGGTCGCACAGCTCGCGCACGCGCGGCAGGTAGTCGGGCGGCGGCACGATGACGCCGGCCTCGCCCTGGACGGGCTCGATGAGGACGGCGGCCGTGGTGGCGTCGATGGCGGCGGCGATGGCGGCGGCGTCGCCGTAGGGCACGACGCGGAAGCCGGGGGTGTAGGGGCCGAAGCCGCCGTAGGCCTCGGGGTCCTCGGAGAAGGAGATGATGGTGGTGGTGCGGCCGTGGAAGTTGCCGCCCGCGACGATGATCGTGGCCTCGCCGTCGGGCACGCCCTTGACGTCGTAGGCCCACCGGCGGGCGAGCTTGATACCGGTCTCGACCGCCTCGGCGCCGGTGTTCATGGGCAGCACCCGGTCCTTGCCGACCAGGCCGGACAGGGCGCTGACGAACGGGGCGAACTGGTCGTTGTAGAACGCGCGGCTGGTGAGGGTGACGCGGTCGAGCTGCCGGTGGGCCGCCGCGAGCAGTTCGGGGTTGCGGTGGCCGAAGTTCATCGCGGAGTAGCCGGCGAGGCAGTCGAGGAGGCGGCGCCCCTCGACGTCGGTGACCCACGCGCCCTCGCCTTCGGCGATCACGACGGGCAGCGGGTTGTAGTTGTGGGCGGAGTGGGTCTCGGCCAGGCCGATGTGGTCGGTGGTCGAGATGGCCGGACCGGCGGGGTCGCCGCCGGAGTCCCGTCGTCCCAGAGGGCGGGTGTCGCTCATCCAGGTTCCCTTCGATCGCCGTTGATCGTGGTGTCGATCACGTGGATACCCGCTCGGTGATCCTGCGAAGCGCCCGCGCGGGCGGCCTCCAGCAGGAGAACAGAAGGCACCGCGCGAATCAAGGGGGGCCGGGCGCCCCGGGGGCCGCGCCGGTCGGCCGCTCCCGGCGGGCGGCGGGCGGCGGCTCCGCGCTCCGCCGCGCGTCTCCGGGCCCCGGCGCGGACCGCCAAGGCACCCCCCGCCCTGCTGTGACGTGCTCCATAGCCTCAGGATCGGACCTCATGACCCTCGGCGGGTACACCGGAGGACTGGGGGAGCCATGACCGACACGACCTCGCGCACCGACCGCACCGGCGGCACCGGCCACGCCGACAGCGCAGGCGGCGGCGACCGCCCGGAGGCGGGCCCGCTGGCGCTGGCGCGGCTGCTGGCGGCGGTGGCCGCCGCCGTCCCGGACCGCGACGCGGTCCTCGCGGGCGGGCGGCGGCTCGACTACGCCGCGCTCGACGCGCGGGCGACCCGCGTCGCCCGGCACCTCGCCGCGTCGGGCGTGCGGCCCGGCGAGCACGTCGCCGTGCTCGCGTTCAACCGCGCCGAATGGCTGGAGACCGCGTTCGGGGCGCTGCGCGCCGGCGCCGTCCCGGTCAACGTGAACTACCGCTACGTCGCGGGCGAGCTGCGGCACGTCCTCGCCGACTCCGACGCGGTGGCGCTCGTATGCGAGCGCTCGCTGGCCGGCCCGATCGCCGGGCTGCTGCCCGGCCTGCCCCGGCTGCGGCACGTGCTGCTCCTCGACGACGGCTCCGGCCCGGCGCCGGTGGCGGGCGCCGACTACGAGGCCGCGCTCGCCGCGGCGCCGCCGGTCGAGCTGCCGCCGACCTCCGGGGACGACCGCTACCTGCTCTACACCGGCGGCACCACGGGGGTGCCCAAGGGGGTGATGTGGCGGCAGGCCGACGTGTTCCACGCGGCCCTGGAGCGCCGCGGCCCCGGGGCGCCGCGCGCCGCGTCGCCCGAGGAGGTCGGGGCGCGGGCGCGGGAGACCCGCCCCACCCGGATGCTGGTGCTGGGCCCGCTCATGCACGCGGCCGGGCAGTGGAACGCGCTGAGCGTGCTGCTGTCGGGCGGCACGGTCGTCCTCAACACCGACCGGACCTTCGACGCCGCGCGCGTGGTGGACCTGGCCGACCGCACCGGGGCCGACCAGCTCCAGCTCGTCGGCGACGCCATGGCCCGGCCGCTCGCGCGGCACCTGCTCACCGCCCCCGACCGGTGCCCGCGGCTGTCCCGGGTCACCTCGGGCGGCACCCCGCTGACCCCGGCCGTGCGCGAGCTGTGGCGGGCGTGGCGCGGCGGCGTCGCGGTCCACGACAGCTACGGCGGAACGGAGACCGGGGTGTGCGGGGCGGCCGACGGCGGCGGCGCCGAGCCCCGGTTCACCATGGGGCACAGCGTCGCGGTCCTCGACGAGCGGCTGCGCCCGCTGCCGGCGGGCACGGGGCGCATCGGCCGCATCGCCCGCACGGGGCGGATTCCCCTCGGCTACTACAACGATCCGGTGAAGACGGCCGCCACGTTCCCCACGGGGCCCGACGGGCGGCGCTGGGTGATGGCCGGCGACTACGGGACGGTCGCCGCCGACGGGACGATCGTGCTGCTCGGCCGGGGTGCGGCGGTGATCAACACCGGCGGGGAGAAGGTGTACGCCGAGGAGGTCGAGTCGGTGCTCAAGGCCCACCCGGGCGTGGACGACGCCATCGTGGTGGCGGCGCCGGACGAGCGGCTGGGCCAGCGGGTCGCGGCGGTGGTGGCGCTCGCCCCGGGGCGGCGGCCGGGCGACGAGGCGCTGCGGGCGTTCTGCCGCACCCGGTTGGCGGGGTTCAAGGTGCCGCGATCGGTCCACGTCGTGGCGGAGGTGCGGCGCACGGCCGTCGGCAAGCAGGACTACCGGTGGGCCGCCGGGGTGGCGCGCGGCGGGGCCGCGCGGGGCTGACCGGCGCCGCGCGGGGCGACCGGGAAGGGGGGCGGCCGCCCGTGCCCATGGGCGGCCCCGGACGCTAAGGTCGGGGACCATGGCCTCCCACGTCCTCGCCGACCGCTATCGGCTCCTCGAACCGATAGGCCAGGGCGGCATGGGCACGGTGTGGCGGGCCGAGGACGAGCTGCTGCACCGCCGGGTGGCGATCAAGGAGGTGCGGGTCGCCCGCGGCCTCGACCCGGCCACGCGCGAGGAGCTGCTGGCGCGGACCATGCGCGAGGCCCGCATCTGCGCGGGGCTGAGCGGCCACCCCTCGATCGTGACCGTCCACGACGTGCTGCGCGAGGGCGGTCGGCCGTGGATCGTGATGGAGCTGATGACGGGCCGCCCGCTGGACCGGGTGGTGGCCGAGGACGGCCCGCTGTCGCCGCGGCGGACGGCCGAGATCGGCCGGCAGCTCTTCGACGCGCTGCGCACCGCGCACCGCGCGGGGGTGCTGCACCGCGACGTGAAGCCGGGCAACGTCATGCTGCTGCCGGACGGGCGCGCGGTGCTGTCGGACTTCGGCATCGCGGTGTCCGACAGCGAGGACCGGCTGACCCTGACCGGGCGCCTCCCGGGCTCCCCCGGCTACGTGGCGCCCGAGCGGCTGGCCGAGAACGCCATGACCCCGGCCGCCGACGTGTGGTCGCTCGGCGCCACCCTGTACTACGCGGTCGAGGGGCGGGCCGCCTACGACCGGCCGTCCACAGCGGCCCGGCTGAACGCGGCGATGGCCGAGCTGCCCGACACGCCGCGGCGCGCGGGCCCGCTGCGACCGGTGCTCAACGGCATGCTGCAGCGCGACCCCGACCACCGGCTGGGCGGGTCGGCGCTGGACGCCGCCCTGGCACGGGTGGTCGACGGCACCTCCGCCGACGACGCCACGCCCACCCGGCTGGACGTCTCCGGCGGCCTGCCGGTGCACGCCGCGGCCTCCGGCCCGGCGGCCCCCGCTCCGGCCTCCCCGGCCACCGCGCCCGCGGCGGGCGGGCTGGGCCGGCGCGGCTGGGTCCGGCTGCTGGTGTCGCTGGTGGCGGGGCTCATCACGCTGATCCTGGCCCCGCTGCTGGTGGAGTACCTGTCGAGCGTGCTGATCCCCGACGAGCCGGAGCCCGAGCCCTCCGCGCAGAGCACCGAGGCCGACAGCGCCAACGCGGTCCGGCCCCCGGTCCCCGACGGCTACGCGGAGCGCGCCGGCGCCGGGTTCCGCCTGGCGCTGCCCGAGGACTGGACGCACGACGACGCCGACGGCGTCCTCACCGCCGCGGCCCCCGACGGCGCCGCGACCGTCCGCCTGGAACCGGTCGACCTGGCCGACCGGTCCCCGCTGGAGCACCTGGAGGCGGCGGCGGACGCGCGCACCGGCGCGCCGGGGTTCCGCACCATCACCCTGGAGGAGGACGACTCCCCCGGCGGCGCGGCCGCGCGCTGGACGTACGAGTCGACCGAGGACGGCCGGGCCGCGGTGTCGACGGCGGTGCTGGTGCGCGCGGCGGACGGCCGCGCGGCGATGGCGCTGTTCAGCGCGCCCGCCGACCGCTGGGAGGCCACCGCCGACCAGCGCGCCGCCGTCCTGGAGACGCTGCGCCCGGCCTGACCGGGCGGACGCGGACCCCCCGGAGGCCCTCCCCCCCGTTGCGCCGCCCCGAGGGCGGTGCGGGACACGCGGTGTGAGACATTGTGGGCGCGAACCAAGGCGCGGGGTGCCGGAGGGCCAGACCTCTCCGGCTGAGAACACACCCGTCGAACCTGATCTAGCTCGTACTAGCGAAGGAACGCCCGTGAGCGGACCCAACATCCTGTCCATCGCCGGCAGCGACCCCAGCGGGGGTGCCGGCGTCCAGGCCGACCTGAAGGCGTTCTCCGCCCTCGGCGGGTACGGCATGACGGTGATCACGGCGCTCACCGCCCAGTCGACCCGCGGGGTGACCGGGGTGCTGGAGGTGCCGGCGGACTTCGTCGCCCACCAGCTCGACACCCTGCTGGCGGACGCCCGGGTGGACGCCGTGAAGATCGGCATGCTCGCCACGGCCGACGTGGTGGCCGCCGTGGTCAAGGCGCTCGACACCTACCGGCCGCCGCACGTCGTGCTCGACCCCGTCATGGTCGCCAAGAGCGGCGACCGCCTGCTGGCGGCGGAGGCGGTCGAGGCGGTGCGCGCCGAACTGCTGCCGCGCGCCGACCTGGTCACCCCCAACCTGCCCGAGGCCGCCGACCTGCTCGGCACGGCCGAGGCGGACGGCCTCGACGCCATGCGCCGCCAGGCCGACCGGCTGCTGGAGCTGGGCGCCCGCCGGGTGCTGCTGAAGGGCGGCCACCTGGGCGGCCCGCGCAGCACCGACCTGCTCGTCGGGCGCGACGGCACCGCCGAGCTGTTCTCCGCCGAGCGCGTGGCGACGCGGAACACGCACGGCACGGGGTGCACGCTGTCGTCGGCCATCGCCGCCCTGCGCCCCCGGCGCGACGGCTTCCCCGCGGCGGTCCGCGACGCCAAGGCCTACCTCACCGAGGCGCTGCGCCACGCCGACCTCCTCGACGCGGGCACCGGCAAGGGCCCGGTCCACCACTTCCACGCCTGGTGGGCGGCGGCCTGAACGCGCGGCGGGGCGCCCCGCCGGCTGGCGGGGCACCCCGTCGCGGGCGGGCGGGTCAGTCGCGGACGTCGCTGATGACCGCGCTCTCGGGGTTCTTCCAGTCGGGGTTGGCGAAGTACTTCTTGGTCTCCGCCACCACGATCGGCGACAGCAGCAGCAGGCCGACGAGGTTGGGCAGCGCCATGAGGCCGTTGGCGATGTCGCTGAAGCCCCAGGCGATGGTCAGCTCGGTGGTGGCGCCGACGTAGACGACCGCCACGAAGACCAGGCGGTAGGGCACCACCGCGCGGCGGCCGATGAGGAAGTCCATGCAGCGCTCGCCGTAGTAGCACCAGCCGACGAGGGTGGTGAAGGCGAAGAAGATGAGGCTGATGGCGACCACGTAGGAGCCGACCGGGGCGAGCCCCGACGACACGTTGCCGAACGCCTCCCGCATCGCCCACGAGGTCATCAGCGCACCGTCGCCGCTGTTGGCGTCGGCGCTCCACGCGCCGGTGACGATGATGACCATGCCGGTCATGGTGACGACGATGATGGTGTCGATGAAGGTCTGCGTCATGGACACCATGGCCTGGCGGACCGGCTGGGCGGTCTTGGCGGCGGCCGCGGCGATGCCGCCGGTGCCCAGGCCGGACTCGTTGGAGAACATGCCGCGCGCCATGCCCTGCTGGACGGCGATGATGAACGCCGACCCGGCGAAGCCGCCGACCGCGGCGGTGCCGGTGAACGCGTCGGTGAAGACGAGGGCGATGGCCGAGGGGAGCGCGCCGACGTTGACGATCAGCACGAACAGGGCGGCGACCACGTAGAGCACGATCATCAGGGGCACGACGCCGGAGGCGAACCGGCCGATGCTCTTGATGCCGCCGAGGACGACCGCGGCGACGATGACCACGAGGACGATGCCGGTGATCCAGGTGGGGACGTTCCACACCTCGTCGATCTGCCCGGCGACCGCGTTGGCCTGGGTCATGTTGCCGATGCCGAACGAGGCCACCGCGCCGAAGAGGGCGAACAGCAGGCCGAGGGTCTTGCCCAGCCCGCCGCCGAGGCCGCGGCTGAGGTAGAACATCGGGCCGCCGCTCATCTCGCCCGCGTTGTCGGGGCGGCGGTACTTCACGCCGAGCAGGGCCTCGCTGTACTTGGTCGCCATGCCCAGGACGCCGGTGACCCACATCCAGAACAGCGCGCCGGGGCCGCCGACGCCGATGGCCAGCGCGACGCCGGAGATGTTGCCGACGCCGACGGTGGCGGCCAGCGCCGTGCTCAGCGCCTGGTAGTGCGACACGTCGCCGTCGACGCCCTTGCCCTCCTTGTCGCCCTCGGTGCGGCGCACGAGGGCCAGCCACAGCGCGTGGCCGAGGACGCGGAACTGGAGGCCGCGCAGCCGGATGGTCAGGTAGACGCCGGTGATCAGCAGCAAGGGGATGAGGACGAACGGACCCCAGACGATGCCTGATATCCGGTCGAGTAGTGCTTGGAGCGCATCCATGGTGGTACTCCCTGAGATGTCCGGGGTGGGGGGACGGGCGGCCGCCGCCGCCCGTGCGCGGTGCTCCGGAGGGTGGCGGCGGCGCTCGGGCGCGGGGCGTGCCGCACACGGAAAGGCTCACAGCGATTCGTCACATACGCGTCACGTTTGCTCCACACGCTGGTTGCGCCGCCGCCGTGCGGCGGCCGGATGACCAGCGTGTTTCAGGCGCCGTCGCCGGTCGCCTGGGCGCGGGAGAGGCGGCCGATCAGCTCGGCGGCCTCGACCGGGTCGGCGCCGCGGCCGACCGCGATGCCCACGAGGTAGGTGGTGAGGGGGGCGGCGGGCCGCGCCACGGAGTGGGCGGCGTCCTTGGCGAGGTCGAGGATGCGGTCGACGTCGGCCTTGACGATCTCCTCGGGGAGTTCGAGTTCCGCGCAGACGTGCTGCGCCCATTCGACCAGGGTCATCGTCGGCTCCTGACGGGTCGCGGGTGGCGGGTGGGACGACAGTTGGCGATCCTACGGCCAATCCCCGCGCCGGGGGCGGACGCCGCCGGAGCGCCCGTCGCGTCCCGGGCGGGGAACCGTCGCCCCGGCGCCCACCGCAGGTACGGGCGCATTCACGCGCCGTGCCTAGCCTGCGGCCAGGAGTGCCCCCGGCGTTGGGAGAGCGTCATGCCCCCGGTCCCCCCGTCCTCCGTCCCCGGCCCGGACGCCCCGCTGCGCGTGGCGATCGTGGCCGAGTCGTTCCTGCCGCAGGTCAACGGCGTCACGAACTCGGTGTGCCGGATCGCCGAGCACCTGGCCGAGCGCGGCCACCGCGCCATGATCCTGGCCCCCGGCGCGGGGCCCGCGTCGTTCGCCGGGTTCCCGGTGGTGCGGGTGCCCAGCGTGCCGCTGCCCGGCTACCGGTCGTTCGCGCTGGGCCTGCCCGCGCGCCGGCTGGTGGCCGCCGCGCTGCGCGGCTTCGCCCCCGATGTCGTGCACCTGGCGTCGCCCGCGCTGCTGGGGTCCACGGCGG
This sequence comes from Nocardiopsis trehalosi NBRC 14201, assembly GCF_001552555.1. Lineage (GTDB taxonomy): Bacteria > Actinomycetota > Actinomycetes > Streptosporangiales > Streptosporangiaceae > Nocardiopsis_B > Nocardiopsis_B trehalosi. The sequence goes on along the minus strand of NZ_BCRK01000002.1, from coordinate 9,419 downwards.
TGGAGGCCGCGCGCCGGTGGGCGCTGCCCACGGTCGCGGTGTTCCAGACCGACCTGCCGGGGGTCGCGGCGCGCAACCGGGTCCCGGCGCCCGAGGTGCTGTGGCCGCTGCTACGCCGACTGCACGCCGCCGTGGACCGGACGCTGGTGCCGTCGTCGGCGACGCTGCGCCAGCTCGCCGACCGCGACTTCCCCCGGCTGGCGGTGTGGCAGCGCGGGGTGGACACCGTCCGCTTCGCCCCGGAGCACCGCGACGCGGAGCTGCGCCGCGGGCTGGCGCCCGGCGGCGAGGTGCTGGTCGGGTTCGTGGGCCGCCTGGCCCGGGACAAGCGGGTCGACCTGCTCGCGCACGTGGCGCGGCTGCGCGGGGTGCGGCTGGTGGTGGTGGGCGACGGCCCGGACCGGGCACGGCTGCGGCGGCGGCTGCCCGGCGCGGTGTTCACCGGGCAGCGGACCGGGTCGGAGCTGTCGCGGCTGCACGCCTCGCTGGACGTGTTCGTGCACACCGGCGCTGACGAGACGTTCTGCCAGGCGGTGCAGGAGGCGCTGGCGTCGGGCGTGCCGGTGGTGGCGCCCGCGGCGGGCGGCCCGCTGGACCTGGTCATCCCCGAGCACAACGGCCTGCTGTACGCGCCGGACTCGGTGCGCGAGCTGCGGGTGGCGGTGGGCCGGCTCGTCCACAACGCCCCGCTGCGGCAGGCCATGGCCGAGCGGGCGCGGGCGACGGTGCGGGGGCGCACCTGGGACGTCATCGGTGACGAGCTGATCGGGCACTACCGCGCCGTGGTGGCGCCGGGCGGGGTGCCCGCCGCGGCGGCGGTGCCCGGGGCGCGGACGGCCGCGGCGGCGGTCGGGCGGCGCTGACGGCGGGGCCGGCGCCCGACCCGGGTGGGCGGCGCCGGGCGCGTCCCGCTACTGTTGCCCGCGGCGCGGGAGCGGGGCCGGCCCTTCCGCGATGACCGGCCCCGCTGCCGCCGCCCGCGGCGGACCGCCCCCCGGTCGGCCCTACCGCGGACGGGTCTCAGACGCCCGACCCCGCGGGCACGCGCGGCGCGGTGCCCAGCACGCCCAGGATCTCGGTCAGGCGGTCGAGGTGGGCGCGGATCCACGGCAGCGCCACCGGGTCGTCGGCGGCCAGGGCCGCGAACCGCTGGGCCTCGGTGTCGCCGTAGAGCAGGCTGGTGGCCACCCGCATGCGCAGCGCGCGCGGGTCGTCGCCGAACTCCGACCCGGCCAGCACGCCCATGCCGTGGTCGCGCAGCAGCAGCCCCGCCAGGTCGGCGCCGGTGGCGACGCCGTGGTCGGCGGCCAGCCGGTCGCGCGCCGCGCCGAAGTCGGGGTAGAGGTAGAACGCCGCCGCGGGCGGGGGCACCTCGGCCCCGGCGGCGGTGAACCGGTCGGCCGCCGCGCGGGCGACGATGCCGTGCAGCCGCCGGCTGCGCGCGACGTGGTCGGCGAGTTCGGCGGGTTCGCCGAACGCCATGGCCGCGGCCTGCTGCACCGGGGCGGCCGGGCTGGACCAGATCTCGCTGGCGACGCCGAGCAGTCCGGCGCGGATGCGATGCCCGAGCGGGCTGTCGGGCAGCCGGGTGACCCCGAGCCGCCAGCCGCCGAGGGCCAGGCTCTTGCTGAGGCCGGTGGTGACCACGGTGCGCTCGGGCGCGAACTCGGCGGGGCTGTGCACGGCGGTGCCGGGGTCGTGGACCAGGTCGCGGTAGATCTCGTCGGAGATGATCACCAGGTCCAGGTCGCGGGCCACCTCGGCCAGGCGGCGCACGGTGCCGACGCCGGCCACGGTGCCGGTGGGGTTGTCGGGCAGGGTGGCGATGACGGTGCGCACGTCGCGGCCCGCCGCGCGGGCCCGGGTGACGGCGGCGGCCAGCAGGTCGGGGCGCGGGACGCCGCCCTCGCCCGGGGCGGTGGGGACCGGGATCGGCCGGTGCCCGGCGAGGCGGGTCTGCGCCGCGTAGCTGACCCAGCTCGGGGCGGCCATGGCGGTGTCGCCGCCGATGCACAGCAGCAGCGCGTAGAGCAGCGGCTTGCTGCCCGGCCCGGCGACGACCAGGCCGGGGTCGGTGGGCAGGCCGCGGCGCTCCCAGTACCCGGCGGCGGCGGCGCGGAGTTCGGGCCCGCCGGCGACGGGGCCGTAGGCGTTGCGGTCGCCGCCGGCCGCCAGGGCGTCGCGCAGGACCGGGTGGACGGGCAGACCCGCCTCGCCGAATCCGAGTGGCAGGACGCGCACCCCCCGCCGCCTCTGGTCGTCGAGGGCCTCATTGACGGCGAGGGTGGCGGAAACGGTGACAGACATGGGCGCATCAACTCCGTGCGCGTAGGACGACGCAAACGCAGGCCGGGACCTGTCTCCCGGAGGTCGCACCCCTCACACTGCCCACAATGCGCCATAAGTACAAGCGCGTCTTATCGATGGGTACCGTAAGGTCGACTTATGCTCGACCTTCGCCGACTGCAGATCCTCACCGAGTTCGCGGCGCGCGGGACCATCGCGGCCACCGCGCAGGCCCTCGGCTACACGCCCTCCGCGGTCTCCCAGCAGTTGTCGGCGCTGGAGCGCCAGGCGGGGGCGGCGCTGCTCGACCGCACCGCGCGCAGTGCCGAGCTGACCGACAGCGGGCGGCTGCTCGCCGCGCACGCCGAGCAGATCCTGGCCATGGTGGAGGCCGCCGAGGCGGTGCTCGCCGCGCAGACCGGTGTCGCGCTGGGCCGGGTGACGGTGACCGCCTTCCCCACGGCCGCCGTCGCGTTCGCCCCGCTGCTGGCCGAGAGCCTGCGTCGGCACGAGGCCATGCAGCTGGTCCTGCGCCAGGCCGCCGAGAACACCGGGGTGCGCCAGGTGAGCGCCGCCGAGGTCGACGTGGCCCTGGTGGACGACTGGTCCGGCCGCCGCCCCGACCACGCCGGCGGGCGGCTGCGCCACGTCCACCTGCTGCACGACCCGATGGTGCTGGCGGTGCCCGCCGGGCACCGGCTGGCCGACCCCGACCGGCCGGTGGAGCTGCGCGGCCTCGTGGACGAGGCGTGGATCGCGGCGCCCCAGGGCGAGCCGTCGCGCGCGGCCACCGACCGGCTGCTCGCCGATGTGGGCGGGGCCCCGGCGGCGGCCTGGGAGTTCGAGGGGCTGGGCACCATCCTGAGCCTGGTGGCGCGCGGGATCGGCATCGCGGCGGTGCCCGCCCTGGCGCTCATCGGGGGCGCCCCCGGCCTGACGTTCCGGCGGCTGCCGGAGACGGCGCCGGCACGCGAGGTCTACGCGGTGGTGCGGTCCGCGAGCGTCCGCCGGCCCGCGGTCAGCGCCACGCTGCGCGCCCTGGAGGGCGCGGCGGCCGAGGTGCGCGGCCGACTGGGCGAGGTGCTGGACTGACCGGCGCCGCCCTACCCCGGACCGGGGTCGAGGGGGCCGGTCCGGCGCCGGAGGCGCTCGGCGCGGCGCCGCAGCCGGCGGGCGACGTGCCGGCACCGGTCGCGGTCCTGGCGCGCGTTCCACAGCCCGGTGAACGCCTCCAGCCGCTCCCGGCGCAGTTCCTCGAGTTCGACTTCGAGGCGGCGGACCCGCACGTCCAGTTCACCGTGCGCCCGCCGGTGCCGGTCGAGCGCGGTGTCGTGCCGGTCCGCCTCCTCTTCGAGCCGCCGCAGCCGGGCGGCGACGCCGCCGAGGCGCGCCGCCGCGTTCGTCCGCTCTGTCCCTACGAACCACACACGGGGCGTCTATCCGCCTATGCACCATGGTCACCGAACGCGCCGTAAAGAACACTAAAAGCGACTATTCTGCCTGGCGTGGCGCGCCCCTCACGCTGCCATGGCGGTGCCGCTGCGCGTGCGCGGCGGGCGGCCGCGCACCAGGCCGGCCACCGGCAGGGGGCGGACCTCGGCGTAGATCCGCTCGAAGCGGTCCAGGGAGCGCCCGAGGTCGTGGGTGAGCGCGATGCGCCGGCTGGCCTCGCCCATGGCCGCCCGCGCCGGTCCGGCCCCGAGCACCGCGAGCAGCCGCTCGGCGAGGACGTCCACGTCGCCGGGCGGGTACAGGTAGCCGTTGCCGCCCTGCTCGACCAGGTGCGGCAGCGCCATGGCGTCGGCGGCCACGACCGGCAGCCCGCTGGACATCGCCTCCAGCGTGGCGATGCTCTGCAGCTCGGCGACGCCGCCGATGGCGAACAGGTCGGCCGCGACGTAGGCCAGCGGCAGGTCGGCGTCGGACACGAACCCCAGGAAGTGGACCCGGTCGGCCACCCCGAGGTCGGCGGCGAGGCGGCGCAGCTCCCCCTCGCGCTGACCGGTGCCGACGAGGGCGAGCTGGGCGTCGCGCACCGCCACCACGCGGTGCAGGGCCCGGATCAGCTCGTCGATGCGCTTCTCGGCGTCGAGTCGGCCGACGAACACCATGGTGTCGCGGTCGGGCAGGCCGAAGCGGGCGCGCGCGGCGGCCCGCTCGGCCGGGCGCGGGTGGAAGCGGCGCAGGTCGATGCCGCAGGAGACGGCCTCGACCGGGCGGGTGAAGCCCTTGCCGTTGAGCAGCGCCGCCGCCCGCTCGGTGGGGGTGGTGACGTGGTCGGCGTCGTAGGCCACCCGCACCATGTCGCGCCAGGCCAGGGTGCCGGCCAGGGTGTGCAGCGGGCCGGGGATGTGCGCGTGGGCGAACAGGTTGTCCGGCATGAAGTGGTTGGTCAGCACGACCGGCACGCCCGCCTGCCGGCCGCGTCGGACGGCGGTCCGGCAGACGGTGAAGTGGCTCTGCGCGTGGACGACGTGCGGGGCGAGCCGGTCGATGAGGCGGGCGACGTGGCCGGAGAGCCCGAGGGGGACCGCGGTGCGCATCGTCGGGTGGACGAGGACGGGTGCCGACCGCACCCGGTGCAGCACCACGCCGTCCTCCTCGACGACGTCGGGGGCGCCGGTGGGCGACGCGCAGACGACGTGCACGTCGTGGCCGCGCGCGGCGAGGCCGGTGGCGAGGCGCTGGGTGAAGTAGGCCGCGCCGTTGACGTCCGGCGGGTAGGTGTCGGCGGCGACGAGGACGCGGAGCCGGTCACCGCCTGCGGCCGGTCGGCCGGTGCGGAGGCGGGCTCGCTGGGTCAACGGCGTCATGTCGGTTCTCCTGGTTCGGCGGCGGAGCCGGCGGCTCCGCTCGGGCTTCGGGGTTGCGGTCGCGGGCGCGGGCGAGCACGGCGGTGCCGGCGATGGCGAGGAGCGCGGCGCCCGCGGCCACGACCTGGGCGGCGGGGTCGGCGGGCAGGTCCTCGCCGAGCAGCAGCGCGCCGATCCCCGCCCCGGTGAGCGGGTCGGCGATGAGGAGGGTGGCGTAGGCGGCCGCGAAGTGCCCGGTGCGGTAGGCGTTCTGCTGGAGCAGCCCGCCGAACAGGGCGACCGCGACGGCGAGCACGGTCAGCCAGCTCAGCACCGCGGCGGGGTCGCGGGCCGCCCCTGCGGCGACCACGCGGGCCAGGGCCGAGGTGGTGCCCAGCGCCGCGCCGCCCATGACGGCGAGCAGGACGGCGCGGGGCCCGGCGGGCAACAGCGGGGCGGCGACGTGGGCCGCGGTCCCGGCGGCGGCCACCACCCCGGCCAGCACCAGGGCGGTGCCCAGCGGCAGGTGCGGCGGCACGGAGGTGTGCGGGAAGAGCGAGACCACCCCGAGCAGGCCGACCATGACGGCGGCGCCCGCCGCGACCTGGCCGATCCGGACCCGCCGCCGGGTGAACACGGCCGACAGCACGATGGCGAACAGCAGTCCGGACACGCCGATCGGCTGCACGATGGTGAGCGGGGCGCCGCTGAGGGCGACCAGGTGCAGGGCGACCCCCGCTCCGGCGGCGGCCGTCCCGAGGATCCACCGGGGCCGGCGGGCGAGGTGGAGCAGGAGGCCCGGGCGCGCCACGCTGCCGCCGGGGGCGCGCACGGCGTCGCGCTCCTGCAGCGCCGAGCCGAGGGCCAGGCAGAAGGCCCCGGCCAGCGCGAGCAGCACCGGCCACATCATGGCCGCCACGCCCCGTGGCGCGGGCCGTTCCCTGGTCGCTGCGGCACGGTCACCCCTTCCTGATCCCCGGTCGTGCGCACGTCGCGCCGTCCTCGGGATGAACGCTACGGAGACATCCCGCGGCCGGGCGATACCGTCACCACCCGGCCGGGGGTGGTGCCCGCTCTACTCCGGGCCGGGGTGCGTCCGCACCCCCGGGGGCGGCGCGCCGCCCGTCGCCCCCGTCCGCGGCCACCGGGCGGGCGCCGTGTCCGCCACGTTAGGAGCGGGGGTCCCGCCGCCGCGTCCCCCGCGCGGTGGTCCCGGGGCCTCACCCGGAAGGCCTACCCCGCAGCGGCGCGGACGCACGGTGCCGGCACAGTGCCTGTCCGCTGCCCGCCCGGTGCCCGTCCGATGCCCGCACCGCGCGGGCTCCGGCCGGGCCGCTGAGCAGCGGGCGGGCCGGGTGTCAAGTCGCCCCGCACCGCCCATTCCCGGGAACACGCGTGATCTTGGGCAGAATTGGGATGTTCATCCCCCGAGGAGAACCGGGAGCACCATGGAACTCGACCGCGTCGACGCGGCCCTCGTCCGGGAGCTGCAGGCCGACGGCCGGCTGCCCTTCGAGACGCTGGCCCAGCGGGTCGGGCTGTCGCGCGCGGCCGCCCGGCTCCGGGTGCGGCGGCTCCTGGACACCGGCGCGCTGCGCGTGGTCGGGGTGCTCCACCCGGCGGTGCGCGACATCGGCGCCCTGGCGCACCTGTCGATCGGCGTCGACGGCGCCGCCGCCCCCGTCGCCGCCGCGGTCGCCGAACTGCCCGAGGCCACCCTGGTCAGCCTGACGTCAGGCCGGTTCCCGCTGATCACCGAGGTGCGCGGGCACGACCTCGCGCGGCTGACCGAGGTGGTGGACCGGGTGCGCGGCCTGCCGGGGGTGCGCGAGGTGTCCACCTCGGTCTACACCCGCGTCGTCAAGGACCCGTACCTCGCCGCGACGGCCCCGCCCGAGATCGCGCCCGACGCCGTCGACACCCGGCTGCTGCGCCTGCTGGAGCGCGACGGCCGGCTGTCGTTCGCCGAACTGGCCGGGCACGTCGGCCTGTCGGCCGGCGCGGTGCGCACCCGGGTGATGCGGCTGCTGCGCGGTCGCGCCATCCACGTCACCGCCCTGCTCGACCCGGGTGCCGTGGGCCGCGACCGGCACGGCGGGTTCGCCGCCCGGCTGACCGGGTCCGCCGACGCCGCGGCCGAGATCGCCGCGTGGGACGACGTCCAGTTCCTCACCCGCTGCCTGGGCCGCGCCGACCTGATCGGCACGGTCGCCGCCGGCTCCATCGCCGGGCTGCACGCCGTCTACGAGCGGCTGCGCGCCCTGCCGGGGGTGCGCCTCTCGGAGACGTGGGTGCACCTCGCCCAGGTCAAGGAGCGCTACGGGCCCTGACCGGGCACGCGCCGGGGCGGTGAACTTCCCGGGTCGGGTCCGTGAACTCGGCCTGTTCCGGCCAACCCGGCGCGCGCGGGGGGAGTCCACTGGGGTGTGACCGCCGGCGGCCGCGCGCCCCGGCCCGACCGCGGAGGACCCCATGCGCTTCTACCTCGCGATCAGCTCGGCCGCGCCCGGAGGCCGGGCGCCCGTCCCCGAGCACGTCACGGCGGCGGCGCGCGCCCTGGCCCGGCTGGTCCTGCCGGTGCCCGCCGACACGCTGCGCCACGACGCGTGGTCGGCGCCCGGCGGCGGCACCGCGCTGCTGGCCTGGACCAACGAGCCGGTCCACCCCTGGCTGCCCGCCCCCCTGCTGTCGGCCGCCGACGGCGCCGAGGCGGGCGTGCTGGGCACCACCGGCTACCTCGCCGACCCCGCCGACCTGGACCGCCTCCGCACCGCCGCCGACCCCGGCCCGCTGCTCGACCGCACCTCCGGCGCCTTCGGCCTGTTCCGGGCCGTCGCGTCCGGCTTCGACGCGGTCACCTCCCTGACCCGCACCGACCCCGTGTACACCACCCGCGCGGCCGGGCTGCACATCGCGGGCAACCGGGCCGCGCTCGTCCACCTGACCGCCCGCGCCGCCGAGGAGGGGCCGGGCGCGCCGCTGCCGCCCGCCCCCCGCTACGACATCGCCCCGATGCAGGCGCTGGTCCGGCACGGCTTCTACATCAGCGACGACACGCCGTTCGCCGGGGTGGCGGCGCTGCCGGAACTGGCCACGCTGCGCGTCCGCGAGGGGCGGGCCGAGGTGCTGCGCCGGCCGCTGCCCGAGCCGGAGCCCGACCCGGGCACCCCGCGCGCCCGCCGCGCCCGGCTGCGCCCGCTGGCCGAGGCCCTCACCGCGTCGGTGGTGCCCGTGCGCCGGCACGACGAGGCCATCGCGCTGTCCCTCACCGGCGGCCGCGACAGCCGCCTGGTGGCCGCGGTGCTGCACGCCGCCGGCATCCCGTTCCGGGCCACCACCCGGGGGCTGCCCGACCACCCCGACGTGATCCTGGCCGGCCGGATCTGCGCCGCCCTGGGGGTGGCCGACCACCGGGTGGCCGAACCGGCCCGCGAGGACGCGTCGACGCTGCTCGCCGAGCACCCGCTGCCGCGCACGCTGCGGCTGGTCCGCATGACCGAGGGGATGAACTCGGCGTTCGAGAACGTCATCTCGCCGACGGCGTTCCTGCCCGAGGCGCGGCTGTCCGGGTCGGGCGGGGAGGCGCTGCGCGGCGGCTGGCTCAACGACCAGAAGGACCTCGACCCCGCGTCGCTCGCCGCCCGGCTGCGCACCATCACGCTCGCGCAGTCCGCGCTGATGGCCCCCGAGGCCGCCGCGACCGCCGAGCGGCTGCACGCCGAGCACCTCGACGGCTGCGGCGGCGACCTCGTCCGCGGCCTGGACCGGATGTTCCTGCGCTACCGCAGCGGGCGGTGGCTGCCGGGGTCGCGCACGGCCACCCTCATCGGCTACTTCATGTACCACCCGTTCCTGGACCACCGGGTGCGCTGGGAGGCGATGCGCCTCGACCCGACGTGGCGCTGGTCGGAGGACGTGGTGTTCCGGCTGATCGCCGACCTCGCGCCGCCGCTGGCGCGGCTGCCGGTGGCCGACCGCCCGTGGCGGTTCGACCACCGGCGCATGCTCAACCCGCTGCACCGCCGCGCCCGGACCCGCCGGGGCGTGCTGCGCGCGGCGACGGCGGCGGGCGGGTTCGACTGGCGGCGCCGCCCCGGACCCGAGTACGTGGCGCTGATGCGCGACCGCGTCCTGGCCACCCCGGAGCTGTTCGAGCTGGTCGACCGGCGGCGCGCCGAGGAGCTGCTGTCCGCCGAACCGCTGGTCCGCCCGAGCCAGGTGTGGAACCTGTACACGCTGGCGGTGCTGCTGTCCGGGGAGTGGCTGGCGCCGGCGCCGGCCCCCGCGCCGGAGCGGGTGCGCGTGCCCCTGCCCTGATCCGGCGGGCGGCCCGGAGCCGGG
>NZ_BCRK01000001.1 GCF_001552555.1 Nocardiopsis trehalosi NBRC 14201 | reverse complement strand
CCCACCGCCTCACCCCGCAGCAGACGGCCGACATGCGCGTGTGGGCCCGCGACCTCGTCCACCTGTCGCACGGCCAGGGCCAGCAGGGCGGCTGGGGCTTCGGCATGGCGGTGCGCACCTATCGCGGCGACTACGCCCCCGTCGGGCAGTTCGGCTGGGACGGCGGCGCCGGCACCTCCACCTACGGCGACCCGGTCAACGACGTCACCGGCATCCTCCTCACCCAGGTCGGCATGTCCACCCCGGACTCGATGCGGCTCATCCACGACTTCTGGACCACCCTCTACCAGGCGATCGACGACTGACGGCCGCCGGCCCGGGGCATCCTGGGAGGACGCGGAGAAAAAACCCGGGAGAAAGTCCGATCCCGTGTCGATCCGCCGGGTCCCCGATCGTCGTCATGGTGTACGGCGGCCACGCCGCACGCGGACCCGGCACCCAAGGAGCCCACCATGAAGTACCTGCTGCTGATCCAGACCACGTCCGTCGACGCCGACGGCGCCGCCGACGAGTGCACCGTCGAGGACTGGATGGCCTACGACAAGGAGGTCCGCGACGCCGGCGTGTTCGTCTCCGGCGAGTCGCTGGCCGACCTCATCACCGCCACCACCGTGCGGGTCGCCCCCTCCGGGGAGCGCACCGTCACCGACGGCCCCTTCGCCGAGACCCGCGAGGTGCTCGGCGGGTTCTACGTCATCGACGTGCCCGACCTGGACGCCGCCCTGGACTGGGCGGCCCGCTGCCCCGGGTCGCGCGGCAGCGGCGCCGTCACCGTCCGGCCCGTCGCCGACTTCTCGGCCTGAACCGGTGGACGGGAAGGACACCGGGGCCCCGGCCGCCGCGCGCGCGTCCGTCGAAGCGGTGTTCCGCGAGGAGCACGGGCTCCTGCTCGCCTCTCTCGTCCGCCGGTTCGGTGACCTCGACCTCGCCGAGGAGGTCGCCTCCGAGGCGGTCGAGGCGGCGCTGCGGCACTGGCCGGCCGAAGGCGTGCCGGCCAGGCCGGGCGCCTGGCTGCTGACGACGGCGCGCCGCCGCGCCGTCGACCGGCTGCGGCGCGACCGCACCTACGCCGACCGGCTCGCCGTGCTGCGGGTGGAGGCCGAGCGCGCCGAGCCGGCCCCGCCCGCCGACGCCGGCGGCGGGCTGCCCGACGACCGGCTGCAGCTGTTCTTCACCTGCGCCCACCCCGCGCTGCCCGCCGAGGACCGGGGCGCGCTGCTGCTGCGCTGCCTGGCGGGGCTGACGACGGCCGAGACGGCGCGGGCCCACCTCGTCCCGACCGCGACGATGGCGCAGCGCATCGTGCGCGCCAAGCGCAAGATCCGCGAGGCCCGCATCCCGTTCCGGGTGCCCGGCCCCGACGAGCTGCCCGAGCGGCTGCCCGGGGTGCTCGCGGCGGTGTACTCGGTGTTCACCGAGGGGTACGCGGCCAGTTCGGGGCCGCACCTGCAGCGAGCCGACCTCGCCGCCGAGGCGGTCCGCCTGGCGCGCATCCTGCACCGGCTCATGCCCGCCGAGCGGGAGGCGGCGGGCCTGCTCGCGCTGCTGCTGCTCGTGCACGCCCGCCGCGCCGCCCGCACCGGGCCCGACGGCGCCCCGGTGCTGCTGGCCGACCAGGACCGCGCCCGCTGGGACCGGGCGATGATCGACGAGGGGCGCGCCCTGGTCGTCGCCGCGCTCACGGGGGGGTCGCCCGGCCCCTACGGGGTGCAGGCCGCGATCGCCGCCCTGCACGCCGAGGCGCCGCACGCCGACGCCACCGACTGGCCGCAGATCGCGGCGCTCTACGACGTGCTGATGGCGCTGGCGCCGTCGCCGGTCGTCGCGCTCAACCGGGCGGCGGCGGTGGCCATGCGCGACGGCCCCGAGGCGGGGCTGGCGCTGCTCGACGGGTTGGCGGGGGAGCCGCGCCTGCGCGGCCACCACCCCTACCCGGCGGCGCGCGCCGACCTGCTGGCCCGCCTCGGCCGCACGGCCGAGGCCGCGGCGGCCTACCGCGAGGCCATCGCCCTGGCCGGCACCGACCCGGACAAGGCCGACCTGCGCCGCCGCCTCGCCGCCCTCGCCGACGCCCCTCCGCCGCAGCGGTGACCCCGGCCGGCGCCCGTCCCGACGGGAGCGGGACCCGCAGGCCGCGCCGACGGCCGTACCCCCGACGACCACCCACCCATGACACGGAGCAGGGCGCGAGCCCAACGCAAGGAGTACCCATGACACCGCCGGCACCCCGTACGGACGACGGACCCCGCCGATGAGCGGCCGCGCGGACCTGTGGCCGCTGATCCACCGCGAGCGCGCGGCGCTCGCCGCCGACCTGTCGGGCCTGACCGAGGAGCGGTGGGCGACGCCGTCGCTGTGCGCGGGCCTGACCGTGCGCGAGGTCCTCGCCCACCTCACGTCGTCGGCGTCCCTGACCGGCCTGCGCTGGTTCGCCGGGGTCGTCCGCTGCCGGTTCGACTTCGACGCCCAGGTCGCGATGCGCCTGGCCGAGCAGATGGGCGGCTCCGGCGCCGAGACCCTCGCGCGCTTCCGGGCGGTCGTCGACAGCACGACGTCGCCGCCCCTGCCCGGGCCCGCCATCCTGGGCGAGGTGGTCGTGCACGGCGAGGACATCCGGCGGCCCCTGGGCATCGCCGGTGAGCGCCCGATCGCCGTGCTGACCCGCGTGGCGGAGTACTACCAGGGCTCCGACCAGGTCGTCGTCGCCAAGAGCCGGGTGCGCGGGCTGCGGCTGCAGGCCACCGACGGGCCGTTCGCCTCCGGTGGTGGACCGCTCGTGCGCGGGGGCACGCTCGCCCTCATCATGGCGATGACCGGCCGCTCCGCCCACCTGGACGAGCTGGACGGCGACGGCGTCGAGACGCTGCGCGAACGCATGCCCGACTGACGGGCCCGGCCGGGGGCGGGGGCGGCGCGGGCGAGGGCGTAGTATCCCCGGATCGGACAAAACCCACCAAAACAGAAGAGCCGTGATGTCGACCGACGCCTCCTCCTCCCGCGCCCCCGCGCCCGCCCGCCCCGCACCCCCGCGAATGTGGGTCGACGTCGGCGTCTTCCTCGCCGTGACCTTCCTCGGCGGCGGGCTCCTGGTGGCGGTCCAGCCCGCCCTGGGGATCGACCTGGTGGTCATCGAGATCGTCCAGTTCGCCCCCGCCCTGGGCGTCCTCGCCGTCATGGCGCTGCACGCGCGCCGCCCCCGGGAGCAGCGGGTGGTCCGCGTGTCCGTGGGGCTCTCCCGCGCCGTGGGCACCGGGTTGGCCGTGGCGGTCGGGGTCGGTGCGGCCGTGGCCGCCGCGCTCGCCGCCGTCGGCGCCGCGACCACCGGCCGGGTGGCCGTCATCTCCCCCGAGGACCTGCCCGCCCCGGTCCTGCTCGTCGTGGCCGCCCAGTTCATCGGCGCGGCCGCCGAGGAGGTCGGCTGGCGCTGCTACCTCCAGCCCCGCCTGCAGGGGCGCTTCGGCCTGCTGCCCGCCGCCGTGGCCGTCGGCCTGCTCTGGGGCTGCTGGCACGTCCAGGTTTTCGCCGAGTCCCCGCTGTACATGGGGTCCTTCCTGCTGGCGTGCGTGGCGATGTCGGTGCTGCTCGCCGTGCTGCTCGACGGCGGCCCCCGGGGCAACCTGCTCGTCTCCGGCGTCTTCCACGCCCTGGTCAACCTCGCCATGCTGGCCTTCGCCGCCGACGAGGCGGGCGCGGCCGGCCAGGCCGCCCTCGCCGCGGTGTGCACCCTCGCCGCCGCCATCGCCCTGGCGGTCCACCGCCGGCGCGGCACCGCCGCCCGCCCGGGGCGCCCTCCGCGCACCTGACCGCCGCTGCCGTCGGCGGTCGAAAAGCGCTGGTGCGGCCGGGCGGGCGCGGGTAGGGTCCCGGGCGGCGAGCCCGCTCCGGCGGGCGGCGGCCGGTACGCCGGGCCCGCGCGGCCGTGCCGCGCCGCCGGCGCCGTCCCACCGCCGACGAAGGGCCCACCGCCATGTCCGACGACCGCCCCCGCCCCGCCGCGCCCGATGCCGGCCCCGCCGCCACCGGGCGGCTGCGCCCCCACACCGCGCCGCTGGACCACGTCGACCCCGACGCGCCGCTGGACGACCTGGCCGCGCTGGACGGGGTCATCGGCGACGCGCGGGTCGTCGCGATCGGCGAGAACTCCCACTTCATCACCGAGTTCGGGAAGCTGCGCGAACGCCTGCTGCGCCACCTGGTCGAACGCCGCGGGTTCACCCTGCTCACCTTCGAGTACGGGTTCAGCGAGGGCGTCCCGCTCGACGCCTGGGTCCACGGCGAGGGCGGCGCCACCGACCTCGCCGCCGCGACCGCCGCCCGGCTGCCCATGGGCCTGGACCCCCTGCTGCACCGGCTGCGCCGGCACAACGCCGCCGCCGAGCACCCGGTCGCGTTCGGCGGGGTCGACGTGCCCGAGGCCGGGGGGTCGCTGCGGCCCGCACTCGACCCCGTCGCCGCCTACCTGCGCGACGTCGACCCCGAGGCGCTGCCGCTGGTCGATACCGCACTGCGCGTCGCGGCGTCGTTCTCCGGCCGCAGCCAGGCGTCGGCCGCCCCCCGGTGGGAGCGGACCCCCGCCGCCGAGCAGGACGCCCTCAGCGCGGTCCTGTCCCGGCTGCTGCTGCGGCTGCGCGCCGTGGAGCCGCTGTACGTCGAGCGGGGCGGCCGGGCCGCCTTCGACCTGGCCCTGCGCCGGGTCGAGGGCGCCGTGGCGACCGAGTACACGTTCCGGGCCATGGCCGGGCTGTTCGCGGGCACCGGGATGACCGCCGACACCTCCGCGCGCGACCGCTACATGGCCGACTCGCTGCTGTGGCACCTGCGGCGCCGCCCGCCGGGCACGCGCGCCGTGGTCATGGCGCACAACGCCCACATCCAGCGCACCCCCGTCTCCTTCGACGGGCAGCTGACCGGGCTGCCCATGGGGCTGTTCCTGGACGAGGCGCTGGGGGCCGACTACGCCCCCTTGGCGCTGACCGGCATCGGCGGGCGCACCGCTGAGATGGTGCGGGTGGAGACCGCGGAGTTCGGGTTCGTCGTGGAGGACACCGAGCTGGGTGCGCCCGAGGCGGGCAGCGTCGAGGCCGAACTGGCCGGGGCCGGTGGCAATGCGCGGCCGGTCCTGGCCGACCTGCGGGCCGCCCGCCGGGCGGGGCTCGCGCCGGAGCAGGTCCCCGACCGGCTGCGTATGCAGGCCGGCTACCTGCACACGCCGGTCGCCGAGGCGTTCGACGGGGTGCTGGCGGTGCCGGCGACGACGGTTCTGCCCGACCTGGACCTGTGACCCGGGGCGCGGGCCGCGCCGCCGCGACGCGGGGGCCCGCACCCCGGCCGGTGGTCGTGTTCCCCGCACCCTCGGCGGGGGTGGCCGCGTCGCTGCGCGGGGCCGGCCGGCGCGGTTAGCCTCGCCGCACCGCAACCGAGGAGAGGTGCCCCCATGGCCGTGTCGTCGCCGCCGCTCCCGCGCGCGCTGCCCGCCGCCTGGCAGTGGCGGCTGCGCGTGCTGACCGCCGCGTGCTCGGCCGTGTTCGCGGTCGGCACCCTGCTGCAGAACGTGGTGGTGGTCGACCTGGCGATGCTGGAGCACGCCATGCGCCTGGCGGGCATGGGCCCGGCCGAGGCGGCGGCCGCCGCGCCCGGGTTCCTCGACACGTTCCGGGCCGTGGGCTGGCTATTCGTCGCGGGCAACGCGGTGGGGGTGCTCGCGGTGCTGCCGGGCGGCGGGCGGGGGGTGTTCTGGACGGCGGTGGCGGTGAACGCGGCGCAGGCGGTGGGGGTGGCCGCCGTTCCGGCGGAGGTGTTCCGCGCCTCGCTCGACCTGTACGGCCCGGCGGGTGTGCTGCCGACGCTGGTCACCGACGGCGGGGCGCTGGTCCTGGTGCTGCTGCTCCTGGGCGCGTTCGCGGTGTCGCGCGCGCCATGGGGCGGGCGCTGAGGCACCGGCCGCCGCACGCTCCCGCGCAGCGGGGGGACCGCAAGGGGCGGGCGGTGGCGAGCCGGAGGAGGCCATGGGCGCACGGTGTCCCTGCCTCGGTGGGGAGCGGCCACGTGCGGCGCCCCGGGGACCCGCGCCCGCAGAGTGCCCGACCACGGGGCCGGGCCGCTCGACGGTGACGCGCCGGGTCGGGAATCGCCGATGATTCTCCTCTGCCCCCCCACCCCACGCTCGGCCCCGCGCGCGCTGGTCGCCGCCGGCGCGGCGATCGGCTTCACGCTCGCCCGTACCCGAACCCGCCGCCCCCCGGCCGTCCCCGCCCCGTCGCCGGTCACGGCTCCGGCGCCGCCGCCCCCTGCCCGCCGCACCCGGTGGGAGAGAGAGGGGCACACGCCTCCAAGGTCGCGGCCACCGCCCTCGCGGCCCTCGCCCTGCTCTTCACCGCCGTGTCGGCCTACCAGTCCGCGCAGCAGGCGGAGCTGTCGCGCGAACAGTGGCAGGCGTCCCACGTGACACAGGCGGTCCAGAACCTCGGAGCATCGGACGCGGCGACGCGCCTGGCCGCGCTCTCCGAGCTGCGGGCGGTCCTGCCCGACGAGCGGGGCGTCGCCTCGATGCCGGCCGCGCGGGCCTTGCAGATGCATCTCACCCGGAGCTGCGGCGACCTGCACGCCGGAACGCCCGGAGTGCACGCATGGGGGGTCCGGACCGCCCACTCCGTCTCCACCGCCGATGGGAGCGATCCCTCGTGGCGCATCACCGACGCGTCGCGGGAGTCCGCCGCGACCTGCGCCGAATCGGGGGTCCCCGAGGACAGCGAGGACCTGTCCTGGCCCGCGCCTCCGGGAGCGGGGTAGACCCGCCGCCCGGGGGCGCCGACCGCGTCAGGTGGGCCGGATGGGACACGTCGGCCGGGTGGCCGTCTGCGGTCGGCCCGGGGGGCGGCCCCCCTGGGCTGGGCCATCGGGCCCCGGCGGGCGGGCTGGCCGGTGCGGGCCAGCCGCGCGCCTATGCCGCGGGGGACGCGCGCGAGGAGAATCGGAACCCCCGCCGACGTATCGATGGGATGACATGCCCCGGTTCATCCTTGCCCTGATCCCCGCCATCCCCCGCGCCCCACGGCCGCACCGGCGCGGCCCCGCGACCCGCCGCCCGGACCGCGCCCGCTTCGCGGACGCCCCCGTGCTCCCGTGACCCCCGCCCCACAGCCCCGTCCGGCGGCCCCGGACGGCCGCCCCGCTGCGGCCCCTGAGGTGTTCGACGTCCTGCTGCGCCAGATGCGCCGGGGCCTGGCCCGGGGCACCGACGCCCAGCCGCAGCGGATCGCCGACCGGCTCGCGCACCACACCGGGGCCGACATCGCCCTGGTGGACGCGCACGGCAGGGCGCTGGTCGCCACCGCCGGGATCACCCCCGACCTCATCGCGGCCCTGCGCCCCGTCCTGGCCGAACTGGCCGGGCGCAGGCTCGCGGCGGCGGCGACGGAGGCCGCGGGGCTGCACGTCCGCTGCGAGGCGCTGGGGCCGGCCGCGCCGGGGCCCGTCCTGGTCGTCGCGGCGCCCTCGCCGCCCGCCCGGGAGGTCACCGCCCTGGCGTCGCACACCGGGACCGTCATCGAGGCGCTGCGGCGGCTGCACCGCGCCGACGACGCCGCCCGGCGCTACCAGGACGCCGTCGCCCGGGTGCGGGTGGCGGTGTTCATGGCGCTGATGGCGGGCGACCTGGCGCTCGCCCGCCGGATGACGGTCGGCGCGGTCCCCCCGCTGCTGGACCGCGAACGCGTCCGCGTGCACCTGCTGTCGTGCCCGCCGGGTGACCGGGACCCGGTCATCGAGCGGTTCCAGGACGCGTCCGGTTACCACGGCCGCCACCTCATGCTGCGCTGCCCGGTCTTCGACGCCCACGTCATCTGCCTGGTCGCCGACGACGACGGCGAGGGCGACAGCGGCCTCGCGGCCCTGCTGCGCTCCATGGTCCGCGACACCCCGCGCTACGCGCTGGGCATCAGCGCCCCGCACCCCCTGGCGGAGACGGCGCGCGCCTACGAGCAGGCCCGCCACGCCCTGGCGGCGGCCCGCGGCACACCGCAGCGCGCGGCGCCCTACCAGGGGGCGGCGCCGCTGGCCCGGCTGCTGCCGCGCACCGCCGCCCGCGCCTGGGCCGACGCGGTGCTGGCGCCGGTCCGGCCCCTGCCCCGGCTCAGCCTCGACGTCGTGCGCCTGGCCCTGGCCTTCCCGCACACCGGCGTCGCGCGCCTGCTGGACATCAGCCGCAACACCGTCGCGGCGCACCTGCGGCGGGTCGAGGAGGCGCTGGGCGCGGACCTGCGCCGCGTCGACGCCCGCGCCGACCTCGCCCTCGCCCTGGCCGTCGACGACCTCGCGCCGCTCGGGCCGATCGGGTCGGATGGACCGGTCGGGTCGGACGGGCAGGGCGGGTCGGACGGCACCCGGCCCGCGCCGCGCCTGGACGCGCTGCTCGCGGGGGAGGAGGCCGCCGCCTGGGCCGAGACGTTCCTCAAACCCGTGTTCGACGGCCCCCACGACCCCGTGGCGGACACGCTGCGCGCCTGGATCGCGTCCGGCACCGACGCCCAGCGCACGTCCCGGGAGCTCGGCATCAACCGCACCACCGTCCGCGCCCGCCTGCGCACCGCCGAGCGGCTGCTCAACCGCGACCTCCTGGTGCCCGGCCCCGGCACCCACGACCTCGTCCACGCGCTGCGCATCGCCGACCGTGCACCGTGATCGGTCGGGCCGCGCGGTTGTGCACCGTGGGCAGTCGGGGATGCGAAGTCGTGCACCGTGGGCATTGCCCGGCGGGCGCCGGCCCCTTTAACGTCTGCTCCGCGCCGCCGTCGGCGTCCGGGCCTCGGGGGGTCGGCGCGTCCGCGGCGGCGCCGCTCCGGGCGGGTGTCCGGCCCGGAGCGGGCCACCGGCGGCGTCGAGGGGGCGGGGGGCCGGTCGGCGCGGCCACCGGTGACGGGGAGGACGGACCCGTCACCGGTGGCCGCGGCACCGGTGGGCCGCGACCGGCCGGTCAGAGCAGCGGCGGGGACTCCACACCAGCGGCGAAGACGCTCAGCGCCGCCCGCGACCGCCCGGCCTCGTGCCCCTGGCCCGTGCCGACCTGGCGGGCGGAGCACACGGCCGTGCCGCCGTGGAAGGCCGTCCCGGGCAGGTCCGCCTCGCGGTCGCGGGGCCAGAGCACGGGCCGGGCGCCCGGCGCGTCTCCGACCAGGTCGACGCGGGCCAGGTCGCTCCAGCGGATCGTCCGCTCATCGATGTCCAACCCGCTGACGTGCATGACGATGCGCAGTGGACGCGCCGCGAACGCCCACAGGCCGGCTATGGCGCCGACGACACCGGTGCCGGAGAGCCGGATCACCCGCCAGGTCGGGGTGGACCACTTTCACCGCCACCGTGTGCCCGCCCGGCGAGTGCCCCAGGTAGACGACGCCCATTCCGCGTCCGCCCGGGCGGGCGCGCAGCCGGTAGGGGCCGATCCGATCGGGGTCGCCGGAACGCAGGGGGACGGTCGCAGGCTCGGGCATGCGCGCACCCTCGCCACTCGCCCCGGACGGCGGAACCCTTCGGCCCGATCCGGCCGGGCCGTTCGGCGGTCGGGGGCGGGGTGCCGGACACGCCTCGCGCTCCGATCGACCCAATCCACGGCGAATGTCCGTTAGGTGCACGTATGTGGCTGTTGTTCATTACTGCGTGTGCATTTACGATCTTGCGATCGGACCGCACGATCCGGTGCCATGACACACGCAAAGGAACTATTTATGGGCATATTCCGTAATCGCGGATCGGACAACTCTTCTTCGAATAACAACAGCGGCAACAACAGCGGCAGCGGCGGCAGCGAGTCCCCCCTCGGGAAGCTGGAGACGGGGGAGACCGAAGCGGAGTACGCCCTGCGGGCCGCGCGGCTCAAGACCCCCAGCATCACGGAGGCCGTGGCCAACGCGACCACGGGCGGGGGCGGTGCTCAGACCGGGGGTCGGCGGGAGGGCGACGACGCGCGGACCGTGCGCCGCCACGTCGAGATGCGGTCCCAGGGCCGGAGGATCTGATCCTGCTGCGGTAGGAGCGGCCGCCGGCCTGCCGGCCCCGCCCCCACCGCCGCCCGCCCGCAGCGGGTGACCGCGCGGGCGGGGTGATTCCATGGACCCGCCGGGCCGGACCGTCCTTTCGGCCCGGCGGGTCCGCCGCGGGCGCGGCGCCACCGGCGCCGCCCGCCTCAGGCGGCCAGCAGGCCGCGCAGCGCCTTGACGACCTCCGCCGGGGCCTCCTCGGCCATGAAGTGGCCGCAGGTGACGGTGGAGTGGCGCAGATCGGGGGCCCACGCCCGCCACACGGCGGCGGCGTCGTAGCCCAGCGCCGCGCCCCAGTCCTGCTGGAGCACCGCCACCGGCATGCGCAGCCGGTTCCCGGCGTCGCGGTCGGCCGTGTCATGCGCCACGTCGATCCCGGCCGAGGCGCGGTAGTCGGCGACGATGGACGGCACCGCCTCCCGGCTCGCCCGCAGGTAGGCGGCGCGCACGTCGGCGGGGATCGCCTCGGGGTCGCGCGCCCACAGGTCGAGGAAGTGGCCGAAGAACGCGTCGGGCGCGGCGCCGATCAGCGTCTCCGGGAGCCCGGGCGGCTGCGCCATGAGGTACAGGTGGAAGCCGACCGCCGCCGACACCCCGTGCAGCACCTCCCACATGTCCAGGGTCGGCAGCACGTCGAGCGAGGCCAGGTGGGTGACCGCGTCGGGGTGGTCCAGCCCGGCGCGGATCGCGACGAGCGCGCCCCGGTCGTGGCCGGCCAGCGCGAACCGGTCGTGGCCCAGCGCCCGCGCCAGGGCGACCACGTCGGCCGCCATGGTGCGCTTGGCGTAGGTTGTGCCGTCGGGGTCGGCGGGCTTGTCGCTGTCGCCGTAGCCGCGCAGGTCGGGGCAGATGACGGTGTGGTCGGCGGCCAGGTCGGCCGCGACGTGCCGCCACATCAGGTGCGTCTGCGGGAACCCGTGCAGCAGCACGATCGGGCTGCCGGTGCCCCCGACGGCCGCGTTGAGCTCGACGCCGTCGGCGACGGTGACGCGCCGGTAGTCGAATCCGGTGATCCTCGGTTCCATGGTGGTCCCTTCGTTCGGTGCTGTGGGACCAGCCTCCACGGCGCGGATCAGCGTCCGATGAGCGGCGGATGAGCGCCGCCCGGCACCCGGGCCTCGCCGCGCCTCAGGGGTCGTGGAGGGTGGGGAGGTGGCCGTCGCGCATCAGGTCCTGCTTGCGGCGCATCGCCGCAGTGTCGTTGAGGTGGGGGAAGGGGGCGTCGGGGACCGGTACGCCGAGGAACGCGCACAGGGGCTCCCAGCCGTCGCCGCAGCGGTACACCAGGAGCCGGTCGGCGGGGACCTCCGCGCACACCCGGTCGGTGTGCCGCTCGAAGGCGGCCACGGCGGTGCGCTCGTCGGGCGTCTGGCCGAACCCGCCGCCGAAGTGGGCCCGGTGTAGGCGGTCGAGCAGCGGGATGAGCGCGCCCAGGTGGGGGGCGGCGCCCTCGCCGTCCAGACGCTCGTGCCCCTCGCGGAAGATGGTGTCGCGGATGCTCCGGTACCAGCCGCGCGGCTCGCGCACGGTCAGCAGGATCCTCGCCTCGGGGAAGGCGTCGGCGAGGTCCCGCCAGAAGAACGCCGCCGGCCAGTCCACGGCGGAGCGCCAGCCCGCCATGAGGTCCGGCCAGTCCACCTCGGCCGCCGGGCGGTCCGCGATGGCGCCCCAGCGCCGCGAGAGGTCGGGCGAGCCCATCACCTCGAACATGTGCAGGCAGGGGCCGAAGCCCAACCGGTCCAGGGCGACCTTCATCGAACTCGTCCCCGTGCGCGGGAACCCGGCACCGATGACCTGCATCCCCGACCCCTTTCGAGCCGCGCGGCCGGTCGCCGCGCCTCGTCGCGCAGATACCCCGATCACCGTGTGTCCGCACCTGAGCGCGAAGTGCGATCGATGCCGGGGGGCGGTTCGGTGCGGACCGAATCCCCGCCCCGGCGCGCCGGGGCGCGGTGGCGGCCGCCTCCGGCGGCCTTGTGTTGACGCCGACGGCAGGGCCTAGCGTGGCCGCGACCGGCACGCCGCCCGCCGCGCACTGGCGAGCGTCGCGCCCCGCCGGTCACCACCCCAGCAGCCGTCGGAGACGACGCGCGCCGACCCCCGGAGCCATGACGATGAGATTCGCGATCAGCTACAGCACGCCCTTCTTCGGCGTCGACCCGGACCGGATCACCGCCTTCGCGCGGCACGCCGAGGAGTGCGGGTTCGAGGCGCTGTACGTTCCGGAGCACATCGCGGTGTACCCCGGTGCGCGGGCCGGCGCCCATGAGATCCCGCCGGCGCTGCCGTACGCCGACCCGCTCGACTGCCTGGCCTTCGTCGCCGCGGCGACCGACCGCATCCTGCTCGGGACGGGGGTGCTGCTGCTGCCGTACCACCATCCGGTGGTCCTCGCGAAGCGGCTGGCGACCATCGACGTGCTGTCCCGGGGGCGGATGCGGCTGCTGACCGTGGGGCTGGGGACCCTGCCCGGGGAGGCCGCGGCGGTCGGGGTCGACTTCACCACGCGCGGCCGCCGCGCGGACGAGGCGATCGACGTGCTGCGCCTGCTGTGGGCCGGCGGCGCCGAGGGCGTCGGCTTCGCCGGGGAGTTCTTCTCCTTCGCGGACCTGTGCAGCTTCCCCAAGCCCCTCGGGGTCACCCACCTGCCGATCCACGTGGGCGGTTCGAGCCGGGCGGCCGCACGCCGCGCCGGGCGGCGCGGCGACGGCTACTTCCCCGGCGGCGCGCTCACGCCCGAGGAGCGCGCCGCCCAGATGGACCTCGCCCGGTCGACCGCGCGCGAGGCCGGCCGCGACCCGGACGCGCTGGAGTACACGCGGTGGGGGTCCATCGACATGTCCGCCGAGCAGGTCCAGGAGCTAGCCGAGCAGGGCGTGACTCGGATCGTCGTGAGCCCCACCGCCGCCGAACCGGACCGGCAGCGCGACCAGATGTCGGCGTTCGCCGCGCGCTTCGCCCTCCCCGCCCGGCCCACGGCGGTCTGATCGCGGGGGAGAGCGGGCGGGCCTCTCTCCTCATCGCTCACCACCCGCGTCGCGGAGACCGCCCCGCTCCGGCGTATCGCCGCCGCAGAGGGGGCGGCGGGAGGCGGGCCGGCCCCCGTGCCAGCCCGTGGACGGCCGGGTCCGGGCGGGGTCGAGGTGGAGTTCGTAGGGGCGAAGCAGTCGGCCGCGAGGGTGGCGACCGGGGCGCCGCAGCCGCAGGCCAGGTTGGGCCGCCCGCAGCACCCGGTGCTGTTCTCCCCGCCGGGCAGCGGCCGGAGGCCGGCGGCGTCGTCGGGGTGCAGCACCACCGTCCCCCGGCTGCCCGCCGAGATGACGAAGCCCTCCTCCCGGCAGAACAGGGGTCCGCGCGGCTGCGACCGCTGCGGGTCCTCCTGGTCCTCCTGCAGGACGTAGGGGAAACCCCCAGGCTCGGGTTCGATCGCGTAGTGGCCGCGCGGGACGGTGGAGGGCACCCGGCGCGTCTCCCTGTCCCGTTCGCGCTCGTCGGAGACCTCGGGGACGGCGGGGAGCCCGGCCAGGTCCGGTGTGATCGCGTCTTTGTGGTCCGGGGGCCGCCGCCGCGCATCCCCGTTCCGCCGTCCGGATGCGCGCGCGGAACGGGGCGCGGGATGGGTTCCCCACGGACGCGCCGGAGGGCCGGACCGCCCGTGCGGCCGTCGGCCGCCGCCGCGCCGGATGCCGCCCGCCGCGCCGTCGGGGCGGGCGCCGGTGGCGGATAGATTGGGCGGATGACCAGGGCGGAGGCGGCGGACACAGCGGACACAGCGGTGGCGTTCCGCGTCCTGGGCCCGCTGGAGGCCGACGGCCCCGGCGGCCCCCTCGCGCTGAAGGGCCCCCGACACCGGGCGGTGCTGGCACGGCTGCTCGTGTCCCGGGGCCGCACCGTGCCCGTCGACCGGCTCGCCGACGACCTGTGGGACGACCCGCCCGACGGCGCCGTCGCGGCCATCCGCACCTTCGTCGCCGCCCTGCGCCAGGCGCTCGAACCCGACCGCCCCCGCCGCGCCCCCGCCCGGCTGCTGGTCACCGCCCCGCCCGGCTACGCGCTGCGCGCCGCCCCCGAGGCGGTCGACGCCGACCGGTTCGCGGCCGCCGTCGCCCGCGCCGGGGCCCTCCTCGCCGAGGGCCGCCCCGACGGTGTCCCCGCCCTGCTCGACGGCGCCCTCGCCCTGTGGCGCGGCCCGGCCTACGCCGAGTTCGCCGACCACGCCTGGGCGCGCGGCGCCGCCGACCGCTTGGACGGGTTGCGGCTGCTCGCCGTGGAGCGGCGGGCCGAGGCGCTGCTGGCCCTGGGCCGGGCGGCCGACGCCGTCCCCGACCTGGAGGCCCACACCCGCGCCCACCCGCTGCGCGAGGACGCCTGGCACCACCTCGCCCTCGCGCTGTACCGCTGCGGCCGCCAGGGCGACGCGCTCGCCGCGCTGCGCGCCGCCCGCGCGGCGCTGGTGGACGAGCTGGGCGTCGAACCCGGCCCCGCGCTGCGCCGGCTGGAGGCCGCCGTCCTCGCCCAGGACCCGGACCTGGTCCCCGAGGGGCCCGCCGCGTCCGCCGCCCCACCGCACTCCCGCCCGGCCCCCGCCCCTGCCGACCGCGACCCCGCACCGGCGGCCGACGGGGCGCCCGCCCCGCGCCCGCCGCTCGCCCCCGCCGACCGCCCGTTCGTGGGCCGCGACGTCGAACTCGACCTGCTGGAGCGCGCGGCCGCCACCGCCGCAGCGGACCGCACCCCCGCGGCCGCCCTGGTCTCGGGCGGTCCCGGCGCGGGCAAGACCGCCTTGGCCGCCGCGTTCGCCCGCCGCCTCACCGAACGCGGCTGGACGGTCGCCCGGGGGCCGAGCCCCGAACACGACGGGGCGCCGGGGGAGTGGGCGTGGTCGCGCGCGGCCGCCGCGCTCGCTGCCGCCGGGGCCACCGCGCCCGAACCCGACCCCGGCCCCGCTCCCGGCGACGCGGCCGCCGCCCGGTTCCGCGCGCTGCGCCGCGCCGCCGCCCTGCTCGCCTCCGCCGCCGCGCGCGGCCCGGTCGCGGTGGTCATGGACGACCTGCACCGCGCCGGGGAGGAGACCCTGGACCTGTTCACCGCCCTGGCGGGGGAGGTGTTCCCCGGCCCGGTGCTGCTCATCGGCACCCACCGCACCGGGGAGATCACCCCACCGCTGTCGGCCGCCCTGGCCCGGCTGGCCCCGCGCGAACCCGTCCGCGTCTACCTGGGCGGGTTGGACGAGGCCGCCACCGCGGCGGTGATCGGCGGCGTCATCGGCGGCGGCCCCGACCCGGCGGTGGTGCGGGCGATCCACCGGCGCAGCGGCGGCAACCCGTTCTTCGTCCGCGAACTCGCCCGGCTCTCGGCCGCCGAGGGCGCCGCCGGGCTCGACGCGGTCCCCGCCGGGGTGCGCGACGTCATCCGGCACCGGCTGGCGGCGCTGCCCGCGCCCGCCCAAGGGCTGCTGCGGCAGGCGTCGGTGATCGGCCGCGACGTCGACCCCGACGTGCTCGCCGCGGCGGCCGGCGACCCCGCCGACCTCCTGGACTCCCTCGACGCGGCGCTGGCGGCGGAGTTCCTCACCGAGGACGGCGACGGCCGGACCCGGTTCGCCCACGTCCTGGTCCGCGACGCCCTCTACGAGGAGGTGTCCGGCCCGCGCCGCGCCCGCTGGCACCTGGCCGCCGCCGAGGCCCTGGAGCGGCTGCGCCCCGACGACCACGGTGCCGCCGCCCACCACTTCGCCCGCGCCGGGACCCCGGGCGCGACCGCCCGCGCCGCGCACCACGCCGGCGCCGCCGCAGCGGCCGCCGAGCACCGGTTCGCCCCGCACGAGGCGGCCCGGTGGTGGGCCGCCGCCGTCGACGCCCACGACCGCGCGGGCGACGGCGACGTGCGGGGGAGGCTGTACGCGGTCATGGGCCTGGTGCGGGCACTGGCCGTCACCGGCCGGCTGGCCGACGCCCGCCGGCACCGCGCCGAGGCCGTCGCCGCCGCCGAAGGGCTGGGTGACCCCGTCCTGACCGCCGAGGTCGTCACGGCCTTCGACGTGCCCGCGCTGTGGACCCGCGACGACGACCCCGGCCTGGCCCGGAGCGTCACGGCCGCCGCCGAGCGCGCCCTGGCGGCGCTGCCCGCCGACCGCGAACGGCTGCGGGCGCGGCTGCTGGCCGCCATCGCCCTGGAGTCGCGCGGCACCGCCTCCGCGCGGGGGGCCGACGCCGCCCGCACCGCCGAGGCCGCGGCCCGCCGCCTCGGCGACCCCGCGCTGCTCGCGCTGGCGCTCAACGCCCGCTTCATGCAGTCCTTCGACCGCGCGGGGCGGGCGCCGGAGCGGGCCGCGATCGGCGCCGAACTGGTCGACCTCGGCGCCCGCAACGGGCTGGTGACCTTCGAGGTGCTGGGCCACCTGGTGCTGCTCCAGGCCCGGAGCGCGCTGGCCGACCTCACCGCCGCCGACGCCCACGCCGAGGCCGCCGACCGGCTGGGGGCCCGCTACGGCATCCCGCTCGTGGGGGTGTTCACCCAGGGCTACACGGCGCTGCGGGCCGCCGTCGCGGGCCGGACCGAGGAGGCCGAGGCCGCCTACCGGGCGGCGGGGGACCGCCTGGCCGGGGCGGGCATGCCCGGCGTGGAGGAGGGGGTGGTCCCGCTGGCACTGCTCTGCCTGCGGCTGCGCACCGGCGCCCCGCAGGCGCCACCCGAGGACGGGGCGGACTGGGGGCCCTACGCGCCGTGGGCCCGCCCCCTGGCCGATCCGGAGGGCGGGCCGGTGCCGCCCGACGCCCCGCCCGGCCTGCTCGCCGAGGCCCTGACCTGCCTCGGCGCG
This sequence comes from Nocardiopsis trehalosi NBRC 14201, assembly GCF_001552555.1. Classification (GTDB taxonomy): domain Bacteria; phylum Actinomycetota; class Actinomycetes; order Streptosporangiales; family Streptosporangiaceae; genus Nocardiopsis_B; species Nocardiopsis_B trehalosi. Next base: position 104,725 of record NZ_BCRK01000001.1, on the reverse strand, counting down.
CGGGCCGCGATCGCCGCCGGCGACCGGGCGGCGATGGAGCGCGCCTATGAGCGGCTGCTCCCCGCCGCCGGTGAACTGGCGGGCGCCGGCAGCGGGCTGCTCACCCTCGGCCCGGTCGCCGCCCACCTGGCCGGCCTCGCCGCCGCCCTGGGCCGCCCGGGCGATGCCGCCGCCCACACCCGCCGCGCCCACGCGGTGGCCGACCAGGCCGGCGACCCCTTCGCCACCGCCGCCGCCCGCGCACCCCAGGACGGCGGACCGCCCGGCCCGGGGTGAACGGGCCCCGGGGCCGGCGCCCTCGGGACCCTGCCGCCGGCGGCCACAGCGCCGGGCGCCGCTGACAGGGCGCGGGACGGCCGCGGCGGGCCGGCGCCGCCGCGATCGCGCTCAGGCCTCCCGCATGGCCTCGCGGGTGGCCTCGACCATGCCGTGCAGGATGCGGCGCGTGCGGGCGAGTTCCTCGGCCCGGGCGTCGATGCGGTCGAGTTCGGCGGTGAGCCGGCGCAGCACCTGGGGCGGGCAGCGCCGCCCGCAGGGCGCGACGTGCGGCAGCAGCTCGGCGATGGCCGTGCTGTTCATCCCGGCGGCGAAGAGCTGCCGGATCAGCAGCACGCGGTCCACGGCCGCCTCGTCGTAGTGGCGCTGGCCGCTGGCGCTGCGCTCGCTGGAGAGCATGCCCTGCTGCTCGTAGTAGCGCAGGGAGCGCACGCTGGCCCCGGTCCGCTCGGCCAGTTCCCCGATCCGCACGGGCGGCCTCCGTTCCGATTTGCCTCTGACACCGGTGTCAGGTTCTAGGGTAGCGGCGCGCCCACCAGGGACGACCAGGACGCCGTCGCGCGGTGGGCGCGTGAGACGACCCCGCTCGGAAGGAACCGTCGTGCCCGCCAGTCCCCGCTCCTTCACCGACATCGTCCGCTCGCGGCGCTCGGTCCGGGGCTTCCTGCCCGACCCGGTGCCCGCGGCCGACATCCGCGCGGTGCTCCAGGACGCCCAGTGCGCCCCGTCCAACTGCAACACCCAGCCCTGGCAGGTGCACGTCGTCTCCGGGGAGCGCCGCGCGGCCCTGAGCGCCGAACTGCTGGAGGCCGACCGGGCCGGCCGCACCTCGTTCGACTTCAGCTTCGACTACGCCGACTTCGGTGAGGGCGCCTACCTCCAGCGCGCCCGCGAGCAGGGCGCGGCCTACTACCGGTCCTTGGGGGTGGAGCGCTCCGACACCGAAGGGCGCCGCGCCGCCGCGCGGCGCAACCTGGAGTTCTTCGGCGCCCCGCACGTGGCGCTGCTGTTCCTGCCCCGGTTCGGCGACGGCGTGCGCGTGGCCGCCGACGTGGGCATGTACGCGCAGACCTTCCTGCTCGCCCTGGAGGCGCGCGGCCTGGCGGGCATCCCGCAGACGATGCTGGGCTTCTACGCCGACACCGTGCGCGCGTCCCTGGGCATCGGGGCGGAGATGAAGCTGCTGTTCGGCGTCTCCTTCGGGCAGGCGGACCCGCGGGGGCCGTCGAGTGCGTACCGGATGGGCCGGGTGCCGCTGGCCGAGAGCGTCGTGGTGCACGACACCCCCGGCGTCCTCGAACCGGCCCGGTAGCGGCGGCCTCGCCTGCCCCACCTCCCCTCCCCGTCCGGGGAGGGCGCATCGACAGAAGGGACACACCATGCGAATCGGCATCCTCGGCTCGGGGGCGATCGGGGCGACCCTGGCGCGCGTCTTCAGCGCGGGCGGCCACGAGGTCGCCGTGGCCAACTCCCGTGGCCCGGAGACGATCGACCCGGCCGTGCTGGAGTTCGGGGCGCGGGCGGGGAGCGCCGCCGACGCCGTCCGGGACAAGGACGTCGTGATCCTGTCCGTGCCCTTCTTCAAGGTCCCGGACGTGGCCGGGGTCTTCGCCTCCGTGCCCGAGGAGACCGTGGTCATCGACACCACCAACTACGTCCCGTTCCAGGACTGGGACGTCCCCGTCGAGGGGGTGGGCCAAGGGCAGGTGGAGAGCCTGTGGGTGGCCGGGCGGCTGGGCCGGCCCGTGGTCAAGGCGTGGAACGCGGTGCTGGAGGAGACCCTGAAGACCCGGGGCGCTCCGGCGGGGACCCCGGGCCGGATCGCGCTCCCGGTCGCCGCCGACTCCGATCAGGCGCGGCGGGTGGCCATGCGCCTGGTGGACGAGAGCGGCTTCGACCCCTTCGACGCGGGCGGGCTGGCCGACTCCTGGCGCCAGCAGCCCGCCACGCCCGCCTACTGCACCGAGCTGACCCTCGACGAGCTGGGACCGGCCCTTCGGGCGGCCGACCGGGAGAAGACCCCGGCCCTCCGGGCCCGCGCCCTGGAGCGCGTGGCCGCCTTCACCTCCCCGCCCACGCGGGAGGAGATCGTGGAACTGAACCGCTCCCTGCACCGCTGACGCCGCTCATCCAGCCGATGCCCGTCTCCCGCCCATGCCGGGCACCGGCCTTCTCGCATGTCTAAATTCGCCCGGAATGTACGAGTCGGTGTACCCCCGGCCGGAGGATGGCGGCTGAGGCGGCCCGGGGCGCCCCGGGCCGGCGGGGACGGGGCCGGGCGGTACGCCCCGGCGCGGGACGCGGGGGCGGGTCAGAGCCGGGTGGCCGTGCGGATCAGCCCGGCGAGGGCGACCGACCGGCTGTGCGCGGGCCAGGCGATGTGCGTGACGACGGGGGGCGCGTCGACCAGGGGGACGGCGGCGTGCTCGGCCCAGAGCCAGGCGCGGGCCGAGTCGGGGAAGACGGCCACGGTGCGCCCGAGGGCGATCAGCTGGGCCAGCTGCGTCTGGTCGTGGATCTCCGGTCCCGGGCCGGGCCGGTAGGCGCCGTGGCGCGCCCAGCGGGCGAGCGGGAGGTCGGGGATGTCCTCGACGTCGGCCAGGGACAGGCTCTTCCGCGCGGCGAGGGGGTGCCCGGCGGGCAGGACGGCGATCTGCCCCTCGGTCATCAGCTCCTCGCTGTCGAATCCGGCGAGGGAGTTGAACGGCTTGTGCATGAGCGCCACGTCGGCGCGGCCGTCGCGCAGCATCTCCCCCTGCTCGCACGTACCGCTCGGCAGCACCTCGATCTCGGCGGCGCCGGGTTCGGCCGCGTAGGCGTCGAGGAGTTTGTGCAGCAGCTCGTGGGAGGCGCCGGCCTTCACCGCCAGCACCAGCCGGCCGCGGCGGCCGCCCGGTCGGTCGGCGCCGCCGGTGCGGCGGGTGCGGCGCGCGGCGGCGGTGACCGCGTCGAGGGCCGCGCGGCCCTCGTGCAGCAGCGTCTCCCCGGCGCCGGTCAGGGAGACGCCGTGCCGGTCGCGGTCCAGCAGCAGGACGCCGAGGCGCCGCTCCAGCCGCTGGATCGCCCGGGACAGCGGCGGCTGGGCCATGCCCAGGCGCTCGGCGGCCCGGCCGAAGTGCAGTTCCTCGGCCACGGCGATGAAGTACCTCAGCTCGCGGGTCTCCAAGGCGTCCATGGCCTCAACCTACCTCGCTGATACCCGCCGGGTATGGCCGGGCACCGCAGCGGTATTGGCCGCACCACCCGCACGCGGGCGAGTATCGACGGCATGGACACGACCTCCGCCCCACTGCCCGGTGGCACCTGGACCCTGGGCGATCTGACCGTCACCCGCTTCGGCTACGGCGCGATGCAGCTCGCCGGTCCCGGCGTCATGGGCCCGCCCGCCGACCGCGACGGCGCGCTCGCCGTCCTGCGTGCGGCCGCCGACCTCGGCGTCACCCATATCGACACCGCCGGCGCGTACGGCCCCCGGATCACCAACCGGCTGATCCGGGAGGCGCTGCACCCCTATCCCGAGCCGCTGCACATCGTCACCAAGGTCGGCGCGGAACGCGATCGGCAGGGCGGCTGGCCCCCGGCCCGGCGGCCCGAGGACGTGCGCCGCGCCGTCCACGAGAATCTCGACGACCTCGGCCTGGACGTCCTCGACGTGGTGAACCTCCGGCTCGGCGACGCCCAGGGCCCCCGGCCCGGCTCGCTCGCCGAGCCCTTCGAGGCGCTGGTCGACCTCCAGCGCCAGGGCCTGATCCGCCATCTCGGGGTGAGCAACGCGACGGCGGAGCAGGTCGCCGAGGCGCGGGCGATCGCGCCGATCGTGTGCGTGCAGAACATGTACAACCTCGCGCACCGCCGGGACGACGAGCTGATCGACGACCTCGCCGACGAGGGCATCGCCTATGTGCCCTTCTTCCCGCTCGGCGGGTTCACCCCGTTGCAGTCGGCGGCGCTGTCCGCCGTGGCCGCCCGGCGGGGCGCGACACCGATGTCGGTCGCCCTGGCCTGGCTGCTGCGGCGGTCGCCCAACATCCTGCTGATCCCCGGCACCTCATCGGTGGCGCATCTGCGCGAGAACGCCGCCGGCGCGGGGCTCGCGCTCTCCGACGAGGAACTCGCCGAACTGGACGGGATCGGCCGGTAGCCGACCGCGCGCCCGGGGCCACGGGCTGACCGCACCGCGGCCCCCGCCCATCTGCCGGGCGGGGGCCGCTGCGGTTCGGGCCCCCGGCTCAGCCGTCGGAACGGGGTTCAGCCTCGGTGTCGGCGTCCATCGAGGCGTGCAGCGCCGCGATGGCCGCGGGGTCGATGGCGCGCAGGTCCCTCCGGGCCTGCTGGGAGACCTCGACCATGGCCTCGCGCACCTGCTCGGCCGCGGCCTCGTTCGGCGCGGCGGCGATCTCGCGGTGGGCCGCGGAGGCGGCCGCCGCCAGGCGGCGCACCACGTCCAATACCGCCTCCTGGTCGGCGGCGGAGGCGGTGGGGTTCTCCGGGGGGTCCATAGCGGGCATGCCCGTTCCTCGTTTCTCGTCGTCGTCGGCGGCGGCCGCCGACCCGGGTGGTGTGGTCGTCACCGGTGCATGCGGTACTCGCGGTAGGTCGTGGCGGCGCCGCGCCAGGCGACCACCGCGAGGACGGACACCAGGATCGTGCCGCCGATGATCGGCAGCATCGTGAACCGGCGGGTCTGTGCCACCTGCTTCTCGGCGGTGTCGAAGCAGAGGTAGTACTCCGTGGTCACGCAGTGCGGTTCGGCGGTGATGAAGGCGTGCACGCCGAACCCGATGAGGGCCGCGCCGACCGCCATCCCCGCCAGCAGGGCCAGCGCCGCCCCGCCCACGATCAGCGCCTCGTGGCGCGGCAGCACCCACCCGTACACCACGCACCCGGCGGTGATCAGCAGGAACACGGCGGCGGGCACCAACCACGACCGCAGGCCGATGCCGACCGGAACCGCGATCACGGCCGCCACCGCGCACCAGTAGGCGGCGAGCCGCAGGCACTCGCGCAGGGTGAGCAGCTCCATGACCGGCCTCCGGGGGGTCGCTCGGTTCCGCGTGCGGCAGCCTAGCGCGCGGCCGCACGGCGTCGGAGCGGCCGCGACCCGGGGGCGGCGGTCAGCGGTGGTCGCGCTCGTAGTGCAGGGCGGTGATACCGCAGGTGAACGGCTGCGCCTCGGCCAGCCGGTAGGGCCGGGGGGTGCCGTCGCCGGGGAAGACGGGCAGGCCCGCGCCGATGGCGGCGGGGTTGACGAACAGGTGGAGGTCGTCGATCAGGTCGGCGGCGAGCAGGTCGCGCACCAGGGTGGCGCCGCCGTAGACGATGATGTCGGCGCCGGGCCGGGCCTTGAGCGCGGCGACCTCGGTGGCGAGGTCGCCGCCCGCGATCTCGGCGTTCTCCCAGGGCGAGGCGGTGAGGGTGCGGGAGAACACGACCTTGGGGGTGGAGTTCATCCACTCGATGGACGCCGCGTCCTCGCCCTCGGGGCCGGCCGCCCAGGTGGGGATGAACCCCTCGGCGAGCCGGCGGCCCAGCACGATCGTGTCGACGGAGGCGGTCAGGGCGTCGACGTGGGCGTTGAGGTCGTCGGACCACGGGCACATCATCCAGTCCATCTCGCCCTGGGGGCCGGCCATGTAGCCGTCGATGGTGGTCTGGACCTGGAGCTTGAGCCTGCGCACGGGCGCGTCCTTCCGTGGGGCGGAGTCGGTGCGGCGAGCCTAGGCAGGGGAGGGGACATTCCGAGGTGCACCGCGCCGGACCCGTTCAGCGGTCCCGCGCGGATGGTTCGCGGGTGCCGCGTTTGCGGGGCGGGACGAGGGCCTCGATGTCGGCGGCGGGGATGCGGACCCGGCCGCCGGGGGTGCGGACGGTGCGGAGCAGGCGCCGTTTGCGCCAGTCCCGGATGGTGTCCACCGAGACGCCGAAGAGGGCGGCGGCCTCGGAGGCGGTGTAGAACTCGCGGGCGGCGGGCGGGAGGACGAAGTACATCCGGGTGCGGTCGCGCCGGGGGAGCGGGTCGCGTGGCGCGGATTCCGCCTCCGTCATGGGGTCTCCGTTCTGGTCGGCGGTCGGCCGACGGTCCAGCCGCCGGGACGCTGCGCCCCCCTCTCCATGGATCGGCGCAGCGGCCCGGCGATGGTCTAGGCGGCGGGTGGCCCGGCCCCGGGAGGGGCTGCACTTCCCGGCCGGTCGGTCAGCGGCGGGCCGGGTCGGCCCAGCCGAGGAAGGCGAAGTACCGGCCGCCGCACTCCAGCGGCCCGGACACCGAGGCCAGCCCGGCGATCAGGTGCAGGCCGCGCCCGCCCTCGGCCAGGGGGTCGGCGTCGGGGATGCGGGGCTCGGTGGGGCCGCCGCCGTCCACGCACTCGACGTAGAGGCTGACCGGCGAGACGGCGACGTCGAGCCGGAGAGTCGGGCCGGTGCTGTGGCGCAGCGAGTTGGTGACCATCTCGGAGACGACCACCTGGGCGTCGTGGACCACGTCGGCCGGTGTGGTGTCGAACAGCAGCGCCCGCGTCCAGGCCCGCGCCTCGCGGGCCGTGGTCGGTTCCATCGGGAACGTGCGGGCGTGGCACTGCATCCGGGGGTGACGGTTCATCGTCCGCACCTCCGGCACACCCCGAGCGACCGAAGCCGCAGATACGGGCGTACGCGACGCCTCCGCTGGTTTAGGGTGGATCGTGTCATCAGCACTCCAATGCTGGTGGCCATCGCCCCGGACGGTGCCTCCGTCGCGGGGTCTTTCACGCCCAGAATCGAGCAGGCTCAGCTGCGGCCACCAGCAATAATCCCGAACAGGCGCCAAAAGTACCGCCATCAGTAATGCTTGTACTTATGACAGAAGCGCAACTCCCGGCCTGGGTGGATTTCGGTGCCGATCTGCGCCGAAGGCGCACTCAAGCAGGGCTTACGCTCGATCAGCTCGCTCGCCACACCACCGTGGAGAGTGGGATGCTAGGCAAGATAGAACGAGCGACGCGAGCGGCCAAAAGGGACACCGCTACAGAACTTGATCTCTTCTTCCGTACTGATGGCGCGCTCCTGCGGAAGTGGGAGTCTGCGGCTCTGGCGAGCAGTGACTCGCCAGAGTGGTTCCGGCAGGTGACGCGCTCAGAGGAGCGCGCGACGGAGATTCGCACGTGGGCGCCCATCCTGGTTCCAGGTTTCCTGCAAGTGGACGGGTACGCACGTTCCGTCTTCCGCGCAGGACGACCTCTCGATACCCCGAAGGACGTCGAACGGCTCGTCGCGGCTCGAATGGGCCGCTTCCGGGTGCTACTCCGGGACGATGGTCCGGCCCACTGGGTTGTCCTGTGCGAATCGGTGCTCCGCCGCGCGATGGGCGGTACAGAGACGATGCGAAAGCAGCTCGAAGTACTCGCGAACCTGGCAGAATCTCAGCGGGTTCGAGTCCAGATCGTCCCTCATGATCTTCCTGATCACCCCGGTGCCTCCGGGCCGTTCCGCCTCCTGCATACTCAGGACGGAGAGACCGTGGTCTACGGAGACTCGACGGGCGGAGGACAGATCTTCGACTCACCAGCCGAGGTTCGACGCCACGTCTGCCTCTTCGGGGACCTCCAAGCCGTTGCGTGGTCCCCCACGTCATCCCTACAGGCGATCCGGAGGGCTCATGATGAACTCTGAAGGCAAGACCTTCCATAAGTCCAGCTACAGCGGGGCCTCTTCCGAGTGTGTAGAGGTGGCGGAGGGGCCGACGACTCGGGTGCGCGACACGCAGAACCGGGACGCGGCGACGCTGGCCGTTCCGGCGAGGGAGTGGGTCGCACTCCTGGCCGACCTGGAGCGCATGTAGGACAGCGGCGACCGGCCGACCTGGCGGGGTTCGCCAGGGCGGCCGGTCGCGGCTCGTTCGGGCGTCAGTCCTCTGCCGGGGCGGCCAGCAGTTCGTGGACCTCCTCGATGGTGGTCTCGCGGAGACCCTCGTCCATCAGAAGCCACCGGGTGACGCCGATCTCCTCCAGGAAGGGCAGGTCGTGGGAGGCCACGACCAGCGCCCCCCGGTAGGACGCCAAGGCCCCCGTGAGCTGGCGGACGCTGGAGACGTCCAGGTTGTTCGTCGGCTCGTCCAGCATCAGCAGTTGCGGCGCCGGGGCGGCCAGCAGCGTCGCCGCCAGCGCCGCCCGGAACCGCTCACCGCCCGACAGGCTCCCCGCCGGCCGGTCCGCCCGCGCCCCCGTGAACAGGAACCGGGCCAGCTGCGCGCGCACGTGGTTCGCCGGAACCCCCGGCGCCCGCAGGTGCGCGTTCTCCGCCACACTCAGCTCGTCGTCCAGCACGTCGAGCCGCTGCGGCAGGAACCGCGTCGGCACGAACGTCCGCGCCTCACCCTCCACCGGGGCGAGGTCACCCACCAGGGTCCGCAGCAGCGTCGTCTTCCCCGAGCCGTTGCGCCCCACCAGCGCCACCCGCTCGGGCCCGCGCACCTCGACCTCGCCCTCGATCGCCGCGCCGAAGCGGGGCGTGAGGCCGTCGATCCGCAGCACCGTCCGGTTGGCCGGCACGGCCGTGTCGGGCAGGTCGACGCGGATCTCGGCATCGGTGCGCGCCGCCTCGGCCGCCTCCTCCCGCCGCTCGCGCGCCTCCTCCAGCCGCTCCTCGTGGACGCCGCGCAGCTTGCCCGCCGATTCCTGGGCGGCGCGCTTGCGCGCCCCCATCAGGATCTTGGGCATGCCGCCCTGCGCCTGCGCCTTCCGTCCCTCCTTCTGGCGGCGGGCCAGCTTGATGTGGGTCTCGGCCAGCTCCCGCTTCTGCCGCCGAACGTCGGCGTCGGCGGCGCGCAGGCTCCGTTCGGCCGCCTCCTGCTGGACGGCCAGCGCCTCCTGGTACGCCGACCAGCCGCCGCCGTACCAGGTGACCGCGCCGGAGCGCAGTTCCGCGATGCGGTCGACGCGCTCCAGCAGCTCCCGGTCGTGGCTGACCACGACGAGCGTGCCGGAGCGCCAACCGTCGACCGCGTCGTAGAGGCGGCGCCGGGCGTACACGTCCAGGTTGTTGGTCGGTTCGTCCAGCAGCAGCACGTCGGGCCGCTCCAGCAGCAGCGCCGCCAGCCGCAGCAGCACGGTCTCGCCGCCGGACAGCTCTCCGACGGTCCGGTCCAGGCCGATGCCGCCGAGGCCGAGCGAACCCAGCGTGGCGGCGGCCCGCTCCTCCACGTCCCAGTCGTCACCGAGGGCGGTGAAGTGCTCCTCGCTCGCGTCACCGGACTCGATGGCGCGCAGCGCGGCCCGCCGCTCGGCGATGCCCAGGGCGGCGTCGACCCGCAAATCCGTCGCCAGCGTGATGTCCTGCGGCAGGTAGGCCAGGGTGCCGCTCACCGTGACCGACCCGGACGTGGGCGTGAGCAGGCCGGCCGCGAGCCGCAGCAGGGTGGACTTGCCCGTCCCGTTGGCGCCGACCAGGCCGTTGCGGCCCCGGCCGATGGTGAGCGACAGCCCGTCGACGACGGATGTGCCGTCCGGCCACTGGAAGGTGAGGTCGGAGCAGGTGATGGCGGCCCCCGCCGGGGGTGACAATGCCATGGGAATCCTCGCAGTCGCACGTAACGCGGTGAAAAAGGGCGTCGTGTGCGAGCGCCACGCGGCGAAAGGGGAGCGCGGCCGTCCGGCTGAGGGACGGCACATGCACCGAGGTCGCTTCCACGCGGGTCACGGGCGGCACGGGGGCCGGGGTGACGGTGTACCACCGCGTGGCGGTCGCGGACCTCAGATGCGCAACGTCCACCTCATTCGCCGGGGACAGGACGTGGCCGAGGCTACCCGATCACGCGCCGCCGCGCACGTCCCTATCGCGCGGGCCGCGTTCACCCCGTGCGGCCAGCACCGCCGCGAGGCCTTGGCGCAGGTCGTCGACGTAGAAGTCGGGCACCTCCAGCGACGGGAAGTGCCCCCCGGCCTCGGGGGTCCCCCAGTGGACGATCCGCCGGAACCGCTCCCGCGCCCAGGGGCGCGGGTACCTCTCGACGTCGCGGGGGTACACGGTGATCGCCGAGGGGACGTCGACCCGGAGCTGGGGGTCGAGCGAGTTGTGGCTCTCGTAGTAGATGCGGGCGGCCGACGCGCCGGTCCGCGTCAGCCAGTACAGGGTGACGTCGTCCAGGACGCGGTCCCGGGGAATCCTCTCGAACGGGCTGTCCTCGGTGTCCGACCACTCCGCGAACTTGTCCAGGAGCCAGGCGAGGAGCCCCACCGGCGAGTCGACCAGCGCGTAGCCGATGGTCTGGGGCCGGGTCGCCTGCTGCTTGGCGTACGCCGCGCGGTGGCGCCAGAAGTGGCGGGTCTGCTCGGCCCATTCGCGCTCGGCCGCCGTCAGCCCGTCCATGGTCAGACCGGGCGGCCCCTCCGCGAACGTCGTGTGGATGCCGAGGACGTGCTCCGGGAACCTGCCGCCGAGCACCGTGGTGATGTTGCCGCCCCAGTCGCCGCCGTGGGCGGCGAACCTGCCGTAGCCGAGCCGGCCCATCAGCTCCACCCACGCGGCCGCGATCTTCTCCGTGCCCCACCCGGTGGTGGCCGGCTTGTCGCTGTAGCCGAAGCCCGGCAGCGACGGGACCACGACGTGGAACGCCGGCGCGTCCGCGTCCTCGGGGTCCGCCAGCTCCGCCACGACGTCGGTGAACTCGGCGACGCTGCCCGGCCAGCCGTGCGTCATGAGCAGGGGAGTGGCGTCGGCGCGCGCGGACCGGCGGTGCAGGAAGTGGATGCCCAGGCCGTCGATGACCGTGCGGAACTGGCCGATGCGGTCGAGGCGGTCCTCGAACGCCCGCCAGTCGTAGCCGGTGCGCCAGTGGTCCACGACGTCGGTGAGGTCGGCGAGGGGCACGCCCTGGTCCCAGCGGCGCGGGCCGGGCGGGGCGCCGAGGACCGTCTCGGCCTCCGGCAGCCGCGCCGCTGCGAGCCGCGCGCGCAGATCGGCGAGGTCGGCGTCGGTGGCGCGGGCGTGGAAGGGGTGGACGGCGTCGGTGGGGCGGGTCATGGGACCTCCTGGCCTTCGCGGAACAGGCCGCGAGCTGCTGTGAACCGGCTTAGACGGTTCTAACAGGCGGGCGTGTCCGCGTGCAACCGGCTAAGGTGGTTCCATGTCCGCCGAGTTCCCCGAATTCCGCCTCGGCAGCGTGCTGGCGACCAGCTTCACGGCCACGCTGACCGAGCGCCGGGGCGATCCCGTGGAGCGCATCCCCACGCCGCAGCGCCTGGCCGACTGGCTGGCGGTGAGCGGCCTCGCCGTCGACTCCTGCACCGCCGACCAGCTCGACCTCGGGCGGGAGCTGCGGGAGGCGATCCACGCCGCCGCGACGGCGGCCGCCGTCGGGGACCCGCTCCCGGGGCCCGCCCTGCGCGTCATCAACGACCGCAGCGCCCAGGGGCGCGCGGCGGCCGTCCTGACGCCCGAGGGGGAGCGGCGGTGGCGGCTCGGCCCGGCGTCGGCCGTGGAGGACGCCCTGGGCGTGATCGCCGCCGACGCGATCAGCGTCATCGCGGGCGAGCGCGACGGGCGGCTGGCCCTGTGCGCGTCGCCGACCTGCCGGGCCGCCTTCTTCGACACCAGCCAGAGCCGCACCCGCAAATGGTGCGAGATGAACACGTGCGGAAACCGCCAGAAGAAGGCGCGGTTCACCGCCAAGCGACGCGGGGAGCACGGCGCGGCGGGGTGACCGCCACCCGCGACGGGGCCCGTGCACGGCACCGGCCCGGCCGGGTGCGGGCGCGCCCCGGGGCGCCGCCGGCGGGACCGCGTCCCCGCCGGCTTGACCTTGACGCTGCGTCAACTTCTAGCATCCGGGCCATGTCGATCACCGTTCTGGACACCTACACCGCGACGAAGAAGATCCTGCTGGCCCCGGCCGCCGAGCGCCGGGAACTCCTGCGCGCGATGCTGGAGCCCAACAAGGGCCTGTACCGCTACAACCCGGGCGAGGTCGACCTGGTCGACACCCACCTCATGACGAACGGGTTCCCCATCGACCGCGACGAGGAGCGCTGCCTCGGCGCGCTGGAGACCCTGGCGGCGGCCGGGGCCTGGGAGCGCATGCGGCGCGCCCTCGATGACGCCCGGGACGTCCTGCTGAAGGCCAACCCGGGGTTCGCGGCCCCCGACGTCACCGTGGCGCTGATCCTCGGCGACCCGGGCGACGCGCACTTCATGGGCCCCTGCCTGGGGGTGACCGGGTTCGGCGGGATCTCCGGCAACATCGAGATCAAGCTCTGGCCCTACCCCGAGAACGTGGAGCGGCTGGAGTCCACCGCCGTGCACGAACTCCACCACAACCTGCGGTTCAGCCCGGGTGGCGTGGTGTGGGACCCGGCGACCGTCACGGTCGGCGAGCACCTCGTGTCCGAAGGGCTGGCCGACGCCTTGGCCCGGCAGCTCTACGGCGACGAGCTGGGCCACACCCGCATCGGCGTGCCGCACCTGCACGACGACGAGGTCTTCGCCAAGGTCCTCACCGGGCTCGACGTCACCGGCATGCAGAACTTCACCGCCTGGGCGCACGGCGACCCCAGCGCCGAGCGCTTCGGCCTCACCCCGGTGGGGCTGCCGATGGGCGCCGGGTACGCCGCGGGCACCCGGCTGGTCGACGCCTACCTGGCGGCGACCGGCCGGACGGCGGCGGAGGCCCTGCACGCCGACGCCGCGGAGGTGATCGCGGTCGCGCTCCGCGACCGGTGACGGCCGCGACCCCCGGAACGCGGGGGAAGGTCGGGGGCGGCGGGGGTCAGGCCAGGTAGGACGCCTCCCGCAGGACGCCGTCGGGCGCCTCCCGCGCGGCGTCGGCGTAGTCGGACACGTCCGTGTTGGCGACGGACAGGTTGACGTCGACGGAGGGGAGCATGTCCAGCGCCACGCGGAACCGGGTCTCCTCGTCGGGACGCGGCTCGTCGTCGGGCACGTACGCGAACAGCAGCGGCCGGCCCTCCTCGGACATCGCCCGCTCGTCGGCGAGGAACACGGCCTCGGCCTCTCCGTCGCCGACGGCCGCCACGGCCTCGTCCGGGGCGGCGCCCGCCCAGGCGGGGTCGTCCACGACGAGGATGCGGGACGGCGGCTCGTCGAGCTTGGCGTACTCCGCCTCCACGGCGTCCAGCAGGGCCCGCCAGGCGCCCTCGTCGCCGTAGTGGGTCCGGACGAGGGCGACGTGCTGCCCGTCGCCGAGGTCGATGGCCGGTCGCATGGCGGGAACTCCTTCGTCGGGGGCGCCGCCGCATGCGCGGCGGCGCCCCCTTGGTACCAGCGCCCGGCGACGTTTCCCGCGCCGTCGGGCCGCGACAATAGGGCGATGGAGTGGACGATCCAGGAGCTGGCGACGCGGGCCGGCGTCACCAGCCGCACCCTGCGCCACTACGACGGCATCGGGCTGCTGGCCCCGTCCCGGGTCGGCGAGAACGGGTACCGCTACTACGACGCCGCCGCGGTCGCCCGGCTGCAGCGCATCCTGCTCATGCGCCGGCTCGGCATGGGCCTGCCGGCCATCGCCGAGGTGCTGGCCGACGAGGTGGACGAGCGCGACGGGCTGCGCGCCCACATCGCCGCGCTGGAGGAGGAGCGGGACGGCATCGACCGGCGGATCCGGTCGGTGCGGCACACCCTGGAGGCCCTGGAGGCGGGCGCCGAACCGCGGATGGACCTCATGCTGTCGGGGTTCAACGACCGCTACAAGGACGAGGTCGTCTCCCGCTGGGGCGAGCGCGCGTACCGGGTGAGCAACGACTGGTGGCACGGCAAGACCCTCGCCCAGCAGCGGGCCTGGAAGCAGGCCGCCGACGACCTCGTCGCCGCCTGGGTCGCCGCCGCGCGGTCCGGGGTCTCCCCGGAGTCCGAACCCGCCCAGGAGCTGGCCGCCCGGCACGTCCGCTGGCTCGGCGGCATCCCGGGCACGCCCACGGCCGACGGCGACCGGGAGCGCTCGATCGCCATGGTGCACGGCGTGGCGGACTCCTTCGTGGACGATCCCCGCTACGCCGGCATGTACGAGGACGAGGCGGGGGCGGAGTTCGTCCGCGCCGCGCTGCACACCTACGCCCGCACCGCGATGTAGCCTCGCGGCGCCGCCCGCCCGTCCGTTCAGTCCCGCGCGGGCCGGGGCTCCAGGGCGCGCAGGGCGGCGGCCGCCGGGGAGCCGGGCGGGGCGGAGTAGAGGGTGAGGAACTGCTCGGTGTCGCCGGGCAGGCGCACGGTCTCGAAGGAGAGGTCGAGCGCGCCCGCCTCCGGGTGGCGCACCGGGCGGGTGCCGTGGTCCTGGCGGCGCACGTCCTGGCCGGACCACAGGCGGCGGAAGTCCGCGCTGCCCGCCGCGAGGTCGTCCAGCAGCGCCGCCAGCAGCGGGTCGTCGGGGTAGCAGCCCGCGTCGAGCCGCAGGGCGCCGACGGCGTCGGCCGCCACCGCCTCCGGGTCGGCGAACAGGGCGCGGTGGCCGGGGTGCAGGAACACCAGGCGCGCCCAGTTGCGCTCGCGCGGCGGCAGCCCGTCCCAGTCGCCGAACACGGCCGACGCCGCCCGGTTCCAGGCGAGCAGGTCGCAGCGCCGCCCCGTCACGTAGGCCGGCACCCCCTCCATCGCGGCCAGCAGGCCGCGCAGCGCGGGGCGCACGTGCTGGGCCTCCGGGGGCGCGTGGCCGCCGCGGTGCCGGCAGTTCAGCAGATGGGCGAGGTGGGTGTGCTCGGCGCCCGACAGCCGCAGGGCGCGCGCGAGGGCGTCGAGCACCTCGGGCGACACCTTGCCGGCCTGGCCCTGCTCCAGCCGGGTGAGGTAGGCGACCGAGACCCCCGCGGCCAGGGCGACCTCCTCGCGGCGCAGGCCCGGCACCCGGCGGTGGCGGTCGGTGCCGGGTAGGCCGATGTCGGCGGGGCGCAGCCGGGCCCGGCGGCTGCGCAGGAACGCCGCCACCTGCGACCGCGTGTCGATCGGGCCCGCCCCGCTCCGCCGCTCCATGCCGCCATTATCGCGGCGCCCCGCACGAGCCTGATACCGCCAGGCGTAGGACGGGGCGTCCCGGGTCGCGGCGGGTCTGGGCGGGTGGCGCCCGCTGCGCCAGGCTCGGAACCGAGCCCCCGGCCGCGACGGACGCGGGGCGCACGCCACACCACGAACCAGGGGGAGACGTCCGATGAGCACCGCCGACACCCAGACCGCACCCGCCGCCGTCCAGCGCAACGGCCGCCCGGCGACCGCCGGGGACCTCGCCCCGCTGGCCTTCGCCGGCTACGCCCACTTCACCGCCATGCAGGTGCGCGGCGGCGGTGTCCGGGGGCTCGACCTGCACCTGGCCCGGCTGCGGGCCGCGTCGGTGGAGATGTTCGGCCGGGCGCTGCCCGACGAGCGGGTGCGGGAGCTGCTGAGGGCGGCGCTGGAGACAGCGCCGGACGACGTCTCGCTGGCGCTGTACGTCTCCTCCCCGGTGGGGGAGTTCACGGCGGCGGACGGCCCCGAACTGGACGTGCTGGTACGCACCGGCCCGCCCTCCTCGGGACCGGCGGGGCCGCTGGCACTGGAGGCGGTGGAGCACGAGCGCGCCCTGCCGTCCGTCAAGCACGTCGGCGAGGTCGCCAAGACCTACTACCTGCGCCGGGCGGTCGAGAACGGGTACGACGACGCCGCCTTCGTCGACCGGCGGGGGCGGCTCAGCGAGGCGTCCATCTGGAACCTGGCGTTCTGGGACGGCACCGCGGTGGTGTGGCCGGAAGCGGAGATGCTGACCGGCACGACCATGGGCATCGTGCGCCGGCGGCTGGACGTCCTGGGCGTCCCCCAGGTGGTGCGCCCGGTCACCGTGGCGGACGTGGCGTCGCTGGCGGGCGGGGTGGTCATGAACTCCTGGACACCGGGGGTGCCGCTGACGCGGATCGGGGCCTCGCCGCTGCCGGAGGCGCCGGGGTTCGTGGACCTGCTGCACCGGGCCTTCGACGCCGAGCCCCGCACCACCCCCTGACGCGCGGCCGGTGCCGGTGGGCCGGACAGGGGAGCGTCCCGTCCGGCCCGCCGGCGTCTCAGTCGGCGGCCGCGACGCGGGCGGGGGCGGTGAAGGTGAGGGCGCCGGGCAGTGCGGCGAAGGCGGCGCGCACCCGGTCGGCGAGGGCGTCGCGGGTGTGCCCGCCGTCCTGGGCGGTCCAGGAATCCAGCGCGTGGTGCCAGGCCGCCACGACCAGGTCGATGGCGAGGCGGGGGCGGGGGTCGGCGGGGTCGAGGTCGAGCCGGCGGTGCAGGTCGGCGACGATCCCGGCGCTGGTGCGGTTGCAGAAGTGCAGCCCGTGGGCGTCCATGGAGGGCGTGGACGCGGCGAGGCGGCGGCTGAGCAGGGTGCGCTCCGCCCACCCGTCGTCGGGCATGGCCGCCAGCGCCTCCAGCAGGACGTCCTGCAGCTCGGCCGCGAGCGGGCGCCCGGCGGGGTCGCGGTCGGTGAGGCGCTCCACGAAGACCTGCCACAGGTCCTGGGTGGGCGCCATCGCGACGTCCTCCTTGCTGGTGAAGGTGCGGAAGAAGGTCCGCTTGGACACCTCCACCGCCGCGCACAGCTCGTCCAGGGTGGTGCCGTCGAAGCCCCGCTCGGTGAACATGCGCAGCGCGGTGTCGACCAGGTCGCGCCGGGTGCGCAGCTTCTTGCGCTCGCGCAGCGGCAGGTCGGACGGGGCGGCGGGGGCGGCGGCTGGAGTCACACGGGGAAGTGTATCCGGAACGCTTTTGCCACTTGTAGGTTTATGCCACTGAGTGGCACAATCCGGGTGTCCGGGTCCCCGGCACCGCTGTGCCCCCTCGCGAAGAAGAAGGTCCGCCATGCGCGCACTCCTCGTCGACCACTCCGCCCCCGGCGGCCTGCGGCCGGGTGAGGCCCCCGACCCCGAGCCGGCTCCGCACCAGGCACTGGTCCGGGTGACGGCCACGTCGCTGAACTACGGCGAGGTCGCCCACGTCCTCGCCGCCGCGGACGACGGCCGCGTCCTGGGCTGGGACGCCGCCGGGGTGGTCGAGCGCGCCGCCGCCGACGGCTCCGGCCCCGCCGCGGGCACCCCCGTGGTCACCCTGGGGGCCGACGGCGGGTGGGCCGAACTGCGGGCGGTCGACACCGGGCTCCTCGGCGCCGTGCCCGAGGGGGCCGACCTCGGCGCGATCGCCACCATCCCCGTCGCCGCCACCAGCGCCCTGCGCGCGCTCCGGCGCATCCGCCCGCTGCTGGGCGCCCGCGTGCTCGTCACCGGGGCCACCGGCGGCGTCGGCCGCTACGCGGTGCAGCTCGCCCGCCGGGGCGGCGCCCACGTCGTCGCCTCCACCGGCGACCCCGCCGCCCACGGCGCGGGGCTGCGCGCCCTCGGCGCCCACGAGGTGGTCCAGGGCCCCGGCGCCTACAGCGGGCAGGTCGACGGGGTCCTCGACATGGTCGGCGGCCCGCAGCTCGCGGCGGCGTTCGACCGCCTGGCGGCGGGCGGCACCCTGGTGTCGGTCGGCCACGGCACCGACGAGTCCGCGGTCTTCCCCTTCGGCGCGCTGCTGGGCAACGAGGGCCGCAACGACCGCACCATCACCACGTTCTACCTGCTGACCGAGTCCGGGCTCGCGCGCGACCTGGAGTGGCTGGCCGCCAGGGTCGCCGCCGGGGAGCTGGACCCGCAGATCTCCTGGCGGGGCGGCTGGGACCGCGCCGCCGAGGGGGTCCAGGCCCTGGTCGGGCGCCGGCTGCACGGCAAGGCGGTGCTCGACCTGTCCTGAGCCGGACCGCCGGCCCGCCGCGCCCGGGACGCTGTCCTCAGCGTCGGTGCGGGACGTGTCGCTGGGCACTGGTACCAAGGGGGTGCCCCCGCGCGCAGCGGGGGCTCCCCCCGACGAAGGAGCTTCTCCCGTGCGACCGGCCATCGACCTCGGCGACGAAGGGCAGTTCGCCGTCGTCCGGACCCACTACGGCGACGACGGCCTCTGGCGGGCGTTGCTGCGGGCGCTGGACGAGGAGTACGGCAGGTACGGGCGCCCGTCGCCCGACTTCCTCCTCGTGGACGACCCCGCCTGGGCGGACGCCACCCCGGAGGAGGTCGTGGCGGCGGTGAGCGGACCGGCCGCCAACGCCGTGTTCCTGGCCGACGCGGAGGCCCTGACCGAGGAGAAGGGCTGGCCGCTGCTGACCGTGGACGTGCCCGTCCCCGGTTGGGAGCCGCGACCCGTCGAGGAGACGCGCTTCCGCTCGGCGCTGGACATGGTCTACTACGTCGACTGCAACCTGTCGATCGCCAACCTGGACTTCGCCGACTTCGCCGATGGGGCGGGCGAGGCCCCCGACGGCGTCCTGCGGTTCGCGACCTACTACGGGCCCGACGCGCCGCAGTACCCCGACCCGGAGCAGCCCGCCTTCACCTTCACCCCGCGCCCGCTGGAGCTGCCGTAGGAAGGCGCGGCCCGACCCGGCCCCGCCCGCCGGCGCCGGAGGCCGGCGGGCGCGGGCGGGCGGCGTCCCGGGGCGCGGGTCCGCTCACCCGCCCAGGACGTCGTCCAGGTAGCGGGTGGCCGCCTCGGCCGCCCGCGCCTGGTGGGCCGGGGGGTGGGGCAGGGCGTCGCGCAGCTCCAGGTACATGCCGACGCAGCGGCGCACGGCCGCGCCCAGGCGCTCGGGGTCGTAGCCGGGCGCCGTCTCGCGGAGGGCGGGCACGAGGTCGGGCAGCGCCTGCTCGACCTTGCGCACGCCGCGCGGCTCCAGCCCCCGCGCCGCCCCGGCGAGCGGCACGAGCACCTGGGACCGCAGGAACCCGAGGAACTCGACCACCTCGAGCAGCTCCCCGCGGCCGAGCTTGCCGGCGGCGTAGTGGACCCAGATCCAGAAGCGGTCCTCGATCCACTGGGGGTCGACCGCCAGGGGCACGGCCGGGCGCTTCTCCAGCGCGCGGGACAGCGCGCCGTCGCGCTCCCACACCACCAGGGGGTCCTCGATCCGGTCGGCGAGTTCGTCGGCGCGCAGGAACTTCAGGTCCACGTGCAGCAGCGGGTCGGCGTAGAGGCAGATGAGCAGCCTCGGCTCACCGACGTGCTCACCGGTGAACGCGGCGAGCAGGTCCCCCCAGGAGGCGGCGATCTCCGTGCGGGCGGCCATGACCTCGCCGTGGTGTCCGTCGGCCACGACGGCGACGAGATCGAGGTCGGAGTACTCGTCGGTGCGGCCGGAGAGCAGCGAGCCGCCCGCGCCCAGGCCGAGGAACCGGGGGTCGCGGCGCAGGTGTCCTTCGATGCGCGCCAGGGTCCGCGCGTGTTCGCCGGGCAGGTCCATGGAGGGTTCTCCTCGGGTTCGGGGATGTGACGCCGTCATAGGACCGGGATACCGCACGCCGACCACCGTGTCCGCCATGACCGTTATGTGGGCTTTTGGTCGGGCCGTCAGGTGGCGGTGCTCCTGTGCGCGGTGGGCGCCGACGCGCTCCCGGCGGCGCCCGCGCGGGGGCACGCGGGGCGGTGCCGCGGACCGGACGATCCGGCTCCGCGCCCGCCCCGCGGGTTAGGGTCGGACGGAAGCCGCGCGCCGCTACCCCCGGAGGCCGCCGTGTTCCCCACCCTCCCGCCCAGCACGTACCGGCGCCGCCGGTGGATCGCCGCCGGCGTGGGCGGCGCCGTGCTCGCCGGCGGGATGGCCTACCTGGCGGTCGGACCGCTGGGCGGGTCCGGCCACTTCTCCTGCCCGCGCGTCATCGGCGGCGCGGCGCCCCCGTCGCCGCGCGCCGACCCCTACGCCGGCCCCGGCCCGCACCCCGCCGAACTCCACGTGCTCGAACCCGACGAGGACGGGCGGTACCTGCGGCTGGAGGACGACACCGCCCTGCCGCCGGAGTGGCGGCCCGAGGAGGGCGAGCGCCCGCGCCTGGTCGTCTGCCGCTACCTCGCCGAGGTCGGGCCCACCGTGACCGAGTGCGACTACGCGCCGCTGGGCGGCGGCCGGGCGTCGCCCGTCCCCCTGGTCGACGCCACCTACGCGTTCCGCGTCTACGCCGCGCACACCGGCGCGCTGGTCGCCTCCTTCGGCCTGCCCGGGACCGAGGGCGAGTGCCCGTCGCAGATCCCCGAGAGCTCCACCCGGCTGGAGCGCACCGTCGCCCCCGACGAGATGGCCGACCGCCTCCGCCCGGTGGTCGAGGCCGACGTGTGACCGGACCCCGCCGGGCCCGGCGCCGCGCCGAGCGCGGGCGTCAGCCGTGGGGGAGGGGGACGCCCGCGGCGCGCAGCCGGGCCTCGACCAGCGCGTTGAGCCGCACCCAGGCCGGCGAGTGGCCTTCGCGGTGGTGGTCGATCAGCCGGTACCGGGTGGCGGTGTCGGGCCCGACCCGGGAGTCGGCCGGGGCCTCCAGCAGTTCGCGGTGGGCCAGCAGCTTCGCGGCGAAGGCGGCGGCGAGCCGGTCGAGCCGGGGGTCGTCGGGCTCCCAGGACATGGCGGCGACGCCGCGCTTGATCAGGTCCACGTACTCGGGGTCGTCCAACCGGTGTTCGAGGTTGGCCAGGAAGTGGTCGAGCCCTTCGGGGGCCAGCGCCCGGAACAGCACCAGGGCCTCGCGCTGGCCGGCCACGTAGTCGGGGGTGAAGCCGAGGGCGGTCATCCGCTCCAGGACCGCCAGGGCGCGGTCGGGCAGCAGGGCCCGGTCGTCGGCGACCCGGTGCAGCGTGTCCCGCCGGGCGATCAGCTCCTCGATCCGCTCGGTCAGGCGCCGTTCGACCTCGGTGAGGGCGGCGGCGAACTGCTCGGGGCCGGCGTCGAGCAGGGCCGCGATCCGCGACAGCGGTACGCCGGCGGTGGCCAGGGTGCGGACCTGGACCAGCCGCAGCAGGTCGTCCGACCCGTACCGGCGGTAGCCGGAGCCGTCGCGCGGCGGTTCGGGGAGCAGGCCGTGGCGGTGGTAGTGCCGGACGGTCTTGACCGTGACGTCCGCGAACGCCGCGGCCTGCCCGATCGTCACGCCGCCGGGCCGGTGCCCCGTCATCGGACCGCCCCGCGCGCGCCGTCGCGGCCGGCCGGTGCGCCGTCGCCCGGTGCCGTGCGCCGGGCCGCCTCGGAGGATGTGCCCGGCCGGGCCGGGTTCGCCGTTGTCACCCGCCGAGTGTGCACCCTGCCCTTGGGTCAGGGTCAACCCGTGCGGCGGGGGAGCGGGGCGGGCGTCCGGTCCGCGTGCGCCGCCGGAGGGGCGCGGGAAGCGCGGCTTGACCTTGACCCGAGGTCAGGGTGAACGCTCGGGGCATGAGCGAAACCAACAACGCCCACCGGCACGGCGTCGACCAGGACGCGTCCGCCGCGAGCGGGCAGGACCGCCCGGAACTGCGGGCGGCCATCGAGGAGATCGTCGGATTCGGGTTCGCCGGGGTGCAGCTGCGGGTGCACGACCAGGGGCGGACGTGGGTCGGCAGCGCCGGGGTGCGCAAGCTGGGCGAGACCGCCGAGCCGCCGACCGACGGGCACTTCCGGGTCGGCAGCGTGACCAAGACCCTGGTCGCGACCGCGGTCCTGCGGCTGGTCGCCGAGGGCGCGATCGGGCTGGACGACCCGGTGGCCGACTCCCTGCCCGAGTTCGGGCTGGACGGGCGGATCACGGTGCGCATGCTGCTGCAGCACACCAGCGGGGTGTTCAACCACACCGGCGATCTCGGCCCCGACGGCACCCTCCTGCCGGGCATCCCCGTCCAGGGCCAGGAGTACGTCGACGCGCTGTCCCACACCTACCGGCCGGAGGAGCTGGTCCGCCTGGCGCTGTCCAAGCCGGCCCGCTTCGAACCGGGGACGGACTGGAGCTACTCCAACACCAACTACGTGCTGGCCCGGCTGCTGATCGAGGAGACCACCGGCCGCCCGTTCGCCGCCGAGATGCGGCGGCTGGTCCTGGACCCGCTGGGGATGACGCACACCGTGGCGCCGGACGCCTCGCCGGACATCCCCGAGCCGCACGCCCACGCCTACTACCGGTACGAGGTCGACGGCCGGGTGGAGGTCGCCGACGTCACCCGGGGGAACTACTCCTGGGCCTCCAGCTCCGGCGACATGATCTCGACCACCGAGGACCTGCACACGTTCATGTCCGCGCTGCTGGGCGGCCGCCTCCTGCCCGCCCCGCTGCTCGCCGAGATGCGCACACCCCACCCCAAGAGCGGGGACTTCCGCTACGGCCTCGGGCTGTTCACCGAGGACACCGACTGCGGCGGCACGGTCTTCCACCACAACGGCGGATTCGCCGGCTGGGCGGCGCTGATGTACGGCTCGCCCGACGGCGGCACCACCCTCACCGCGTCGCTGACCATCGGGGACGCCGACCTCGACTTCGCCGCAGCGGCGCAGGCGTTCGAGAAGGCGAAGAAGCGGCTCGTGACGGAGGTCTTCTGCGCCGGGTAGGCCGGACCGGCGGTGGCGCGGCGCCCTGAGCGCTCCGGCCCCGCACGCCCGTGGCCGGGCGTGCGGGGCCCGCAGGTCCCGACCTGCGCCCGCCGCGACCTCGGCCACACCGGGCCGCCGGTGGTGGGCACGGCCGGGCGGAGCCGCCAGGATGGGTGCGCGAGATCCACCCGACGGGTGCGGACGCCGGCCCCGCCGGCCGTCCCCACCGGCAGTCCGACCGACAGGGAGCGCCCATGCGCGTCGTCCGCCACACCGAACACGGCGGCCCGTCCGTGCTGACCGTGGGGGAGGCCCCCGTGCCCGAACCCGGACCCGGCCAGGTCCGGGTGGCCGTCCGCGCCGCCGGGGTCAACCCGGTCGACGTCAAGCTGCGCTCGGGCGCCATGCGGGCGCCGCTGCCGCGCGTGCCGGGGGCGGAGGTGGCGGGCGTCGTCGACGCCGTGGGAGCGGGGGTGGCCGACGCCGCCGTGGGCGACGCGGTCGTGGGCTGGCCCGTCGGCGGCGGCTACGCCGAGTACGCGCTGCTGTCGGTCTACGCGGCAAAGCCCGACGCCCTGGACTGGGTGGCGGCGGCCGCCCTGCCGGTGGCGGGGGAGGCGGCGCTGCGCGCCCTGCGGGCGCTCGCCCCCCGCGCGGGCGAGACCCTGCTCATCAACGGGGCCTCGGGCAGCGTGGGCGCCATCGCCACCCAGCTCGCGGTGGCCGACGGCGTGACCGTGGTCGGCACGGCCGCGCCCGCCAACCTCGACCGCGTCCGCGCGCTGGGCGCCGCCGCGACCCCCTACGGCGACGGGCTGGCCGACCGCGTGCGCGCGCTGGCGCCGGACGGCGTCGACGCGGTCCTGGACGCGGCCGGACACGGGGCGCTGCCCGACGCGATCGCGCTGCGCGGCGGCGTCGACCGCGTGGTCACCATCGCCGACTCCGCGGCCGACGAGCTGGGCGTGCCGTTCCTGGCGGGCGGCGCGGAGGACCAGACGGCCGACGTGCTCCGCACGCTGCTGGACGCGGCGGCAAGCGGGCGCATCACGCCGCCGGCCGCGCGGGTGCTGCCGCTGGAGGAGGCGGCGCGGGCCCACGCCGACCTGGAGGCGTGGGGCTCGGGCAAGACCGTCCTCGTCCCCTGACCGGGCGCGGCGGGTCCGCTACGCCGCGGCGGCCTGGGTGATGGTCTGCGCCTGGTAGCGCAGCGTCGACCGCATGAACCAGCGCAGCACGTTGTTGGCGATGCGCCCCTTCAGGCCGGTGGGCCAGTCCTTGCGCAGGTGCAGACGCGCGTGGTCGCCGACCGGCTCGATGGTGATCCGGATCGTGTGGCGCGCGCCGGGGTCGCCCTGCTCCCAGGTGACCTCGCGGCCCGCGACGCTGTGCGCGATCCGCTCCCGGGTGGTCCCGTCCTGGCGGGTCAGCTCCACGTCGCCGCCGTCGAGCAGCCGTGACGACTCGGCGCCCGGGTCCCACTCGGCGCGGCGCGCGGGGTCGCCGACGAGGTCCCACAGCCGTGCGGCCGGCACGGGCACCTCCACCTCGTAGGTGGCGTGGTCCCACCCCTCGGCCGGCGCCTCGCGGTCGCCGGTGGGGCCGCCGTCGGCGGTGCGCGGCGCGGGCGCCCCCCGGGCCTCGGCAGGCCCGTCGAGGTCGCGGCGGACGCGGTCGGTGTCCACGCCGAGCCGGTCCAGCAGCCGTCGGATTCGGCCGCCCTCGTCGTCGATCATCGCCGCGAGCAGGGCCCGGTCGCCGCCGGACCAGGGGCAGGTGGCGGCGATCTCCTCCAGGCGGGGGTTGAGCGGCAGCGTGACGGGCGTGTGCACGGCGGGTTCGTCGGGGTCGACCGGCAGGGGGGCGTCGATCCCCAGCAGGGCCAGGTCCTCGCGGAGGAGGCCGTCGATCGCCGCGCGCGCCTCGGCCAGGCCCACCCCGGCGTCCATGAGCAGCCGGGCGCCGGGGCCGCCGTTGACGAGGATACCGAGCAGCAGGTGCTCGAAGCCGACTTCGGTGTGGCCCGTGCGCGCCGCTTCCCCGCTGGCCAGGCCTTCGGTCATGGCCCGGTCGAAGCCCCCGCCGATGGCGCTCGGCCTCGTGGACTCGTTCGTCATCATTGACCTCTTTCGGTCGCGCCGATGTGGCTCAGGCGTTTCGCGTACTTCTTGTGGACGGCCTGGCGGGTCACCCCGAGCGCGGCGGCGATCGTGGACCACGATTCGCCCGACCGCAGCGCCTGCTCGACCTGGCGCATCTCCAACGAGTCGACCAGTGTGCGCAGGGAGGCGACGGCCCGCAGACCGTCGACGGGGGTCGACGTATCCGAGGCCGTGGCTGCCAGCTGGACCGCATCCATGAGCGTCAACCTAGGTTGCGCGACCCCCGGGTGTCAACCTGGGTTGCGCGGGGAATGGGCGGCCGGATACGTTCGGCGGGCGCCTCGGCCGCCGCCGAGGCGCCACCGCGGTCGGGAGGGCGCGGGTCACCGGTCGGCCGCGTCGGACCCGGTGGGGTGGAGGGCCGGGCGGGGGGTGGTCTCGGAGCGGTGGGAGTGGCCGAGCTGGGGGCCCAGGCCGAAGTAGTGCCGGAAGCTGTAGATCAGCGGGTGCCAGCGCGCCGGGTCGATGTGCTGGGTGCCGGGGACCACCAGGTCGCGGTCGGCGTGGACCCGCAGCACGTCCGCCTCCACGACCACAAAGGCCCCGGAGCCGTCGGATCGCAGCCGGGAGGCGCGGGCCTCCAGTTGCAGGGGGCACTCGGCGACCCGCTGCGGGGCGACCAGTTCCGACCCCTGCCCGGTCAGCCCCGCCGCCGCGAACTTGTCCGCCGCGAACCGGCAGCCCGGCGGCTTGCCCTCGGGCACCGGGTACCGGCCCGTCAGCGGCGCCAGCCGCTCGACCCGCCACCACAGGTCGGCCGACGGCAGGTTGACCACCAGCTCGGGACGCGCGGCGAGGTTGCGCGCCGTCTGCCCGGTGGCGCCCAGCCCCAGCACGAGCAGGCGGCCCAGGGCCCAGGCCGACGAGACGGGGGCGAGGTTGGAGGTGCCGTCCTCGTTGAGCGTGGACAGCAGCACCACGGGGGTGCCGAAGTAGAGGATCTTCGGATCGATCGTGCGGTGGTCGAGCGGCGGGGCGGGGTGTTCACGCAGTTCACGGCCTGTCATGGACGGTGAGCCTAGAAGCGGCGCGCTTCGGCGCCCGCCGAACCGTCCCGGCCGGGCGGGGCCGGTGCGCCCGCCGGGGGAGGGGCACCGCCGCAGCGGCGGGATCGGCCGGACCGCCGAGTCCCTAGGGTTGGGGGATGGACGATGCCTTCCGCCTTCGGATCAACCACGCCAACGTCGCCGGCGGCCGCCTGGTCGACCCGGCGTCGCCCACGGGGTACGACCCCGCGGACCGCACCGACGTCTTCGCCGACGCGCTGGCCGCGGGGCGGCCCCACATCCTCACGGTGAGCGAGCTGGACGCCGGACGGGGCTCCCGCCAGCTCGAACGCCTCGCGGACCGGAGCCTGGGCAGCGGGGCGCACCGGGAGATGCAGCCGTGGAGCGATTCCCACATCCCCGGCGTGCGCAACCTGGGGGTCGGCATCGCCTCCGTCTTCCCGCTGCTCGACGTCGAGCGCCTGCGGCTGCCCGACCCCCCGTTCGAGGCGCTGCACTGGCGGACCGGCGAGCGGTTCCCCTGGCACGCCAAGGGCATGGTGGTGGCGCGGTGCGAGACCCCCGCCGGCGACGTGCACATCGTGGCGGGTCAGGTCCACCCCGTCCACATGGCGCGCACGCGCGACGGCGTGGAGTACTCCTACAACGAGGGGGCCGGCCGCGAGTTCGGGCGGAGCACCGCGGCGTTCCTGAGCGAGCGGCTCGCGGAGCGCGGCATCGAGCGGGCGGTCATCGTGGGCGACCTCAACATGCCCGACCCCCGCGCCTTCTTCACCCGCGTCGGCGACACCGCCCTGGTGGACGTGTTCGGCCCGGGGACGCCGTCGGCCACCACCCCGGACGGCCGCTCCATCGACCGCGCCTTCGTCACCGAGGACCTGCGCCCGGCCGGCCACCGCGTCGTTCCGCTCGACGGCGCGGACCACTTCCCGGTCTTCTTCGAGGTGGAGGTCCCGCGGCGGCCCGCGGCCGCTCCGAAGGGCCGTGCGCTCGGCCTGGGGGACACCCCCGCGATGACCCCCGAGCGGTTGACCGAGGGGCGCGCCCACCCGCCGGCCCCCCGACCGCCCGCGGCCCGCCCGGCGACCGCCCCCCGCCGCCTGGGCGGCTGACCGGGGGCGGCCGGGCGGGTGCCCGCACCGTGCCGGCCGGGTCGGTGCGGGTCAGGGGAGGTCGGCGAGTTTGGCCTCCAGGACGGCGCGGTCGGCGGGGCCCGTGCACAGGTGGACGGCGCGCTCCAGTTCGGCGCGGGCCTCGGCCGGGCGGCCCAGGCGCACGAGGAGTTCCCCGCGCACGCTCGGCAGCAGGTGGGAGTCCGCCAGCGCGCCGCCGGCCACCAGCCCGTCCACGATCGCCAGCCCCGCTGCCGGACCCCGCGCCATGGCGACCGCCACCGCCCGGTTGAGGTCGACCACCGGGGACGGGGCCAGCCGGCCCAGCGCCTCGTAGAGCAGCACGACGCGCCCCCAGTCCGTGGCCGCCACCGACGGGGCGACGGCGTGGCACTCGGCGATCGCCGCCTGCAGGCCGTAGGCGGCCAGGCCCCGCCCGGCCCGCTCGGCGTGGGCCAGGGCGGCGCGGCCCCGGCGGATCGCCGAACGGTCCCAGCGGCGGCGGTCCTGGTGCTCCAGCAGCACCGGTCGGCCGTCCGGCCCGGTACGGGCGGGGAAGCGGGCCGCCGTCAGCTCCAGCAGTGCCAGCAGGCTGTGCACCTCGGGCTCATCGGGCACGAGCCGGGACAGCACCCGGGCCAGGCGCAGCGCCTCGCCCGCCAGGTCGAACCGGATGGGCGCATCGCCGGACCCGGCCGAGGAGCCCTCGGTGAAGACGAGGTAGACCACGCTCAGCACCGACCCGAGCCGCTCGCGCCGCTCGTGCGCCGGCGGCACCGCGAACGGCACCCGCGCCGCGCCCAGGGTCTTCTTCGCCCGGGTGATCCGGGCCTGCACCGTGGCCGTCGGCACGAGGAACGCGCGGGCGATCTCATCACTGGTCAGGCCGCCGACGACGCGCAGGGTGAGCGCCACCCGCGCCTCCCGCGACAGAACGGGGTGGCAGGCGGTGAACATCAGCGCCAGCACGTCGTCGTCGATGCGGTCGGGATCCCACAGCACGTCCCCGCCCTCCCGGACCGGGTCGGCGGGGTCGCCCCCCGCGACGGCGCCGCCCTCGCCCAGCCCGTGGGCGAGGGCGGCGTACCGGTCATCGAGGACCGAGCGCCGGCGGAACGCGTCGATCGCGCGGCGCCGGCCGACGGTGAGCAGCCATCCGGCGGGGTTGCGCGGGACGCCGTCGCGCGGCCACGTCACGAGCGCCTCGGCCAGCGCCTCCTGGGCGAGGTCCTCGGCGAGCGCGACGTCGCCGGTGTAGCGGGCGAGCCCGCCGACGATCCGCGCGGACTCGATCCGCCAGACGGCGGCGACGGCCTCACGGCCGGTGGTGTCGGACATCCTCGGACCGCGCGCTCAGAGCTGGCCGGTGGCCTCGCGCCACTCCCGCTCCTTGATGATCCACTTGTTGTCCTGAGGGAACTCGTCGATCGTGGTGACCCGGCGGATCTCCGTCTTCATGCCCGGACCGGTGAGCGGCGCCCGCTTGGCCCACTCGACCGCCTCCTCCTTGGACGCCACGTTGAGGATGTAGAACCCGCCGAACAGCTCCTTGGTCTCCCCGTAGGGACCGTCGGTGGCGACCGGGGGCTCGACGGAATGGTCGACCACCACGCCCTCGGCGGCGTCGTCGAGCCCCTCGGCGGCCAGCAGCACCCCGGCCCGCATCAGCTCGTCGTTGAACCGGCCGATGGTCTCCAGTATCTGGGTGAAGTCGACGTCGGCCATCTGCGCCATGGACTCGTCGGTGGCGCGCATGATCAGCATGAACTTCATGGTCGGTCTCCCTGCG
Organism: Nocardiopsis trehalosi NBRC 14201; assembly: GCF_001552555.1. Classification (GTDB taxonomy): domain Bacteria; phylum Actinomycetota; class Actinomycetes; order Streptosporangiales; family Streptosporangiaceae; genus Nocardiopsis_B; species Nocardiopsis_B trehalosi. The sequence continues at coordinate 76,046 of NZ_BCRK01000001.1, read as the reverse complement.
TCGTCCGGGCCTCTCCGGCCCTCTCACCCATAGGTCGAACGGGGACCGCCGCGGATCGACACGTCCACCGAATATTTTTTCCCCGAGAACGCCGGACAGCGTACGGCGCGCACCGGACACCGGTCACCCGACCCGCCGGATGGCCGCCGGGCGACCGGTGGTGGTGCGGCTCCGCCCCTTCGTCGATCCGGGCGCGGGCCGGGTCGGTGCCCATCGGCGGCCCCTTCCGCGTGCCTCCACGGCCGGCCGGAACCGCCGCGCCACGGGACATCCTGGCGTCCCGCCGCGCGGAGGGGTACAGGCGCGCGCTCCGGTGCCGACGCACCCCCCGTGCGGCCGTCGGCCCCGTGACCGGGAGAAACCGGGTGGCCAGGTCCACCGCGCGCGGTTGTGCCGGAGCGCCCCGGGGTATACGCCCCGTGGCGGAACATCACACTGAGTAATGGGAGGAATGTTATGGGTTTCTTCGGCGCGCACTGGGGTTATGCCGAGTCCGACGAGGCCGAGTGCGGCGAACTCACGCCGCGCGAACAGCAGTGGCTCCTGGAGATCGAGCAGAAGCAGCAGGACACCCCGGCCAGCGGTGAGTACTGACGTCCACGGGGGGTCCGGGCGGCCCGCAGCGGGCCGCCCGGACCCCGCGGGCGACCGGCCCGCCGCCCCGCACCCCCGCGATCCGCAGGGCCCGCCCGACCACGGCGGCGAGCGCGCGTTCGACCTCACCGAGGCCTGGCACCGCGCCCGCCGCACCCTCCGGCACCTGGGCTACCGGCCACGCCTGACCGACCTCGGCGGGGCGTGGCGCTGCCGGCTCCTCCACGCCGACCAGACCCCCGTCCCCGCCGGGCTCGGCGCCGGCAAGGGCGACCCCGCCGCCGCCCGGGTCGGCGCGGTCTTCGAGGCGCTGGAGCACGCCTCCACCCACGCGGGAGTGCTGCGCCCCGACCACGTCGTCCTGCGACCCGTCCGGGCGCTCACCGCCGGCGCGTGGGGCACCGACCCCGCCGTCCTCGCCCTCGATCCCGGCGCCCGCGCCCCGCTGGCCTGCCGCACCCACACCGCGCTCGACGGCCGCTCGCCCGACGTCGACGTCCCGGTGTTCCTCTCCTGCCCCTCCTACCTGGGCGCCGACGCCGCTCCGCTGCGCGCCGCCCTGGGCGACACCCACGACTACGCGCCCGCGGCCCGCTACAGCACCAACAGCGGCACCGCCATCGGCTCCACCCGTACCGAGGCCCTGGTCCACGCCCTGGCCGAGGTGGTCGAGCGCGACGCCTACTCACTGCTCCTGGCGGCGGTCTTCCTCGGGCCGGGCGGGCGCGCGGCGCGCCTCGTGCGGCCGGAGTCCCTGCCCGACGACCTCGCCCGGTGGCACGACCTGGCCCGGCGCCGCGTCCACGGCCCCGTCCACCTCCTGGACATGACCACCGACCTGGGCGTCCCCGCGTTCTCCGCGCACGCCCGGTGCGGCGGGGGAGCCCCGGTACAGGGGCAGGGGGCGTCGCTGTCGGCCCGCCTGGCGGTGCGCCGCGCCCTCACCGAACTCGTCCAGTGCGCCGCCATGGCCGACCACGACGGCGCCGACGCCGTCACACCCGACCTGCGCGCGCTGCGCCCCTACCCCGCGCTGCTGGCGGCGGGCCGGGCCGACCTCGGCCCGCACCTGGCCGCCGCCCGCCCGGTGGACTTCCACGACACCGCCGCCCCCGCGACCCCCGGCGGTCACCTGCGCGGGCTCGTGGCGGCCGTCGCCGCGCGCGGCCACACGCCCTACGCCGCCGACGTGCGCACCACCGCCACCGGTGTGTGCACGGTGAGCGTGGTGGTGCCCGGCCTGGAGCGCTTCTTCGCCGTCACGGGCGGCGCGCCGGTCGTCCCCGGCCCCCGCGCACGCGCGCACCTGAGCGGCCCCGTCGTCCCGTGAGCCCGGCCCCCCGGGCCGGGCCGGGGCGGCCGCGTCAGTCGGCCATGCCGCCGGCGAACGGCTCCGAGCGCCACTGGTCGACGGCCGGCTTGAGGTACTGCAGCAGGACCGGCAGCTCGGGCACGAGTGCCAGGGTGGCGATGCCGCGCAGCCGCCCCACCGCGTTGACGAAGGCGAGGACGTCCGGGTCCAGCGTCCGCATGCCGTTGCGCCGCGCACCCCGATCGTAGGCGGCTTCGTACTCGGGGCCGAGCGCCGCCAGGTCCCATTCGACGGGGCCGAGCATGACCAGCTCGAAGTCGGCGTAGAGGTCGCCGTCGACCGTGGCGAGGATGTTGGCGGGCGGGGAGTCCCCGTGGACGGGCTGCAGGTCGATCCCCGGGAACCTCCGCTCGAACGCCGCCCGCGAGGAGACGAAGGGCTCCAGGACCCGCCACTCGCGGCGGGCGCGGTCCAGGTCGGCGGCGTCGATCAGGTCGGGGTGCCGGTCGAGGACATCGAGGCTCGCCGTGATCGCCCGCGGCTCGGCCGCCGACATGAACGGCAGCGGGCCGGGGTAGCCGCGCATCGCGGCGTGCAGGTCCGCGACGCTCTCGGCGTTGGCGACGTAGTCGGGCTCCTTGCCGTGGTCCTCCTCGACCCACGCCCAGAAGGTGATCGAGTGCCCGCCGTGCCGGACCGGCCGCGCGGGCACGAGGGGGCTGGGCCGGGTCACCGGGGTCCCCTGGTCGGCCAGCCACCGCGACACGTCCAGCTCCGCCTGCTGGCGGAGGGCCACGGAGTCCGGGTCGGAGCCGGGCGGCAGCACGGTGGGCACCCGGGCCACGACCGGTGCGGGCGCGAGGTGCACCACCACGGAGAACAGGTCGTGCAGCACCTTGGGGTCGTCCACGGTGAGCCCGAGGCCGCGCCCCGCCGCGACGGCCGCGTCGACGGCGGCGGTGCGGCGGGCGGCGTTCTGCGGTGTCGCGAAGTCGGTCATGGGGTGATCGTTCCACGTCACGCCCGGCGCGGTCGACGCGCGCGGCCGCGCGGCGGGGCCTACGCCGGGTCCGCCCCCGGCCGGTGTCCGGCGTCCTCGCGGTGCCGGGTGGCGCCGAGCGCGCCGAGCAGGGCCAGCGCCTCGGCGCTGCGCCCGCCCGGTTCGGCGCGGTAGACCACGAGCTGCTGGCCGGGGGCGCCGCGCACGTCGAAGGTCTGGTAGGTGAGCGCCAGCGGACCCACCTCCGGGTGGACCAGGTCCTTGGCGTCGCGGGTCTTGCCGCGCACCCCGTGGGTGTCCCACAGCGCGGCGAACTCCGCGCTCGCCTCGCGCAGCTCCGCGACCACCTCGCGCAGCCCCGGATGGTCGGGCACCAGCCCGGTGCTGTGGCGCAGGCTCGCCGCGGTCGCCTCGGCGGCGCGGTCCCAGTAGCGGAAGAACGTGCGGGCGGCCGGGTCGAGGAAGGTCATCCGCGCCAGGTTGTCCGCCGACCGGAACGGCGAGAACAGGGCGCGGGCCAGCGCGTTGGCGTGCAGCAGGTCCAGCGCCGGGTCCAGCACGAACGCCGGGGTGTGCGGGTAGCCGTCGAGCAGGGCGCGCAGCTCGGGGCCCGCCTCCCCGGAGGGGGACGCCGGGCCGGGCTCCGGTGCGACGCCCGCGAGCCGGTGCAGGTGGTCGTGGGCGTCCGGCTCCAGGCGCAGCGCGCCGCTCAGCGCCTGCAGCACCTGCGGCGAGGGGTTGCGCTCGCGCCCCTGCTCCAGGCGCGCGTAGTAGTCGGTGTTCATGCCCGCGAGCACGGCGACCTCCTCGCGCCGCAGCCCCGGGACCCGCCGCCGCCCGTAGGAGGGCAGCCCGACGGCGTCGGGGTGCAGCCGGCCGCGGTGCGCGCGCAGGAAGTCGCCGAGTGCGTTGTCGTCGCTCACACCGACCACGGTAGGGCAGGGACGCGGACGGTTCCTGGGTGCGCCGTACCCAGGTTCGCCACGTCGGGACGGAAGGCGTCCTGGTGGGGCGGGGGCCGCCGGCGCGACGGTGGGTGTGGCGGCGCACCCGTGCCGCCGCACCCGTCCACGGAAGGGCACACATGAGCACCCCCATCCCCGACCGAACCCCCAAGACCGTCCTGATCACCGGCGCCAGCAGCGGCATCGGCGAGGCGACCGCCCGGCGCCTCGCCGCCGACGGCCACCGCGTGTTCCTGGGCGCCCGCCGCACCGACCGCCTCGCCCGCGTGGCCGGGGAGCTGACGGCGGCCGGCGCCACCGCCGCCTTCCGGAGCCTCGACGTGACCGACGCCGCCGACACGGCGGCCTTCGTCGCCGCCGCGCGGGACGCCTTCGGGACGGTCGACGTCCTGGTCAACAACGCCGGGGTGATGCCGCTGTCCCCGCTGGCGGCGGGCCGCACCGAGGAATGGGACCGGATGGTCGACGTCAACATCCGGGGCGTCCTGCACGGCATCGACGCGGTGCTGCCCGTCATGCTGCGGCAGGGCTCCGGGCACGTGGTGAACGTGGCGTCCGTGGGCGCCTACGAGGTGTCACCGACGGCGGCCGTGTACTGCGCGAGCAAGTTCGCCGTGCGCGCGGTGACGGAGGGTCTTCGCCAGGAGTCCGGCGGGACGGTGCGGACCACGCTCGTCTCGCCCGGCGTGACCGAGTCGGAGCTGGCCGACCACATCACCGACGACGACGCCCGGGAGGCGATGCGGACCTACCGCGCGGTGGCGCTGCCCGCGGCGGCGGTCGCCGACGCCATCGCCTACGCGGTGTCGGCCGACCCCGGCGTCGACGTCAACGAGATCGTCCTGCGGCCCGTGGGGAGTGCCCAGTGAGCGCGGCTGCCGACGGCGGGCGGCCGGCCGGGCCCGAGGTGCTGCGCCGGCTCGACCTGCTGGAGCGCCGGCTCGACCTCCTGACGGACACGGAGGCGCTGCGTTCGCTGCTGGTCCGGGGCTGGCGCGCGCTCGACGCGCGCGACTGGGACACCTGGATCGCCTGCTGGACCGAGGACGCCGTCCTGGAGTTCGGGCCGTGGGGGCCGGTGCGCGGGCGGGCCGAGATCCGGCGCGTGGTGCACGACGCGGAGGCCGCGTACGCGCGGATGCAGCACCACCTGCTGAACACCGCGTTCACCGTGGCGGGGGACCGCGCGACGGGCATCGGCTACATGTGGTTCACGGCGGTCGGCGCGGAGGCGGAGCCGGACGGGCCCTACCAGATGGGCGGCCCCTACGACTGGGACTTCGTGCGGACCGAGGCGGGATGGCGGGTGGCGCGGCAGCGGCTCGGCGTGTGGTGGCGGACGGGGGAGGACCCGGTGGGCCGGCTGGGCTGACCGGGCGCGCCGGGGCGGCCGAGGCGCCGAGGTGTCGCAGCGGCAGCTCGCCGAACTCGGCGCCGTCCTGCGCCGCGCCCTGGCCGCCTGAGCCGCCGACGCCCGGAGCCGGGGCGCCTCCCGGGACCGGGCGAGGAAGGGAGGCGGCCGGGGGAGACCACCCTCGGCCGCCGCCCGACCCCCTGGCGAGCCCGCTGATGAGCACGGCCGCGGGGGATACGCCCGGCGGCGGGATGTCGTAGTTGCCTGACGAGTTGGGCGCGGACTCCTTGTGGACCGGGCCGCCGTCCGCGCCCTGGGCGTAGACGTGGATCTCCGTGCCGTCGGTCGTGTCGGAGGGGGCTCGACGCGGTGATGCCCGCTCCCCCGGGCCGGGTCGCGCGCCGACGCGCGGGCTCCGGTGACAGGTGTACCGGGGCCCGCGCGGGCATGCTGGGAGCATGACGAGCAACAGCGAGACCCCGCCACCCGCGCGTGAGATCGCGGGCGCCCTCATCCGCGAGCTGACCGCGCTCGCCGACACCTCACTGCCGCCGCAGCGGCGCATCCAGGCCGCCGCCGCGGCCGCCGACCGGCACCCGGTCCGCATCCGCGTCCCCGGCCTGACCGCCGAGCAGAAGGCCAGCATCGACCAAGGCCTGGCGGCCGCGCACCGGGCCGAGTCCCGGCGCACCGGCGCCTACCTGTACGCCATCGAGACGCTGATCGGCATGGTGGCCGACGCCTCCGGCACCGACCGCGCCGAGGTCCTGCGGATGCTGACCCGCGACATCGAGGACAGGTTCGGCGCCTGAGGGCCGGGGCCGGTCGGCGCGCGGGCGGGGGAGTCGACGCCGTCGGGGACCTCCCGCCGCCCCCCCGGGGCCGCCGGGCGCCCGGGCCCCGCGATCCCGAGGGGCGTGGTACAGCGGCCCACGCCCTAGGCTGGGCCGGTGACCGAAATGATCATCGACGCCCGTGATGTGGGCGTGGAACTGGGCGGCGTACCGGTCCTGGGCGGGGTCGACCTCGCCGTCGAGCCCGGGGAGGTGGTGGCGGTCGTCGGCGCCAACGGCGCCGGCAAGACCACCCTCCTGCGCTGCCTCGCCGGGCTCCAGCAGGCGGCCGCGGGCAGCGTGGCCGTCCTGGGCCGCCCGCCCGTGGACGAACCCGGTTTCTGGCGCGACGTCGCCCTCGTCGGCGACGAACCCGCCTGGTACCCGGGGTTGAGCGTGGCGGAGCACCTGGAGTTGATGCGCGCCGTGCACGGCCCCGGGCGCATGGAGGTGCGCGCGGCCGTGGAACTGTTCGAGCTGGGCGGCTGCGCCGACCGGGCCCCGGCGTCGCTGTCGACCGGGCAGCGCCAGCGGCTCTCCCTGGCCATGGCGCTCCTGCGGCCGAGCCGGCTGCTGCTGCTGGACGAGCCCGAACGCGGGCTCGACGCGGCGTTCCGGGACCGGCTCGCCGACCTGCTCGCCGCCTACGCCGCCGACGGCGGCACCGTGGTGATGGTGACGCACGACCCGCGCTTCGCCGAAGGCGCCCGCCGCGTCGCCCTGGCGGCCGCCGCGTGAGCGGGGTGGCGCAGGCCAGGGCGTTCGTGCGCGCGCGCGGGCGCGGCCACCGCACCTGGTCGGACCGCTACATGGCCCTGATGACCGCCGGCCTGCTGGTGGTGCTGGCCGCCCCGATGGTCGGCCGCGCGGTCGCGGCCGTGCCCGACGGCGTCGACCCGGCGCGCGCGGGCGCCGGCCTGGCGCTGACCGCGCTGCTGCTGGCGGGCGCGCTGGTCTTCGCGCGCGTGCTCGGGCCTGTGGCGGTGCCGCCCGCGGACGCGGCGTGGCTGGTGCTCTCCCCGCTGCCGCGCCGGGGCGTGCTCGCCCGGTCGCTGCTCGTCCTCGCCGCGGTGTCCGTCGGTATCGGCGCGGTCGTCGGGCTGGCGCTGCTGAGCGCCCTCGGCGCGCCCGACGCGCTGACGCTCCGGCTGCTCGCGGCCGTGGTGCTGGGGGCGTCGTGGGCGCTGGGCGGGATGGCGACGGCCGTCCTGGCGCAGGGGTCCGCGTCCTGGGACGGCCGGCTCGTCGCGGTGATCGCCGCCCTCGTCGTGGTGGCGGCCGTCGCGGCGGCCATGGCCGCGGGACCGGGGCAGGGGGTGCTCGTCGGCATCGGGTCGGCCTCCCTGGCGGCGTGGACGGCGGCGGCCTCCGCCTCGGCCGCGGTGGCCGCCGGGCTCGCGGGCCGCGCCTGGACGGCCGTCGCGCGCATCCCGGCCCGGGCGGTGCTCGACGCCTCCACCCGGGCGGGGCTCGCGACCGGCGCGGTCGCCCTCATGGACCCCAGCGCGCTGACCTGGATCGCCGAGGACGCCCACTGGCGGACGCGCGTCCTGCGGTCGCGCGCGTGGCCGGCGCGGCTGCGCGGTGCGGCGGCGGTGGCCTGGCTGGACTGGCGGCGGCTGGCGCGGCGGCCGGGACGGCTCGCGCTGATGGCGGCCGCCGCCGTTCTGCCCGCCCTGGCCGCGCAGGCCGGCGGCGGGGTGGCGGGGGCGCTGGTCGTCCTCGCCACGGGCGCGGCGGCGGTCGCGGCGGCGGGCACCGCGGGCGCCCGGCGCGACGCCGGGGACGCCGCCCTGGCCCGCCTGCTCGGGGCCGGCCCGCGCGCGCTCCTCGCCGCGCGGGCGGTGCTGCCCGCCCTGCTCGGCGGCGCCTGGCTGACCCTCGCGCTGGCCGCGCTGGACGCGGCGGTCCCCGGCGGGCCCTTCTGGCCGCTGGGTCTGCTGTGCGCCCCGGCGCTGGCGGCCGGCGCGCTGCGGATGGCGCGGCGCCGACCGGTCGAGCACACGCTGCCCGTCATGGACACCCCCTTGGGTCCGGTGCCGCTCGGGCCGCTGGTGTGGGCGCTGACCGGGGCCGACATCGCCCTGCTCGGCTGCGCGCCCGCCCTCCTGGCGTTCGCGGGCGGGGTGACCGCCCCGCTGCTCGCGGCCCAGGCGGCGGTGGGCATGGCGGTCCTGGCCGCCTACTGCGCCGCCCCGCGCCGCTGAGTCGTGCTCTCCGGATCATGCCGGGCTCGCGACCGCGCCCCTGTACTGTGCGCCGCTCCGCAGGCGGGCACGGTAGGGGAGAGGCCGCTCGCTGTTCCAGAAGCATCCACCGCGGCCGCCCCCGGCGCTTCGGCACCCCATCCGGCGGCCCGATCGGGCGGCTCCGCATCGAGAGCGGGGCCGCCCGGAAGGTCGGACCACCGACGGTGGCCGAGGCGCCGGGGGCGGCCGCGCTCACGACGGCGTCGCGCGGTCCGCGAACCGGAGCGGGGCCGATGGAGCGCAGACGGTGATGGGCCGGACGGGGGACGGCGGCGCCGCCCCGCCGACCGGTACCGCCTGCTCAGCCCGTGCCCGCCGCCCGGTAGGTCAACCTGCGCAGCAGCACCTCCGCCGGGCCCCGTCGGCCCGCCCGCTCCAGCGCCACCGCACCGGCCACCGTCACCGTCCAGGTGGCCACCGCCACCACCGACGCCGACCAGCTCGACAGGTGCGCGCCCACGCCCAGCCCCCAGGCGGCCAGGACCGGACCCCATACCAGCGACTGCGCCAGGTATCCGCTCATCGACCGCCGGCCCAGCGCGGCCAACCACCGCACGGGCCGTGCCGTGGCCGCCGCGCGCCCCTGCGCCCGGTGCGCCAGCAACCCGAAGAGCGCCGCGTACCCCACGCCGGTGAAGACGCCGGCGAAGAAGTGCACCGCCGTCAGCGCCGACACGGGCCCGACGTCGATGACACCGATGTGCCGGAGGGCCAGGCCCGCACCGCTGGCCCACCCCGCAAAGATCCCCCACACGGCCAGCCGGCGCAGCAGCACGAGGTGCCGGCCGGGCTCGTCCAGCAGCCGGTGCCGCGCCGCCAGCACGCCCATCAGGAACGCCGTCGGCAGCGCCAGCGTCGCGAGGCCGGTGAACAACTGCATCGTCCACACGGAGAGCCGCGCCCCCACGGAGGCCGGGTAGGACGGCTCGGCGATGCCGGCCCGCTGCATCTCGACCGCCAGCGCACCGCCGCCATCGGACGCGACGAGCACGTTCGCCAAGGTCATCAGTGCGCCCAGCGCCAGCAGGACGCCGATCCAGACCTTCAGCGCCCGGTCCGAGCGGCCGAGGAACAGCGGCACCATGACCAGGCCGATGAGACCGTAGACGCCGATGATGTCGCCCTGCCACAGCAGCAGGCCGTGCACCGCCCCGAACACGATCATCCACAGGTGGCGCCGGCGCAGCAGCCGGCGCGCCCGTGCCGCGTCGGTGCCCTTGGCCGTCTGGCGTGCGTACATCTGCCCGATGCCATAGGAGAACAGGAAGCCGAACATGGTGTGGACGCGGGCGTCCACCACGATCACGGTGAACACCTGGGCGATCCGGTCGGCGAGCCCTCCGACCGCCGGGTGCATGCCCACCGAACCCGCCTGGGCGGCGTAGAGGAAATAGGGGGTGTGGGCCAGGGCGATCAGCAGCAGCATCATCCCCCGGGCCAGATCGGGCGCCAGGGATCGCTCCGCCAGCGGGGTCGAGTGCGCCGGGCCGCCGCTGGGCGGGGGCGGGGCGAGGTCGGGGTCGCGGATCGTCATGGTGCCCTCTCGATAGGGATCGGGTCGCCTGCGGCGGCGAGCGGACAGGTGCGGTGAAGCGCCGAGTCCGCGCCCGGCACCACGCGACCGACACACTGTGCTAGCGACGATGCGACACTAACACAGTGTGCTAGTACGGCGTGTTGGTATCGTGGGCGGAGGAGGTGCCATGAACCGATCGACCAGCGCGAAGCCGTCGACGCGCGACAAGATCCTCATCGCCGCCGCGACGATGCTGAGCGAGGATCCGACCGCCCGGCTGAGCGTGCGCGCGGTCGCCGCCAAGGCCGGTGTGAGTACCGGCTCGCTCCGGCACCACTTCCCGACGCAGGACCGACTGCGGGACGCCGTGCTCGCCGGCATCTACGAGAAGGCGTTTCCGGGCGATCCCATCCACGACACGGCCCTGCCCGCGCGGGAGAGGCTGGTCAACTGCCTCCGGCAGATCCTCGCGCCCGTGGGCACCGGCGAGCGGGCACGACGGACCTGGGCCACGATCCTGGAAACGCTCATCACCCCCGAGCCGACCGAGAAGTCCCGGGCGGCGTACCTCTCCATCGAGCGGCAGATCCAGCACCGCGTGGCGCACTGGCTGTCCGTCCTGGCCGACGAGGGGGCACTGCCCGCCGGCGACACCACCCAGCGCGTGAGGTTCCTGCTCACCGTCGTCAACGGCCTCGCGGTGGAAAGGGCGCTGCCCGGTTCCGAGTCCGTCCTCGAGGCCGAGACCGCCACCCTGTTCGCCGCCGTCGACAGCGTGCTGAGCGGCCGGGGGCAGTGAGCGCCGGGCGCGGCTGACGGGGGAGTGTGCCCGCGCCGGATCTGCGCAGGCGGTGGGGCTCCGGGACCCCGGGCCGCGGTGGTCGGGCGGTCAGGCCCCGTACCGCCGCGGGAGGTAGGGGCCGAAGTGGTCGGCGACGTCCTCCGCGATCGCGTCGGCACCACGGGAACCGTCGACCTCGATCACGCGGATGCCGAGCCGGCGGGCGGCGCGGACGGCGTCCTCGGCCACGATGCGGTCCCGGGCGAGGCGGTTGGCCTGGGCGCGCTCCGGGTCGCTTACCCCGTTCCCGAGCGCGGCGGCGCGGGGGAGCGCGTCGACCTGGTGGCGGCGGAACTCCGGTGCGGGCACCATGACGACCATGCGGCGCGGGGAGTCGATGAGGGGGGCGACGAGTTCGGGGCGCAGACCCCACCCCTCGGCGATGACCGGGTGGCCCGAAACGAGCGCCCGCAGGTCGTCCAGGGCCCAGGCGAACCGCTGCGGGAACCCGGCCAGGGTCGCGGCGGCCATCTCCTCCGGGGTGGGGCGCACCCACACCGCCTCCGGGTCGGGATCGGCGGCGGGCGCGCCGCGGGCGACCCGGTCGGCGATCCGCCGATCGTTGTGCCCGCGGGCGTCGTGGTAGTCGTAGTGGTAGGCGGTGACGCCGTGGCGGACGGCCAGGAGGCGGGCGACGGTCGACTTCCCCGCCCATTGACCGCCGCCGATCCACAGCGCGCGGCGCAGGGTGTCATCGGGGTCCCAGCCGCCGTCGGCGGCGGGGGTGCCAGGGCCGGTCATCTGCGACCTCCTCCGTCGGGGGGCGGCGGCCGACTCCGTCGGCACGGGCACTCTAACCCCCCGCGCGCCCGCCGCCCGCTCTGCACGCCGACCGCCGCGTCCGTCCGCGCTAGACCCCGACCGGGGCCTGCTGAGCATCGGGTTCCACGCGTTCAACGTCGCCGGCGTGCCCGGCCACCAACTCCTGGTCTACCGGGAGAAAGGGCCGACGGGGCCGGCGCCCGGCGGCGACCGCTGACCGCGCGGTCGCCGTCCACGCGCACGCCCCCCGGCCCCGTGCGCCGCCGCCTCCGGCCTCACTCCGCCCGCGCCTCGCGGCCGGGGGAGCCGGCGCGGACCGCGGTGAGGGCCACCGTCGTGTAGTGCACCGTGAACCGGCCGCCCGCCGCGTCGATGACGGCGCCGACCTCCGCGAACACCTCCCGCAGCACCTCCGGCGGGAGCCGGGTGTGCCCGCCGGTGGTGGGCAGCTGGTCCAGCCAGGCGTCGCGCGTGTAGACCTGCTCCCAGTCGAAGCGCCACGGCTCCGGCGCGCCGAATCCGCCCGCCTCGCGGATGCCGTCGGCGGCCCTGTCGCTCAGCGCCGCGTACGCGCCGCCGGCCCCGGACGCCCATTGGCGGGCGGCGAGCGAGTCGGGCAGCAGCCGCCGGTAGACCTCGGCGAAGGCGTCGTCGATCCCGGCCGACGGGCGGCCCGCGTTCCAGAACACCGCCAGCCGCCCGCCGGGGCGCAGCACCCGGGCGGCCTGCGCCGCCCCCGCGACCGGGTCGATCCAGTGCCAGGTCTGGGCGGACACCACGGCGTCGAAGGTCCGGCCGGCGGGGTCCCAGTCCTCGAAGGCCGCCACCTCGACGTCGAGCCCCCGCTCCCGGGCCCATCGGGCCATGCGCGGGTCGACCTCCACGCCGAGGACGCTCCGGCCGGCCGCCTGGAACTGGCGGGCCGCGATACCGGTCCCGGCGCCGACGTCGAGGAACCGGGGGCCGGGGCTCTCGGCGACGATGCGGCGCACGAGCGCGTCGGGGTAGCGGGGCCGGGCGCGGTCGTAGAGCCCGGGGTCGGCGCCGAACGACTCGGCGATGGCGCGGGCCCGGTGGGGCTGGGGTTCGGGGGGAACGGAGGGCTCCGGAGTTAGAGTGGGCATGCGCCCACTCTAAATGGGCGGTCGCCCACTCCACAAGTGGGCAGGTGCCCACTCTGGGATCATGGGGCGACGGGCGGACGATAGGGAGGGACGGAGCGATGCCGACGGGCGTGGCCATGCCAGACGCGCGCGAGCAGCTGTTCGCCGCCGCCGAGCGCGTCCTGCTGCGCGACGGGCCGAGCGCGCTGACCAGCCGCGCGGTCACCACCGAGGCCGGCTGCGCCAAGGGCGTCCTGCACCGCAACTTCGCCGACTTCGACGCCTTCCTCGCCGAACTGGTGCTGCTGCGCGCGGCGGGGGTCGACGCCGCGGCGGCCGCCCTGCGCGGCGCGGCGGGCACCGGGACCGTCGCCGGCAACCTCGCCGGGGCGCTGACGGACCTCTTCGGGCCGGTCGCGGTGGCGATCGTCGGCCTGATCACCTCCCGCGACGGCCTGCGCGCCCGGCTGCGCGACGCCCGGCCGACCGGCATCCCGATCCTGGCGGAGGCCACGGCGATGACCGCCGGCTACCTCTCCGCCGAACGCGACCTGGGCCGCCTCCCCGCCGACACCGACGTCGACACCCTCGCACCGACCCTGATCGGTGCCGCGCACCTGCTGTTCGCCGACCGCACGGGCGCCCCGCCGCCGCCCGACGCCCTTCGCAGGATCATCACCGCCACGCTCCCCGGCCCCCGGTGACACCCGCCGCGCGCCGTCGGCGCGCGGCGGGTCGGCCCGTCACCGCTCAGGGACCGGTCACCACGAGATCAGGCCGATGGCGCGCAGCGTGCCGTCGTCCATGTAGTCCTCGACGTCCTGGTTGCCGATCGACAGGTTGACCACCATGAGCCCGACCTGGCGGGGGTCCAGCCGGAAGGCGGTCCCGATGCGGCCGTCCAGGCACACGACCAGGACGCGGTGCGCGGGGTCGCGCATGGCCTCCGCGTCCGCCAGCAGGACCACGTCGTCCGCTTCGTTCAGCACCGCCAGCACCTGCTCCGGGGTGGCGCTCGCGAACGCCGGGTCGTCCACCGCGTCGAAGTAGTCCGCGTAGTCCTCGATGGGGCCGGGGTCGCCCGGGCGGTACACCGCGTCGAGGAGCGCCGCCCAGGCGGCGTCGTCGCCGAAGTCGGTGCGCACGATCGGGTACACGTCCTCCTCCAGGGTGAGCAGGGGCAGCGCGCGCGCCGGGGGCGTGTAGCGGGGCCGGGGGTCGAGCCGCTCCAGGTGGGCGCCCACGGGGTCGGGCAGGCCGGCCTCGATGTCATCGGGGCCGTCGTCCTCCTCGGGCTCCCACTCGGAGTGCACGGACCCCCACTCCGCGAAGTCGTCGAAGACGTAGTCCAGGTCGTGGTGCAGGAGCAGGTAGGTCAGGGCGGCCTGGAGGGGGGTGATCCGGAACACCTCCGCGTCCCCCTCGCCGGCGGTGCGGAACGCCCGCAGCGGGCGCAGCTCCGGGTCGGCGGCGGTCCGGTCGGTGGCCAGCAGGACCAGATCGGGGACCCACGTCCCGTCCGCGCCCAGGGCCGCTCCGACCTCCTCGGGGGTCGCGCCCCGCCAGGCGGGGTCGTCCACCACGACCAGGAGCCGGGGGACGGCCCCCTCCTCCGGGACGGGGGCGGAGGCGGGGGCGCCGTCCGGGGGCGGGGCGACCAGGCCGGGCAGGTCGCCCATGCGGTGCAGCACGTCGCGCCAGGCGTCGTCGTCGTGGTCGGCGCGGACCAGCAGCATGCCGGGCACGCGGTCGTCCCCATCGGCATCGGCCGGGGGGAGGGGCAGGGCGGGACGCATCAGGAGGAACCTCGCAGCAGATGAGGGGTAGGTCCCCCGTTTCTACCGCCCCCGACCGACAAGATCCCCCCGCTCCACCGACCGAAGGCGGGCCGGGCCGCGGCGCTGCCGTGGCGGGGACAGGCGAGGGGGAGCCGCCCGTCCCGGCGGTCGCCGGCGGGGTGGGAGCCGACCTCCTCAGGTTCCGCGGCCGACCGCTTCGGCCCTCACGAAGGGCCCCAGTTCGGCGGCCAGCGCCTCGTCCGAGACGCCCTGCGCCAGGTCGGGACCGCTGCCGCCGGGGTGGACGAGCACCGAGGGCGGGCACGACAGGTCGGCGTCGAGATCGGAGTCCAGGTCGAAGGCGGCCAGCTCGCGGCCGCTCCTGGCCTCGGACACCTCGAACGTGTACGTCGCCGGGTACACGTCACTGGCGCCCGCCCCTTCCCACTCGCAGGTGCCGATCGGCGTATCGCCCCGCTGGCGCAGGTCGGTCAGGCACACGTAGAGCCCTCCCGAGGACACGTCCCATTCGTGGCCCTCCTCGTCATAGGCCCGCCACTCCTCAGGCAGCGAGTACTGGGTGATCCCCGCCGTCTGCAGGTCCCACTCGGGGCTCCAGTCCTCGCCGATGATCACCAGATGCGGGCCGGGCCCCTCGTAGGGAGGGGCTTCCCGGTTCGGCAGCGGCGGCATGCCGATCCCGCAGCCGCTGTCGAAGGGCGTGGGACTCGCCGTGGGCGCCGTCGCCGTCGGGCTCGGCGTCGGCGAAGGCGCCGGCGCCCCCTCACCCGCCCCGGAGCACCCCGGGCAGACCACGAGCACCACGGCGGCCAGACCCAGCACACCCCTGTACGCCATGGGGCCAATACAACCGCACGTGGTCGAACGCTAGGCGCCGAGCGCCCCGGGGGAGCGCCGGTACCGACGGCGGCTCCCACTCGGTTCTCACCCGGAACACGACGAACACCAAGGTCAGGGCGCCACGGTGGCCTCCATGGCGACGACCAACGATCACGGAGGCGCGCCCGGCGGCGCCCCCTCCGGTGCCGGACGGCGCGGAGGGCGACCCGGGCGAGGCCGCCTGATCCCGAGCCGCGCCGCCTCCCGGGTGCGGCGGGCCCGCCGACCGGACCGCGCCCCCGGGGGGGACGGGGGCCGGCGGGCACGCCGGGGCCGGCGTCCCGGGCTACGCCGAACGCGGCCGACACGGCCCGCTGGCCCCGGGACACCGACCCCGCCCGCTCGCCCGGCGCCGACTCCGGCGCCGGGCGAGCGGCGCGGCCGCCGCCTCACGCGACGGCGATCCCCTCCAGTTCGACCATCAGCGCGGGGATCGCCAGCCGGGTCACCCCGAGCATCGTGGTGGGCGGCGCCACCCCGGCGGCGCCCAGCCGCGACGCCAGCACGCCGTAGTGCTGGAACAGCAGGTCGACGTCGGTGGTGTAGACGTTGAGCCGGACCAGGTTCGCGAGGGACATGCCCGCCGCGCCGAGCACGGCCTCCAGGTTGTCGACGCTCAGCGCCACCTGCGCCGCCATGTCACCGGCGTGCCGGGGCGCGCCGTCGTCGCCCGTCGCGGCCTGCCCGGAGCAGTACAGGGTCCGGGTGTGCCCCGCGACGACCTCGCCCTGGTTGAACCCCATCTGCTCCGACCACGCCACCGGGTTGACCGCTGTTCGCTCGATCGCCATATCAGTTCGTTCCATTCGACTCATCGGACATGCCACGTCCCCCGGACCGGCGTCCACCGCCTCCGGGGCCGTGCCGACGAGCCTCCCAACGAATCACGACACCCTTGGTCGTATATCCACCCGAGATCCCGCGCGGACGGGCGGCAGGGGAACCCCGGCGGCACGGCGGCCACCGATCCCGCTGCTCAGGGAGCCGCGCCGCCCCTCGATCCCGGCACCGAGCCGATCGCCGCGCACCGACCACCGGGACCGCCTCGCGACGCCGCGAGGCGTGCGCGGCCCCTAGGATCTCCGGTGTGCGCGCCGACCGGTTGATCTCCCTGGTCCTGCTGCTGCGCCGACGCGGCCGGCTGTCCGCGGCCGCGCTGGCCCGCGAGCTGGAGGTGTCCACCCGCACCGTGCTGCGCGACATCGACGCGCTGTCCGCTGCCGGCATCCCGGTCTACGCCGAACGCGGCCGGCACGGCGGGTTCGTGCTCTCGCCCGACTTCCGGACCGATCTCACCGGGTTGAACCACGAGGAGGCCGTCGCCCTGCTCACCGCCGGGTCGGGGGGCGGCGATCCGGTGCTGGGCCTCGGCCCGGCGCTCGCCTCGGCCATGCGCAAGGTGGTCGACGCGCTGCCCGAGAGCAGTCGGGACACCGCGAGCGACGCGGCGCGGCGGTTCCTCGTCGACCCGGAGACCGACCTGCTCCCGCGCCGGACGGCCGCCGGGGAGCCGCCCGGCGACGCGATGGCCGAGGTGCGGCGCGCCGTGCTCGCCGGGCACAGGCTCCGCATCCACTACGCGGCGGAGGGCCGGGAGCCGCAGTGGCGCACGGTCGACCCGATCGGCCTGGTCACCGTCCGCGAACGTGGCTACCTGCTGGCCACGCGGTCGGGTGAGGACCGCACCTACCGGCTGTCGCGGGTCCTGGCCGCCGAGGAACTCCCCGAGCCGGCGCAGCGTCCGGAGCGGGTCGACCTGGACCGCGTCTGGCGGGAGCGCTGCGCGCGCTTCCTGTCCGGCGCGCGGATCACCACGCTGGTCCGGGTGGCCCCGGAGCGGCGGGAGGAGCTGGTGGGCAGCGCGCTGGCCGTCCGCGCCGAGGAGCCCGACGCGGACGGGCGGCTGCGGCTGGAGGTCACCTTCCAGGACGCGCGGCACGCCGAGTGGGCGGTGTGGCGGCTCGGCACGGACGCCGAGGCCCTGTCCCCGCCGTCCCTGCGCACCACCCTGCGCGACCGCGCGGCGACCCTCGCCGCCCGCTACGCCGCCCCGGCCTGAGGGGTCGGGAGGCCGCCCGCGCGGCGGGCACGGACCGCGGCGGTCCGCAAAGGGCGAGCGCGGGCCGTAGCCCCCGCGCTCGCACGCGGTGAGTCAGGTAACCCGGGGGTCACCCGTCCTGTCCGCCCTGGCCACGGGGGTCGAGGGCCGGGTTGACGGCCACGACACAGGCGACCGGCGGGTCCAACGGGAGGGTCTCGGTCCGGAACCCGGCGAAGCCCGCCTCGGCGCGCAGGTCCTGGAGTTCCACCGCGGCCCGTGCCGTGGTGGCACGGGCCGCGCCCGGACAGCGGGGCTGCGAGGCGAGTGCGATGCGCCCGCCCGGCCTGAGCAGGCACCGGAGATCCCGCAGCCGCTCCGCCGGGTCGGGCCAGAATCCCACGGTGTTGACGGCGAGGACGGCGTCGAAGGGTTCACCGAAGGCCGGGAGCCGTTCCGCCGGGGCCCGAACGAGTTCGACCCGGCCCGCGCGGATGGCGTCCGCGTTGTGCCGGCTCGCCCGGCGGACCATGACCTCGGAATGGTCGCTGCCGTGGACATGGCCCCGGGTGGCGAGCCGGGCCAGCTCGGTGATGGCGAGGCCGGGGCCGAAGCCGACCTCCAGCACCCGGTCGGCGGGCCGCACGTCGAGCAGTGACACCACCCAGCCGCTCCGCCGCCGGTTGGAACCGCGATGTGCCATGACCCAGCCGACCAGACGCCCGCCGACGCCTCGGGGCCGGCCGAACCGCCGAACCACCGTACCGATCACGCGCTGCTTGAACCCTGCCTTCGTCGTCGCCATGCCCCGCAGTCAACGGCTCAGGCTCGAAGTCAACATGCGGCGAGAACGGTCGACGATCGGTGAGTTGGCGCGCCGCACGGGGGTCGCCACCTCGGCCCTGCGCTACTGGGAAGAGCTCGGTGTGCTGCCCGCACCCGCCCGCGTATCGGGCCGGCGGCGCTACGAGCCGTCGGCGGTCGTCCTGGTCGGCGAGATCCTGGTGCTGCGGGATGCCGGCTTCACCCGGAGCGAACTCAAGGCGCTCGCCGTCGCGCGCTCCTCGGGCGACGACGGCCGGCGGGAACTCCACCGGCGCAAGCTCGCGGAGCTGGATCGGCGGATCGCCTCGGCCCAGGCGGCGCGCACCGCCATCGCGCACGCCCTGGACCGCCCGCACGAGGACATCCATGCGTGCCCCACCTTCGGCGGGGTGGTGGCGGCGCGCCTGGCGGGTTCCCTGGCGGAGGCCCACGCGCACTGACCTCCGAAGCCCGCACGAGGGGCCCCGGCCGGGGGGTCAGGCGGGCCGGGAGGTGATCGTGCAGAGGCGCTTGGTGGCCCGGGTCAGGGCCACGTACAGGTCCCTCTCCCCGCCGGGGCGGGCCGCGGCGATCTCCTCGGGGGCCAGGACGACGACCCCGTCGAACTCCAGGCCGCGGGCCTCGGACGCCGGCACGATCCGGGCGTGGTCGGCGACGCCCCGGTCCGCCAGCTCGTCCGCCCTGGTGTCCGCGCAGACCACCCCCAGCAGCTCGCCCGGGTGCGCGGCGCCCTGAGCGCGGAGTTCCCGGACGGCGGCGTCGACCAGCCCGTCCGGGGGCGCGGTCACGGTGCGCGGGCTCGCACCGCTGCGCAGTGACCGCGTGGGCCGCTGGTCCGGGGCGATGCGCGCGAGCAGTTCGCGGACGCTCTGGAGGATCTCCTGCGTGGTGCGGTAGCTGACGGTCAGCTCGTGCAGCTGGAACCGCGGTCCGACGTGGGGGCTCAGCGCCTCCTTCCAGTCGCGCGCCGTCGCGACCGGGCCCGCCTGGGCGAAGTCGCCGACCAGCGTCATCGCCCGCACCGGGCAGCGGCGGACGACCATCCGCCACTGCATGGCGGTCAGCTCCTGCGCCTCGTCGACGACGACGTGCCCGTACGTCCGCGCGGGAGGGCCGTCGATCAGGCTCGCCGCCTCGTCCAGCAGCGGCACGTCGGCGTCGGTCCACGGGTCGTCCGGACCGCGCAGCAGGAGGGACCGCTCGTGCGCGGTCAGGCGGGGCAGGTGCTCGGCGAGCGCGCCGGCGTCCGTCAGGAGCGCCCGCACGAGGTCACCGGGTGCCAGTCGCGGCCACAGCGCCTCGACCGCCCGGTCGACGCCGGCGTCGTGGAGGAGGCCGGCCCGGATGGCGTCCGCGTCCAGCTCATGGGCCGGGCCCGGGTCGGCCGCGCCTTCGGCGCGGCGCCGGGCGGCCCCCGTGAACCGGTCGAGGTCCAGGCCCGTCATCCTGGCGGAATCGGCGTCGATCCGCTCCAGGACGTCGCCGATGTCCCGCTGCATCGCGTCGGTGACGGCGTCGACCAGGAGTTCCTTGAACACCCGGCGCGCGGGGTTGTGCCCCGCTGCGGCCGCCACGGCGGCGTCGCGTGCCGTGGCGACCCGCTCACCGGACAGGTGGACGGTCTCCCGGCCGACCGGCACGGTGAAGTCACCGGCGGGGGCCTGGCGGGTGCGCAGCAGGGCGGCCAGGGCGTCGGCGAGGTCGGCGCCGCCCTTGAGTCGTGCCGTGGCGTACGGGTCCACCGCGTCCGTGGTCACCCCGGCCAGCTCCCGGCAGGTCGTCAGCACGACGTCGTTCTCGCCGAGCGAGGGGAGGACCTGGGAGATGTAGTCGAGGAACCGGGCGTTCGGGCCCACCACCAGGACACCCTCCTCGGCGGCGCGCGGGAACGCGTACAGGACGTAGGCCGCCCGGTGCAGGGCGACCACCGTCTTGCCGGTGCCGGGACCGCCCTGCACCACGGTCACCCCGCGGTGGCGGGAGCGGACGATCGCGTCCTGCTCGGCCTGCAGTGTCGCGACGGCCGCGTGCATCCTGCCGGTACGCCGGGCCGACAGCGCCTCGGTCAACGGGCCGTCGCCCACGACGTCGTCGTCGGTCGGGGCGGACCCGTCCAGCAGTTCGTCGCTCACCGAGACGACCGTGCGCTCCTCGACGCGCAGGTGCCGGCGCCGCCGCAGGCCCATCGGGTGGACCGGTGTCGCCTCGTAGAAGGGCCGCGCCGCGTTGGCGCGCCAGTCCACGAGCAGGGGCAGGTCGTCGTCCTCCGTGCGCAGCCCGATGCGCCCGATGCGCAGGGCCGTGCCGTCCGTCCAGTCGACGCGCCCGAAGACCAGCCCTTTCTCGGCGCCCTCCAGCCGGCCGATCTCCTTGGCCAGGCGCTCGGCGGCGACCTGCCGCTCGTATGCCTCACCGGCGTTCTCCGCCGGGGCCTTCAGCACGCGCGCCCGTTGTTCGCGCGCCTCGGAAAGCCGCTCGGTGAGCAATTCATATAGGGAGGACACGTGATCCCGCTCTGATTCGACCGCGCGCACAGTGGGATCGTTCACATTCGACAACAGATGGCTCCTTCGATTCGCGCCACACCTTACAGCCGGGTTCGCGGTGGGATAAGTCTTGACTTGCCTGACGGGGTTTGCCCTCGTGACCAGGCATCCGGTTCGGCGCCCTCTTCCCGTCGTCGCGAACGAGCGGCCGATGTCGGGGGAGCGGCGTCGGCATTCATGACGGCCGACGGGTCGGCGTATCACGCATTACGCATATCCGCATATCGGTGATCGCACCCCTGGTGTGCACCCGCCTTATCAATAGGCCTGCCCTTGAAGGCCGGCGGCGTTCCGTCGCGCGGGGGAAACGCGCGGGAAAGGGCCGCCCGGGGGTTCGGTGCCGACCGAGGCCGCCCGCCACCGAACCGTGGCGTGCCGTGCGGCACGGCGTTCACGCCCCCTGGAGAACGGGTGCGGCGCCGTCGCGGAGGAAGGCGTACCGTCGCGGTCATGGGCGAGTCGACGGAACACGTGGTCCACCTGGCGGGCAAGGTCAAGAACGGCGTCGCCATGCCGCTGTGCCGTCGGGCGACCGCCGGGGACGTGGTCCGCGACGACCCGGACCGCGCCACGTGCGCACGCTGCCTGGACGCCGCCCGCGCCGACAGGGACGCGGCGGAGCGCTGGTACCGCGATCAGGGGGACCACTACGGCGAGACGCTCTGACCGGCCGCCGGTAGGCCTCGGCCCCTGGAGCCACGGCACCCGCGCGGCGCCGCGCGTATCGCGGCGATCACGCGGTCACCGGCCGCACCGGGCCGTCGACGAGTGAGCCTGGCTGGGAATGGGTGGGCGACATCCACGCGGGGCAGCTCCGGCAGCCCGCCCGGAGGAGAGCGTCGTGAACCTCGCACCGCCGGAGCGGAGCAGATCCTGAGCGTCTCGGAGACCCTGGGCAAGGCCATCGACCACTACGCCCGCCTTCTCCTGGACGCCCTCGACGCCCCGTTCGCCGACCCGGAGGCGGCCCGAAGGCGGCCCACTCGAACCGGCGGAGCGTGCTGAACACCTGTGTCGTCCGGCGCGGTCGCCCCGCGCTTCCGGCCAGGCCCCCGACGGTCACCGTCGGGGGCCTCGGCGTCGTGCCGCTCCTCGGGCGTCACTTCGGACATGCGTACTGGGGGTTCATCACCGCGCTGCGGGGATGAGGCCGGGGGAGGTCATGAAGGAGATGGCCTCCAGGAGCGGCTTGCGCTGGGTGTTGTGGAAGGCGGCGATGCGCCACTGCCCGTCCGCCTCGCGCACGAAGGTCAGGGTCTGCACCTTGGAGGGCTTCCCGGGGGCGCGGCCGCCCTTGTAGGTGTCGCCACGGCCGGTGACCACGGCGGTGTCCGGGCCGTAGAAGCGGATGTCGACGATCTCGTCGGCCAGCTTCGTGCCCTTGAGGTACTTGGCGAACAGGATGCGGTGGCTGCTCACGATCTCGGCCCTGCCGCTGTAGTACGTGCCGACGAACGTGATGTAGGTGGCGTCCTGGGTGAACAGACTGCCGTAGGCGTCGGCGTCGTGCCGTGCCCAGGTCTCCTTGAGCCGGGTCATCACCCCGGTGATCGCCGCCGTGTCGTCTTGGGTGTTCACATCGTCCTCGTGGTCGCTAAGATGAAGCATGCCTGCTTCAAAACATTATCTGCTTTCTTGCAACTATTAGCGTAGGGGGTGTCCTCGGCCGATGGCAACCGAGCCGACCGACGACCAGCACGTGATCATGCGCCGGTACCTCGACGCGGTGGGCCTGCACGGCATGGCCGCCGCCGAAGCCGCCGGTCTCCAGCCCACCGAGTGGTACGCGGTGAGCATCGTCGCGCTGGCCGGACGCATCACCTCCGGCGATCTCGCCGCGCGCGCCGGCCTGACCACCGGGGCGACGACCCGCCTGATCGACCGGCTGGAGAAGGCCGGTTATGTACGCCGCACCGCGGACCCCGCCGATCGCCGACGCGTGGTGGTCGAGGCCGTGGACGACATCTTCCCCGGGATCGAGAAGGTCGTCGGTCCGGCCCGCAGGCACATCGCGGCGGTCCTCGACCGCTACACGCCCGAGCAGCGCGAACTGCTCTTCGACTATTTCGCCCGTGCCGCCCCCGCGTACCGGGCCGCGACCGAAGAGATCCGCGCCAACTCCACCTACCGGCGCCGCCCCGGCCGCAAACGCAACTGAGGCCGAGGCGCGGGACAGACCGCTCGCACCTGCCGTGAGCCCCACCCGCCCATCGCCGCCAAGGCCGCGCACCCCGCTGACCTGCGCCTCGCCCCTTTCGGGCTTACCGCTCCATAGGGAGCCTGGGCGTCCGGCCGTGCGCCTACCAGGCCTGCCCGCCTCCCGCCGGGGCACTTCGCCGCTACTCGCGCGGCTTGTTCGAGCCGGCACTAGGGCACCTCGTTTTGCGGGCTGGATTTACGTAGCGTTGGTAACGTAACTATCGAACAGAAAACGATTGAGGCCAACACTATGAACATCCGAAGGAGGCGGATTCATCACTTCCGATAAGTGAACCTTATCGGGGGCGAGACGCAGCGTCTCGTTGAATTGCGTTGCAACGCTATTCGAGGGGGGTCGGAGTGGGTCGCCCGGGACTCGCGCTACTGGAAGGGGCTGCTCCCCCTGCTGACCGGCGCGTACCGCGTGGTCACCTTCGACGGCCGCGCCCGGGGCAGGTCCGGCACCCAGGCCGCCGAGGCCAACATCGAGTTCAACGAGGTCGTCGCCGGCTTCGCCGAGGACTACACCCGCATCCAGTGCCCGGTGGCGTTCATCAAGGCCACCGGCAAGCACATGGGGCCACCGAGGAGGAGGTCCGCACGATGCGCGCGAACCTCGACCCCATCCTCGCCGCCCACCCCAGCGTCACCGTCTTCGCCACCGTCCCCGCCAACCACAGCCAGATGGTGGCCAAGCACCCCGACACCATCGCCGCGGCCATCAAGGCGGTCGCCGCCCAGGTGCCCCACACCGCCCCCCGCCACTCCCGCAGCCGTCCCCCTGCCGTGGCCGCCCCGTTGGCCGCGCAGGGGGCCTCCCGACATTGGGAGGGCTTGAGGGGTCGAGCCGCCATCAGGTGGTGGCCGGTGGGGACGCCGGCTCCCGGCCCGGCCGGGTTCAGGCGGGGGCGACGACCTCCGCCTGGCAGGCGAAGCACATCAGCGTGTGCTCCACCACCTGGCCCTGCTCGAACCGCTGACCCGACTCGACGGCGTACTCGTCGCACTCGGGACACGTCCACGGGCCGGACTCGCCCTGCCTCGCCGAATCGATGATGTCGTTCCACTCGTCGTCACTCATCCCGGGATCCTACGGCTCTCCGGGACGTCGATCCGGCGGGCGGACCCCGCGATGGCGGGACGCTGCCGGCGGAGCGGTCCGCGCTCGCCGAGGCGGGGGAGGAGGATGCCGGCGGCCGTGCGCACCCCGTAGGCGCACCGGCCCGGGTGACCTGCTTGAATGCCCGGGTGACCCCTGACATCCTCTTCCTCCGCGTCTTCTGCGACCCGGACGGCGGCCACGGCAACGTCCTGGGCGTCGTGCGCGACGGCCGCGCCGTCCCCGACGAGGGGTCCCGGCAGGCCCTGGCCCGGGAACTGGGGCTCAGCGAAACGGTGTTCATCGACGACGCCCAGCGGGGCACCGTGGACATCTACACGCCGGGGGTGCGGCTCCCGTTCGCCGGGTACCCGCTCGTGGGCGTGGCCTGGCTGCTCGGTCTGGAGAGGTTGGAGCTTCCGGTGGGGAGCGTCCCGGTCCGCCGGGCCGACGGCTTCACGTGGATCGGCGCGCGAGCGGAGTGGGTGCCACCGCGCACGCTGCGGCAGTACGCCGACCCGCAGGAGGTCGCCGCGCTGGCGGTGCCGGAACCGGGGGAGTGGGTGTACGCCTGGGCCTGGCAGGACGAGGCCGCCGGGCGGATCCGGGCGCGGGGGTTCCCGGGCCGTGGCGACGGCATCGACGAGGACGAGGCCACCGGAGCCGCGGCGCTCCTGCTCGCCGACCGGTTGGGGCGGGCCGTCGCGGTCACCCAGGGCAGCGGGTCGCTGATCATGGCGGCCCCCGGCTCCGACGGGACGACGCATATCGGCGGACGCGTCCGCGCCGTTGCGGAACCCGCGTACTGACGCCGGGTCATGGCACCCGGGTGCCCGCCCCGGCCGTTGGTAGCGTCACCGGCATGAATCCGGATCGTGTGCTCGAAGCGTTCCGTCGGGAGTGCGGGGCGCTCACCGACGCGGTGTCAGGACTGTCCGAGGCCGAGTGGGGCCTGCCGACACGCTGCACCCCCTGGACCGTACGTGACCTGCTCGGGCACGTGTGCGTCGTGGTCGACTGGCTTCCGGGGATGCTGGACGCGCCGGCCCCGGGCGAGGTCGAGATCTCCGCAGCGGAGTACTACCGCCCGGACGACCGCTTCTCGCCCCGGACCAACGGTGCCCGGATCGCCCTGGCCCAGGACCGGGCGGCGGAGTCGGCCGACGGTCCCGCCCTCGCCGAGGACCTCCGCGCGACCTGGCGGCGGGTGGACCGGCTGTGCCGGGTCGAGCCGGCCGGCCGTACCGTGCGGACGCGCCATGGTGACGCCATGCTCCTGTCGGAGTTCCTGCTCACCCGCGTGGTCGAAGTCGCCGTCCACGGCCTGGACCTGGCCGACGCGCTCGGACGCGCACCCTGGCTCACCCCGTCGGCCGGTGACGCCGTTCTGGAACTGCTCCTCGGCGCGGAGCGGATGGCGGCCCCCGACGAACTCGGGTGGAGCCGGCCGCGCTTCCTGCGCAAGGCCACGGGCCGCGACCCGCTGGACGCAGCAGAGACCGCCCGGGTGGAACGGCTCGGCATCCGCTGGCTCGCCCTGGGCTGACGTCCGCCCCTCGCTGCGACGAGACCATCTCGGGGGAGAGCCGGGGATGGCCGCCGCCGACGTTCGACGTGCCTTCGTGGTGTGAAGACCTGACGGCCGCGCCGCCGGGCGATCCCGGCGCGGGGTCCGCGTCCGTGGCCGTGTGCGTCTCGTGCCCAGTCGAGGCCGAGTCGGGAGACCGCTGGGCCGTCGGGTTCAAGGGGGGTGCGTCGTTCCTCCGTCACTCCGCCAGGGCCGCGCGGAGGAAATCGAGGATCTCCGCCTGGGCGGCCTCAGCTCGTAGTTCCACGCCGGGCAGAGTGAGGAACGCGTGCCGCGCTTCCGGGTATTCGGAAAGCCGAACGGAGGTCCCTGCCGCGCGCAGTCGCTCGGCGTAGCGGCGGCCGTGGTCGGCGACCGCGTCCTCGGTGGGCACCACCACGAGCGCCGGAGCCAGTCGGCTCAGGTCGTCCGCGTACAGCGGCGAGACTGCGCGGGCGTCGGCTCCCGGCGGGACGGCGAGCCGCTGGAACAGCCGCAGCAGCGGCAGGGCCGGGGTGGGGCTGTATGCGTACTCGGCGACGGAGGGGTGGTCGAACATCGTCCCGGTCACGTCGACCGCGGGGTTGACCAGCACCTGCGCCTTGAGCTCCAGCCCGGCCTCCCTGGCCCGGATGGCCGTCAGGGCGCTGATCAGCGCGCCGCAGCTCTCACCGAAGACGGCCGCGCGCGCCGGGTCGACGCCCCACTGCGCGGCGTGCCGCACCACATGCTGGACCACGTCCCAGCCGTCGTCGGCGGCGTTCGCGAGCGGAGTGCCGGCGTCGAGGAGGCGGTGCTCGACCGAGACGACGAGGGCGGGCAGGCGGGCGGCGAGGTGGCTGTTGGTCCAGTCGCACTGCACCGCTGTGCCCACGAAGCTGCCTCCGTGGACGTGGACCACGAGCGGCAGGTCGGTGCGGGCTGCGGTTTCGGCGGCTCCCGCCGGGGCCGGCCGGTACACGCGGACCGGCAGGTCGCGGCCGGGCAGCGCGATCTGCCGCCAGGCGATCGCGGCGCCGGGGTCCGGCTCTCCGAGGATCGCCCGCGCCGCGCTGGAGGCCCGCCAGTGGTTCTCCGCGTCGCGATAGGCGAGCAGTTCCTCGGTCGTGATCACCGAGTAGTCAGGCTCCGTCGGCCGCGTCGCGGTCGTGGTCTCGCTCATGTCTCCTTCTCCCCTCCCGGCCGGATTCCGGGTGTGGCGTTGTGGCCGGACACTGCATTGCCCTCATTATGCACGCAGTGCGTGCATCGGCAAGCGCGTAGGCTAGGCTGAGCACGGACGAGAGGGGCGGGATGACTGGCCGCAGGCGATGGTCGACCGAGGAGATCCTGGACACCGCGGCGGAACTGCTGCGCACGAGCGACGCCGAGTCGTTCAGCGTGCGCAAACTCGCCGCAGCGCTCGGGACCGACTCCTCCAGCCTCTACCGGCACTTCCGCAACAAGACCGAACTGCTCCGCGCGGTTGCCGACCGGATTCTGCTGGCCGCCATGGACGGCCACCACCCCGCGGGCGACTGGAAGCAGCGCATCACCACCCTGGCCCTACGCCTGCGTGAGGCCTTCGGCGAACAGCCCCAACTCGCAGGGGTGTGGGGGCACTACGGGTCCGGCGGCACCGGCTCCCGATTGGTCATGGAGGAGCTGCTGCAGGCCCTGCGCACGTCCGGCCTGCCCGACGCGGAGGTCCCGGCGCGCTACCACCGCATCGTGATCCTCCTCGCCGCGCTGATCGCCTCCGAGGCCGGTATCACCACCCTCACCCCCAAGAAGTACGAACAGGGCATGGAGCAGTTCCGTGTCGCGGTACTCGGCGCGGACCCCGAAAGCTTCCCCGCCCTGGCATACTTCGCCCGCGACATCCGCCCCCTCGGAGCAGATCGCCGCGCCGCATTCGATGAGATCCTCGCCGCCCACCTCGCCCACATCGAGGCCCGGATTCCCTGACGTGCCGGATGACGGATGCGATGCGGTCGGGTCACGCCGCCGCCGCAGGCCCATGGGAGGCCGGATGCAGGAGTGGCCGTACTGGAGCGGGGAGAGCCGGGCGATCGTTCAGAGCCGACGTTCTTCAGTCGTGGCAGCGGGTTGAAGCCGAGCATGTGGGCGATCTCCGTCTCCGCACATGGCACAGCGTCGGCAGCAGCGTGTACCGCACCGGCCCGCCAGTCCGCCATCAGCTTCTCCGACACGTCCCCGAACAGCTCCGGCGGAAGCTGGAGCCCGCGCACCCGCTGGAGCTTGTTCACCTCCGCCGGCAGGCTGTCCGCCGCGCCGGCGTCCTCGGCGATCAGGTCCTCCAGTCGGGACCGAGTCGGATCGGGATGTCGTCCGACCCCGCCGCCCCGGCCCGCCGACGGGTCACGCGGGGCCGGGCGGCAGGTGGACGGTCATGATCAGGTGGCAGGTCGCGGTGCCCGAACCGCGGTAGGTGTGGGGGGCGTCGCCGTCGAAGGTGGCGGTCTGCCCCGCCTCGACCGCGTGCTCGGTGCCGCCGACGGTCAGCGTCATCCGCCCGGCGGTGACGCTGACGGTCTCCACGACACCGGTCTGGTGCGGGTGGCTGCGGTACTCCTCGCCGGGTTCCAGTCTCCACCGCCACACCTCGGCCGGGGCCGGCCCCGAGGTGGTCAGCATGAGCCGGGCCTCACCACCGCGCTCGCCGGTCCACAGGGGCGGGGCGGCGTCGGCGCCCACCACCCGGACGCGCTGCCGGGGGCCGCCGTCCACCAGCGCGGACACGGAGACGCCGAGGGTGTCGGCGAGGCGGACCAGGGTGGCGAAGTTCGGGTTGCCCTGGGCGTTCTCCAGGGCGACCAGGGCCCCCTTGCTGACCTTGGCGCGGCGGCCGAGTTCGTCCAGGGACACACCGGCGCGGGTGCGGGCCGCGCGGACGTTGTGTGCGAGCGTCCGCAGTGCCGCCTCGGCCTCGGCCATCGGGTTCACCCTTTCGCGTAGCGGGGCGGCGCACCGCACGGCCCGCCGGTCCGCACCGCGTGGTCGGCCGGTTCGCGGCGGCCGGTCGGTGCGTTGTACGGTGTAGTCGTTCTGTTGATGGTAAGGGATGTACCACCTGTGACCGCTCCGCCTCCGGCGCCGACCGCGCCCATGCGCCGCCCGCCGCGCCACCGCCGGACGTCGGCGCCGGGGCCGGGGCCGGTCGAAACCGCCGAGCGTGTGCGCCGGTGTCGCGCGCCCATGCGCCGCGCCGGTGGCGGGCGTCGGCACCGGTCACCACCCGGCCCGCCGACCTCGCTCCCGCCGAGCGTGTGCGCCGGGCCGACTCACCGGCCGGGTCCGCCGCGCCGCCGCCGTCCTCCCCACCCGCACCCGACCCGCGGCCCCGGCCGCCGTCCTGGAACGGACCGCCCGATGACGACCTTCCACATCAGCCCCGCTGTCGCCGACGCCTTCCCCGACGCCCTCGTCGCCGTCGTCACCGCCACCGGCCTGCGCGGCGGCGAACCCTGGCCCGCCACCACCGCCGCCCTGGCCGACCTGGAGGCGCGGCTCGCCGAGGGCTCCTGGCACCCGGCCGACGAGAACGACCCCCGCATCGAGGCGTGGCACGCCGCCTACCGCGCCTTCGGCACCAACCCCCGCCGCGTCCGGCCCAGCGTCGACGCCCTGGGCCGCCGACTCGCGAAGAAGGGCTCCCTGCCCCGGATCAACCCGGCCGTCGACTCCTACAACGCCGTCTCCGTCCGCCACGGCCTGCCCGCCGGCGCCTTCGACCTCGACCAGGTCACCGGTGACGTCGAGATCCGCCACGCCGACGGTGACGAGTCCTTCACCCCGCTCGGTGAGCCCGGTACCGTCGAGAACCCCAAGCCCGGCGAGGTCGTCTACACCGACACCACCGGCGTGCTCACCCGGCACTGGAACCACCGCGACGCCCACCGCACCCGCGTCACCGAGGACTCCACCCGCGTCGCCTTCCTCCTGGAGACCGTCGCCGCCACCCGCGACGGGCACCTGCTCACGGCGGCGGCCGACGACCTGCGGGCCCTGCTCCGGCCGCACTGCGACGCGAGCACCGTGCACTACCTCGGCCCGGCCCGCGCCCGCACCACCGCCTGACCACCGCCCCGCCGGCCCGGCCGCATCAGGCACGAGGCCGGGGCGCACCGCAGGACCACCCGCACCCCCTTGGAGGTTCGCCGTGTTCACCGGACTGAGCGCCTTCCCGCTCACCCCCGTCGCCGGCAACGGCGGCGTCGACGAGCGGGCGTTCGCCGCGCTGGTCCGCCGGCTCGCCGCCGCCGGCGTCGATTCGATCGGGGCGCTCGGCTCCACCGGTTCCTACGCCTACCTGACCCGTGAGGAGCGAGCCCGCGTCGCCCGCCTCGCGGTCGAGCACGCCGACGGGGTGCCGGTCATCGTCGGCATCGGGGCGCTGCGCACCCGCCACGTGCTCCAGGCCGCCGAGGACGCGCAGAACGCCGGCGCGTCCGGCGTCCTGCTGGCGCCGGTGTCCTATCAGCCGCTGACCGACGAGGACGTCTTCGGCCTGTTCGAGGAGGTCACCGCGGCCCTGTCGGTCCCACTGGTGGTCTACGACAACCCCCGCACCACGCACTTCGCCTTCACCGACGAGCTGTACGCCCGGCTGGCCCGGCTGCCGCGGGTGGCCGCCCTCAAGATCCCCCCGCTTCCCGCCGACCCCGGATCGGCCCGGGCCCGGGTCGAGCACCTGCGCCGGCTCCTGCCCGACACCGTCGCGGTGGGGATCAGCGGAGACGCGGCGGCGGTCAGGGGTCTGAACGCGGGATGCGACGCCTGGTACTCGGTGCTCGCCGGGACCTTCCCCGAGCCGGCGCTCGCGCTCGTCCGCGCCGCGCAGGCCGGGCAGCACCGGTGGGCCGAAGAGGAGTCGCGCCGGCTCCAGCCCCTGTGGGACCTGTTCGCCCGGCACGGCGGTCTGCGGGTCGTCGCCGCGGCCGCCGCGCACCTGGGCCTGACCGCCCACCGCAACCTCCCGCTGCCGCTGCGCGGCCTGGACGCCGAGGAGCGCTCCCACCTCGCGACGGTGATCGAGCGGCTCCGGCTGCACACCTGACGGCCGACGGCCCGCCGCCCTCCTCGCGCACCCGGGAGGGCGGACGCCGCCCCAGCGGCGGGCGCCCCTCTCGCGCCCGCCCGCCTCCGCCGCCCGCACCGCCCGCGATGACCGGCCGCGACGCCGCGCGCGTGGCCGCTTGCGCGGGCCGTCTCGTGCTGCTGGCATTCGGGCACGGGAGCCCGACCAGCCGGTCTCCCCGCCGACCGCACCGCCGGGTGCTCACGCGGCCCGCGAACGCCGGAGGCGGACGGGCCCGCACCACCACAGGAGGACCCGCACCGATGAGCCTGCACATCACCACCGCCGCCGCCACCGACATCGACGCGTGCGCCCGCGTCATCGCCCGCGCCCTGGAGCAGGACCCCGTGCTCTACGACATCCTGCCCGGCGACCGCGACCGCCTCCACCGGCTCACCTTGTTCCATATCGCGGAACTGCGCACCGGCCCCGCCCGCAGCGGCGCCATCGACGTCGCCCGCTCCGACGACGACGACGGCGCGATCCTGGGGGTGGCCGCCTGGGAGGGGCCGCACCGACGCCGCACCGCCGACATCCGGCACCGCCTGCGGGCGCTGCCGCTGTACGCGCGCGCGATCGGGCTCCGCCACCTGGGCGCGGCGGCCTCGGCGCTGTCGCGGTTCGACGCGGTCCGGCCCCGCGTGGACCACTGGTACCTGGCCGACATCGCCGTCGACGGCCGGGCGCGTGGCCTGGGGGTCGGTTCCGCGCTGCTCGCCCACCGCCTGGCCGCCGTCGACCGGCACCGGCTGCCCGCCTTCCTTGAGGCCACCACACCGGGCAGTCGGCGGCTGTACGAGCGGTTCGGGTTCGCGGCGACGGAACGGGTCGCCATCCCCAGCGGCCCCATGGCCATGCTCCGGCCGGCCGCCGCACCCCCGTCCGACGGCGGCACCGCCGCCTGACCGTCCCGGGGACGTGCGGAGCCGGTGCGGTCACGCCCCTTCGGCGGGCGGAACCTCCCGAGGCGGGGCGGCGATCGGGCGGAAGAGGGTGGCGGGGGTGCGGCGCGGGCGGCGGCCGCCCCAGTGGGGCAGGCCCCCGGCGGCGCCGGGCAGGGTGAGTGCGGCGCGGATCGCGGCCGCCGAACCGCCCCGGCCCGGCTCGTGGCGGGGGTGCTGATCGCCCTGGTCAGGTGTCATGTGGCCATCATCGGGCCCGGACCCGGGATCGCGGGGGCGCCCCGCCGCCCATCGGCCGGACGAGGCTGGACCGCCCCGGCGCGCCGGCCCTCGGGCGGCGCGGGCGGCGGCCTCACGGTGCCGCGCGGAGGAGGCCGATGAGGCGGTCCAGGACGGCCCCGTCGCTCGTGCGCAGGCCGTCGTGGCGGTGGTCGCCGGTGATCCACGGCCGCAGGCCGCGGATGGTCCGGGCGGTGGCGACCGACAGGTCCCGGTCGAGGTACATGTCGTCCTCGTAGATGGCGGCCGCGACGGGCACGGTGGTGGCGCGCAGGCGGTCGACGTCGTAGAGGGCGGGCCAGGCCGCGCGCTCGGCGAGCACGTGCGCGGCCGCGCGGAACGGCCGCAGCGCCGGGTCGGTGTCGAACATCCAGGGGTAGATCATCTCCCCGGTGAACAGCACGGGCGCGCCCGAATCGAGCGCAGCGGCGGCGTCGAAGGCGGGGAACTCGTCCCGGACGCGGTGCGCCGACCAGCGTGTGGCGCCGTCCCCCTGGGCGTAGGTCGCCTCGTGCAGGAGGGAGTACAGCGGCCCGCCGGCGATGTCGGACAGCGCGCGGTCGACCCCGGCCAGGAAGGCGTCCGACGGCTCGGTCCCTCCGGTGAACGGGTCTTCGAGGAGGTAGTGCAGGCGCCGGCCGCCCCCGGTACCGCCGAGGAGGTTGCCCAGGGACTGGAAGGCCTCGACGGTCAGCAGCCGCCCGCTCGGCAGGACGGTCCGGTGGTCGCGCAGGTACCGGGCGACGGTGCGGGCCCGCTCGCCGTCACCCGGGAAGCGGTCGGCGTGCTCGGCGTTCGCGGCGATCACCCGGGGGTACAGCGCGCGGTAGACCTCGTCGGCGGAGGCGCTCACCCCGGGCAGCCCGCCGGTGATGAACGCCTCGGCCAGCCCCTCCGGGGCGAAGGAGAGGTAGGTGACCGCGCACAGGCCGCCGAAGCTCTGCCCCAGCACGCTCCACGGCCGGTCCCCGATGAGTGCCCGGCGGATCGCCTCGGCGTCGCGCACGATCGCGTCGGCGCGGAAGTGCGCCAGGTAGTGCGCCAGGGCGCGCGGATCACCGACCCGGCGCGGCAGCCGGCCGTCGACGGGGGTGGACCTGCCGGTGCCGCGCTGGTCCAGCAGCAGCACGCGGTAGTCGCGCGCGGCCCGGCGCAGCCAGCCCTCCCCGCCGAGCGGGCGGGGGGCGGCGGCGCCGGGGCCGCCGCCCAGGAAGAGCAGCCACGGCAGGTCCCGGTCCGCACGTGCGGCGTCGCGCACCTCACGCGCGTACACCCGGATGCGCCGGCCGTCGGGCCGGTCGTGGTCGAGCGGGACGGTGAAGGTGTGGTCGGCCGTCACCAGGCCGGATGGGCGGGGCGCCGCCATACCGCTGTTCCCTTCGGAGCGCCGGGCGGCGGTGCCGGGGCCTGTCAGGGCCTGCGGCCGTGGAAGGTGCGGCGCAGGTCGGCCACCCAGGCGTCGGGGTTCTCCCAGGGGATGAAGTGGCCGCCGTGGTCGTGGGCGGTGACGTTGACGTGGTTGAACCAGGCGGCCTGCGGACCGTTCCGGAACGCCGCGACGCGCTCGGCGGCGGTGTGGACGCCGGGCGGGTTCTCGTAGGTGACGAAGGTGAGGCCGACCGGGGCCTGCACGACCGGGGTGCGGTCGTGGGCGGGGGCCCAGGGGTAGCGGTTGGCGTTGGCGTAGTAGCGCAGCGACGTGGCGATGGAGTTGTTCGCCCAGTAGATCGTGGCGTGGGTGAGCAGGTCGTCCTTGCTGAAGACGGATTCGACGTCGCCGCCGTTGTCGCTCCAGGCGTTCCAGCGCTCCAGCAGCCAGGCGAGGAGCCCGGCGGGCGAGTCGCTCAGCCCGTGGGCGAGGGTGGCGCCGTCGAGCATGTGCACGTTGAGGTGGGTCGCCGAGCGGTGGTCCAGCTCGATGATCCGGGCGCGGACGTCGGCGGGCTGGTCGTCGGTCAGGGGCCGGTTCCGGGCGAAGTCCCAGGCCCGGGGGCCGTTGAAGAAGTCGAGCGGCAGCCCGGAGCCGATGTGGATGCCGTACAGCTCGTCGGCGTACTTGTGGCCGAGCTGGCTGGAGACGATCCCGCCGATGTCGCAGCCCCCGGCGGCGTACTTCGCGTACCCCAGGGTCTCGGTCATCAGGGTGTGCCAGAGGTCGGCGACCTTCCAGAAGTTGACGTCCGGGAAGCCGGTGAGCGGTCCTGGGAAACCGAAGCCGGGCAGCGACGGCACGATGACGTCGAAGGCGTCGGCGGGGTCGCCGCCGAACGCGGCCGGGTCGGCGAGCGGGTCGACCACCTTCGACCAGTGCCAGAACGTCCACGGCCAGCCGTGGGTGAGGATCAGCGGGATGGGGCGGGGGCCGCGGCCGGGCTTGCGCATGAAGTGCACCGGGACGCCGGCGACGTCCACCCGGTAGTGCTCGTAGGCGTTGACGGCGGCCTCGGCCTTGCGCCAGTCGAAGCCGTCCCGCCAGTAGGCGACCAGCTCGCGGAGGTAGGCCTCGGGGACGCCGTAGGACCAGTCGTCGTTCCCCTCGTCCAGCGGCGGACGGGTCGACGCCAGGCGGGCGCGCAGGTCGTCGAGTACCTCGTCGGGCACGTGGATCGGAGCGGGCTGCAAGGGGAAGGGCTGCGGGGTGCTCATCGCGGTGTTCCTCACTGGGCGTGCCGTCGGCGGACGGGCGGCGGGCAACGGCGAGCGCCCAGGAACACCGACATTTCCGGCGCAGAAGTGCGTCGCCAATACAACCACATCCACTGCCGGTCCCTCACGGGGATAACGGCGGACACGCCGTCCGGCCGGCCGGACGCCCCGTTACACCGGCTATCTCCGCGATCCCGCACGCCCGGCGCGGGGAACTGCCCGGCCTGGGCCACCCGGCCGCCGACAACGGCGGCGCCCACAACTCGTCGCGCAGCGCCTGCGCGCCTTCTTCCGCCGCTGATCACGGCCCCGGCCGGACCGCCGCAACGGACGTCCGGGCGTCCGGTGCCGGGAATCGGTGGACGGGCGCGGGGGGGCGGGGGCGGGCCCGGATAAGGTGCCCGGGACGACAACGGAGTCGACCGCCGTCCGCTGCGCCGGCGGCGGGGACGGGGAGTGAGGTGCGCGGTGGCCGGTGCGGCCGGGGTGGCCCGCAAGCAGGGGAGTACGGCGGACCTGAAGACCGCCCGGGGCAACCCGGACCGGAGCGTCTACTGCTACCGGCCCGATCCGCCGGGCGGTGAGCCCGGCATGTGGGCGCTGTGCACGTGGGACCGCGCCTCCGGCGCGCAGCGCCGGCTGACCGACCCCCGGCACGGCGTGACCGACGCCGCGATCTCGGCGGACGGCACGTGGGTGTACTGGTTCAAGCCGACCGGGCCCGGTTCCGAGGCGGGCTCCTGGGTCAAGCAGCCCTTCGACAGCGCACCCGGGGACGAGGTCCCCGTCGCCCCGGGGCTGCCGCCCGGGTGCCCGCGCGGGTACTCCGCCGCCGCCGGGGCGTTCGCCTTCGCCCTGGACTTCATCGGCGACCTGCCCCCGGACGGGAAGAGGTTCACCGTCTACGTCGCCGGAGCCGACGGCGCCGTCCGCCCGATCGCCGCCGACGACGACGTGATCCTGCACGCGGTGGCGCTCTCCGCGGACGGCCGACGGGTCGCCTTCGCCAACGGCCCCATCGGCGGCGAGTGGTCCGAGGTGCGCCGCACCTCCGACGGCGCCCGCGTCCGCGAGGTCGGCGACCGCGAGGGGGTCTCGGTCATCCCGGTGGAGTTCAGCCCGGACGCCCGCTCCCACGAACTGCTCCTGCTCTGCGAGGGCGAGGGCGCCGACCGGCGCGGCCTGATGGTGGCCGACGCCGACGACCCGTCCGACGAGCGGCGGCTGTCCACGACCGGGGTCGACGGCGAACTCGTCCACCGCTGGGCCTCGTGGTGGGTGACCGAGGCCCGGTACGCCCCGGACGGGCGGACCGTGGTCGGCGCGTTCTCGGACGGCTTCGACCACCGCGTCCACCGCTACGACCTCTCCCGCCCCCAGGACCCTCCGGCGCTCGTCGCCACGGAACCCGGCACCCTGCGGAACGTGACCGCCCGCCCGGACGGCGGCGTCGAGTACGAGTGGCGCAACGTCTTCACCTCGGGGGAGTACCGCTCCACCGGCGGCGGCCGGTTCCCGTTCCCCCGGGCCAAGCGGCCGGGCCTGCGCGAGCGCGACGCCCGCGTGGAGCGGCTGTGGACCGACGTCCCCGAGGGGCGGCTCTCCACCGTCGTGCTGACCCCGTCGGCGCCGCCGCCCCCGGGCGGATACCCGCTGCTCCTGGGCGTGCACGGCGGCCCGGTCAGCAACATCATCGACCAGCCCCTGCCGAAGCTGTACGAGGCCGCCGTCCAGGCGGGGGCCATGCTCGTCCTCCCCGACTACCTGGGGTCGGGCGGGTACGGCCGCGCCTGGCGCACGGGCATCTACGGCAAGGGCGGCACCACCGAACTGGACCACTTGCAGGCCGCCGTCGACGCCGTCGTGGCGCGCGGCGCCGCCGACCCCCGGCTGGCCGTGAACCCCGACCGCATGGCGGCCTACGGCTACTCCTACGGCGGCTTCCTCGCCACCCTCCTCATGACCCGGGGGTTCCCGGCGGCGGTCGTCGGCGCCCCCCTGCTCGACCCCGAGACCAACCACGCCGACCCCGCCGTGGCGGCCACCATGAAGCTCACCCACGAGATGCACCTCGGCGGGCCGCCGGACGCGTCCGAGGAGGTCCGCGCGGCCTGGCACCGGGCGTCGGCCCTGCGGCACGTCGACGGCATCACCGGAACGCTGCACGTCATCCGCTTCACCCTGGACTCGCGCTACGGCTACGCCCAGGCGAAGGCGTTCGAGGAGGAGGCCCGCCGGCTCGGCAAGGACAACATCACCTTCACCGACATCGTCGACGGGCACGACGGCGACCGGCGGTCGCCGGAGCTGGCGAAGAGCGTCGACAGGGTCGAGACCACGCGGCTGTTCGCCCTGCTCGGCCTCGGCCTCCCGCAGGATCCGTCCCTGCCCTCGGGCGCCCGCGCGACAGCGGACCTCGCCCCGGCCCGCCCCGTGGACGCGCTGCTGGGCAAGGACGCGGCCGGGCGCGGCCCCCGCCGCGACCCCGGGCTACCGCCCGGGCGCCGCCCCGGCGGAGGACCGGCGCCGCGGCCGCGCGCGAAGGGCTAGGCCCCCGCGGCGCGGTCAGGCGCCTCGGCGGACGTGGGCGCGGACCCCCTGCGGGTCGAACAGGACGAGCAGTTCGACCGCGCCGCCGTCGGCGCCGCCCAGCCAGTGCGGCAGCGAGGTGGTGAACTCGGCGGCCTCGCCGGGCGGCAGGACCAGGTCGCGCTCACCCACCACGAGGCGCAGGCGGCCGTTGAGCACGTACAGCCACTCGGAGCCCTCGTGCGTCTGCGGGTCCGGTTCGAGCGGCTCCGGCCGGGCGGGGATGATCATCTTGAACGCCTGCGTCCCGCCCGGCCGCCGCGACAGTGGGACGAAGACCATCCCGAACCGCCGGATCGGCTTCAGGTGGATGCGGGGGTCCCCGGTGCGCGGCGCGCCGACCAGGTCGTCCAGCGGCACGTCGTAGGTGCGGGCCAGCGGCAGCAGCAGTTCCAGGGTCGCCCGGCGCCGCCCGCCCTCCAGCCGGGACAGGGTGCTCTCCGAGATCCCGGTCGCCGCCGCGAGGGCGGCGAGGGTGATGCCGCGTTCGCGCCGCAGCGCGCGCAGCCGGGGCCCGACCACGTCGAGCACGTCCTCCGTCGCACCGTCCACGGGCCCATCTTGCCAGAACGGCAAGAACGCGTGCCGGATCGCCGCGTCCCCGGCGAGACTGGCCGCACCCCGACGGAAGGAACCCCGATGAGCAGCACCGACGACGCGGTCGCGTTCTGGGACGGCGTCTACGCGGCCCGGCCCGCCGCCACCGACCCCCGGCCGAACGTCCGCCTCACCGAGACGGCCACCGACCTGCCGCCCGGCCGCGCGCTGGACCTCGGCTGCGGCGCAGGCGGCGACGCCCTGTGGCTGGCCCGGCGCGGGTGGCGCGTCACCGCCGTCGACATCTCGGCCGTGGCGGTCGACCGGCTGACCGACCTCGCCCGCGCCCACGGCCTGGGCGACCGGGTCGCCGCCGAGCGGCACGACCTGGGCGCGTTCGCCCCGCAGGGGCCGTTCGACCTGGTCAGCGCCCACTACCTGCACACCCCCCTCGACCTGGACCGGGCCGGCGTCCTGCGCGCGGCCGCGCACGCCCTGGCCCCGGGCGGGCTGCTGCTCGTGGTCGACCACGGTTCGATCGCGCCGTGGTCGTGGAACCAGGACCCCGAGGCGCGGCACCCGACGCCGCACGAGGTCGCGGCGGGGATCGCCCTGGACCCGGCGGGCTGGACGGTCGAACGGGCCGACGCCCCCCGCCGGATCGCCACCGGCCCGGACGGGAGCACCGCCGAGGTCACCGACCACGTCCTGCTCGTCCGCCGCACCGCCTGACCGCCGCCCGCCCGCGACGAAGGAGACCACCATGCCCCCCGCCACGCGCCGCGCCGACACCCCGCCGCCCCGGACCGGGACCGGCGAGGCCGAGGTCCTGCGCGCCTTCCTCGACTACCTGCGCGCCTCGATCGCCGCGAAGGTCGAGGACGCCCCCGAACCGGGGGTCCGCGCGGCCGCGGTGCCGTCGGGCACCAACCTGCTCGGCCTGCTCACCCACCTGGACGCCGTCGAACGCGCGACCTTCCTCGGGGAGGAGGTCACCGACTGGCCGGCGACGTTCCGGGCCGCGCCCGGGGACGGCGCCGCCGACGTGGTCGCCCGCTACCGGGGCACGGTCGCGCGGGCCAACTTCGTCCTCGACGGGTGCGCCGACCTCCGGGCGCCGGTTCCCCGGCCGTGCCCCGGCCGCCCCGCGCCCAGCGTGCGGTGGGCGCTCGTCCACCTGATCGAGGAGACCGGCCGGCACGCCGGGCACGCCGACATCATCCGCGAACTGATCGACGGCGCGACCGGGCGCTGACCCCGCGCGGCCGCCGCCCCCGCTGTTAGGGCCGCGCCTCCCAGGCGATGTGCGGGGACAGCGCGCGCAGGAAGTCGGGGGCGTCGAACAGCGCCCCCGCCGAGACGGCGCCCGAGGTCCGGGCCCGCCCGGTGAGGACGCGGTCGACGGCCTCCACCACGAGCGGAGCGGTGACGGCGTAGATGTCCCGGCCGCGCGCCACCGCGCGCCGCTCCCGCCCGCCGGAGCGGACGACGACGTCCACGAGGAAGGTCTCGGCGGGGCGCCCGTCCGCCCCGGCCGGGGCGGACGCGTCCGCGCCCGACAGCTCCCGGGCGGCCTCGGCCGTCATGTAGGTGCGCACCTCCGGGACGGCCAGGTGGTGGGGGACGGTGACCACGTCGGCCATCGTGAACTCCCCGATGACGGTTCGCGGCCCCATCGGCTCGGGGAAGGGCCACTCCAGGGTGGGCGGGTCGTCGTGGCGGTACTCCAGCCGGCCGTTCGCGAAGCGGACGCGCCGGCCGCCCCGCCGCTCGCGGGAGACCGCGCCCGCGGCCACGGTCCCGGCGGTGGGGTGCCACCCGCTCAGCCCGTAGGCGACGTGCACCTCGTCGGCCGCCGTCCAGTCGCCCATCGCCGCCGTGGCCAGCAGGTCGCCGAGGCCGCCGAAGAAGGCCATCGCGGGCAGGACCACCGTCCCGGCGGCGCGGGCGCGGTCGGCGAACCGCGCGAGCGTGTCGGCGTTGGCCTCGATCTCGGCCGCCACGTCCACGTAGGGGATTCCGGCGCGCAGCGCCGCCTCGGCCACCGGGCCGGCGGTCGTGGCGAAGGGCCCGGCGCAGTTGACGACCGCCGCCGTCCCGGCCAGCGCGCGGTCGAGCGCCGCCGGGTCGTCGACCGCCGCCGGACGGGCCTCCGCCCCGGTGGCGGCGGCCGCCGCCTTCAGCCGGTCGGCGTCGCGGCCGGACAGGACCGGCGTGAACCCGCGCTCCCGCAGCCGCTCCACGACGAAGCGCCCGGTGTGGCCGTACGCGCCGTACACCGCCACCATCGGTCCTGTTCCCACGGGTCCTCCTCCGCTCGACCGGTCCGCCCTCGCGATCCGCCGTCGTGATCATCATGGCGGCGCCGGGCGCCGCCGACGAGTGTCCGGAACGCCATTGCTCGTACAATTCCGGACATGACCACCGTCGCGCTGGCCGTCACCGACGGCATGCTGCACCTGGAGCTGTCGCTGGCGTACGAGGTCTTCGGCACCGACCTGACCCACGTGGCCGATCCCTGGTACGACTTCGCGGTCTGCGGGGCGGGCGCGGTGCGCGTCGGCCGGTTCCTGGTGGAGCCCGACCACGGCCTGGACCACCTGGCGCGCGCGGACACGGTGATCGTCCCGGGCTGGGCCGACGTCGACGCCGCCCCGCCCGCCGACCTGGTCGACGCCGTGCGCGCGGCCCACGACGCGGGCGCGCGCGTGGCCTCCCTGTGCACGGGCGCGTTCGTGCTGGCCGCCGCCGGCCTGCTGGACGGGCGGCGCGCGACCACGCACTGGGCGCACACCCGCGCCCTCGCCGACCGCCACCCCCGGGTGCGCGTCGACCCGGACGTGCTCTACGTGGACGGCGGCAGCGTGCTGACCTCCGCCGGCAAGGCGGCGGCCATGGACCTGTGCCTGCACCTGGTCCGCCTCGACCACGGCGCGTCGATCGCCAACACGGTCGCCCGCCGCCTGGTCGTGCCGCCGCACCGCGACGGCGGCCAGGCCCAGTTCGTCACCGCCCCGCTGCCCGCCCCGGGCCACCACCCGCTCGCCGAGCTGCTGCCCTGGGTGATCGAGCGGCTGGACCGGCCGCTGACCGTGGCGGACCTGGCCCGGCGGGCGCGGATGAGCACGCGCACCCTGGGCCGGCACTTCCGGTCGGTCACCGGGACCACCCCGCTGCAATGGCTGCTGACCGAGCGCATCCGCCACGCCCAGGCGCTCCTGGAGACCACCGACGACGGCGTCGACGCCATCGCGGCGGCGACCGGCATGGGCACCGCCACGACGCTGCGCCGCAACTTCAACCGCGTCGTCGGCGTCCCCCCGGACACCTACCGCCGCACCTTCCGCGCCCGCACGGCCCCGGGCCCGGCGCTCCGCACCGGTTGAGCCGGCGGAATTCCGGCACCGCGCAGCCGGGGGAACGCTAGGGGCGGAGCGGGGGGAACGGGGTCGACGGGTCGGGGTCGCGGTAGCGGGGCGACTCCACCCACAGGGCCACGCCCGCACCGTCGCGCTGGACGACCGCCGTGTAGCGGAACCCCTCGGGGTCGCGGGCGGTGGCGTCGGCCGCCCCGTCGGGGTAGCGGCGCAGCGTCCCCGGCCAGCCCCGCGCCAGCCAGGCGGCGTGCAGGTCCGCCACCGCCCGGCCCGCCGCGCCCGCCCCGGCCGCGTACACGAAGTTCGCCGACGCCGTGTACACGGCCCCGTCCCCGGTGCCCGCCTCCGACGGTTCGGCGCGCGCCGTGTCGGCGAGCGTGAACTCCAGCGGCCCCGCCAGCAGCGCGCCGAGAGCGGCGCCGCGCTCCCGGACCTGCTCGGCGGCCGCCGCCTTGGCCTTGGTCTCCATGCCGTCCTCCTCCGTGTCGATATCCCTCGCCCGGCCGGCCTCAGTGGCGGGACCGCCGCTCCGGTCGGGGGGACCCCCGCCCGTGGCCGCGCCCGTCGGCCGCCGCATCCCGGTCGGCGCGGACGGGCCGCCCCGCCGCCGCCCCCCACCACTCGCCGAGCCGCGCCGGGCGCCCGATGCCGCGTTCGGCGGGGGCGGCCACCCGGTCCAGGAGGTTGCAGACGAGGTAGACGGCGCTGATGTAGGAGGCGGCGTCCTCCCGCGCATAGGCGTGGTGCCCGATCCGCCCGGAGTCGACCCGTCGGCCGCCGAACGACGGAGCGGCCGGGTTCGCCCCGTGCACCGCCGCCGGGGTGTACACGATCGGGTCGATCGGCGACCCGGCGGCGAAGAACCGGTCGGGGTCGATGTGCAGGTCGCGGACGGACTGGACGTGCCGCCCCATGCCCGGGGCGCCGCTGACCAGGACCGCGTCGGCCGGGAAGCCCGGGGTCGCGGAGAGGGCGTGGCCGAGGAGGACCGCGCCGTAACTGCGCGCGTAGACGGTCTGCCACGCGGGCGGGCCGTCGGCCCGCGCCGCCCGGAGGCCGTGCAGGAACCGGGTCAGCGCGGGGTGGCCGCGCCGGGCGAGCTCTTCGCCCAGCGCGTCCGGCACGATCCGGTCCGGCGTCTTGTAACCGAGCCAGTAGACGGTCGCGGTGGAGCCCGGCGCGCCGGTGACCGTGTCGGCGCGGCGGCGCATCCGGCGGGAGATGTCCATCCCGGGCACCAGGTACCGCTGGTCCCGGGTGTTGTTGCCCGTGCCGGGCACGAGGACGTTGACGTTGGCGGCGCGGTCGGGGTCGCCGAAGGCCACCGCGAGCTGCCCGTCCGTGGCGTCGGGGGCGCTCGGCGGCCGGAACAGCAGGAGCAGGGCGCGGTCGCGGGGGTCGGTGTCGGGCCCGCCGATCTCGGTGAGCAGTGCCCGCGCGCCCGGGTCGCCGGTACGGGCGATGTGGGCGGCGAGGACCGCCCGGTTGGCGCGGTCGCGCACGGCGGACGGCAGTCCGTCGAGGCCGCCGACGTCGGCGGGGCGCTCCGCGAGCAGCCGGTCGCGGTCGCCGTCGCCGAGGGCGTTCCACCATGCCCGGGCGTCGCCGGGCGCGCCACCCGTCGGCACCTCGGTCATGGCTGCTCCTCGTCTGCACGGGCGCGCCAGCACGCGGCCGCGCCTCTCGGGCCGGACGCGGATGATCTTGCCAGAGGTGCCGCCGCCGGGAGCCGGTGGGGCCGGGTGTCCCCGGGCCCACCGGCTCCCGCGGGCCGTTCCCGGCGAGCGGGCCGCTACCATCCTGATCCGGGGTGCCCTCCGGACCGGCCGGGGGGCGGCACGTGTGGGGGGCGCTGATGGCGGGGACGTCGGACGGGCAGGCGCCCACCGAAGGGCCGCGGAAGGCCGCCAAGAAGCCTACGGACGAAGAGGTGCTCGCCGAGGCGCTGCGGAAGGCCGCCGAGCAGCCCACCGAGGAGCTGCGGGAGCGGGCGCGCGAGCGCGCGCGCCGCGTCTACGCGCGCAAGGGCGTCGTGCAGATCGGCGCCTTCGGCGGCCTGTTCGGCATCCCCGTGGTCCTGGTCGCCCTGGAGGCAGTGGGGGCGCTGCCGGCGTGGGTGACCTCGGGCCCGCTCTCGCCGCTGCTGGCGGTGGGGATCGTCATGGCCGGCGTCTACGGGTGGGCCGAGGGGGCGCGCCGGTTCCTGCGCCTGCGCGACCGGATCGACGACCGGCGCTACGAGCGCCGGCAGCGGGCGTCCGCACCCACCACCACCGCAGACGCGCCCCGGGAGGCGGCCCCCGCCCCGGCCGCCGAGCGGCCGCACGCCGCCACTGCGCGGGAGCGGGTCGCCGCCGAGCCGCCGCGTTCCGCCACGGCCCCGATGACGCCGCCGGTCGCGGCCGCGCTCGCCCACCGCCCCCCGGCGGCGGACGCCGCCGCGCCACCCGCCCGAAAGGTCGACCTCCGCAAGCGCCCCCCGGCCCCGCGCCGCTGACCCCCGCCCCGGCCCGCCGCGGCCGCCGGTCCACCCAGGGCCTCCACGGGGGGCAGACGAGATAAGGCCGAAAGGGGCAACGGCCCGGTGAGACGGCCTTCTGCGCGGTCGAGGCGCCTTACACCCGGCCGACAACGCCACCACCGTTTCGGTGCCGACCGGCGCCAACGGCGCGGCCCGCGACGAGCCGTTCTACTTCCTGCTGCCCTGACGCCTCGGGGCCGGCCGCGCTGCGCGGCCGGCCCACCCCTCGGAGGTGACGGGTGCCACCGGCGACTTGGCCGCTAGAACTCGTCGTACCACTTGCCCGCGTCCTGGCCCTCCCGCGTCGCGTAGATGCCCTTCTTGCGCACGGGGACGGCCTCGCCGGGCAGGTCGACCTCCTCGAAGCGCCACGTCTGGTTGGGGGCGCTCCCGCGCTCCGCCGCGACGGCCCAGTACCCGCCGTCGCCGGAGGCCAGCAGGGTGGCGACCTTGTCCTCGTGCGGGCCCGGCCAGAACATCTTGTCGCGGGCCGTCCACTGGGTCTGGCCCTCCTGGCCCCAGCCCTGCAGGCCCAGCCCGACCGGTTTGGAGGCGCCGTCCAGGTGCCCGACGTGCAGGGAGAACGCGCTGCGAATGTCCTTGTCGGCGTTGACCAGGTGCCACCACGCCTCCCCGTAGCTCTCCAGCTCGCAGAAGAACCACGCCTCGGCCCGGTCGTGTCGGGGCCTGCGCACGGTCAGGACCTGGTCGTTGGTGTGGGAGTAGGGGATGAAGCCCTCTTCGCCGGTCAGGCGGTCGTGGGCCTTCTGGGCGCCGTGGGTGGTGCCCCCGTGCGCGGCGGCCAGGCACAGCCCGGTGCCCTCGTTGACGATGCGGAAGAACTTCGCGCTCGGAAACCCGTGACCCACGTGACTCCTCGGATGTGAATTGTTACTACCTGCGACGAGCTGAGGTTAGCAGCGCACCGGGCCGCCCGGCGCCGTTCCGGCCATCCGCCCCCCTCGGGAGCGCCTCCTCGCCGGTCAGGCGGCGAGGTCGCCGTCGAAGTCGACCCCGGCCAGCACGGGGTTGAACGCCTCGGGGGTGACGCCGAGTTCGTCGGTGGCATAGGCCCCGAAGCGGGTGAATTGGGCGCGCAGATACGGGGAGGGCGCGCCGAGGTCGGCGGGGGTGATCGTCCACCCCTCGGCGACCAGGCCGCGCACGACGTCGGCGATGTCCAGGGCGTTGTGGAAGACGACCAGGTTGGCCGGCAGGGTGTTGAGCTTGATGAGCTTCCCCTGCTCGGCGGGGTCGTTGTCGGCGAGGACCCCGTTGTCGCCGAACACCAGCCACTGGGCGAAGCCGTTGTAGGACTCGACCTTGTTGGTGGCCGCGGTGACGCGGACCCGCAGGGCGGGGTCGGCCAGGTAGCGCAGCAGCGCCACCGTGCGCACCGACCGGCCGACCTCGCGGAACACCTTGTAGACGCGGTTCTTGCGGGAGTTGGAGCGCAGCCGGCGCATCAGGGTGGCCGAAGGCAGCCGGCCCGCCGAGATGGACAGGGCGACCTGCATGAGGTCGCGCCAGTGCCGCTCGATCAGC
The DNA here is from genome assembly GCF_001552555.1 of Nocardiopsis trehalosi NBRC 14201. Classification (GTDB taxonomy): domain Bacteria; phylum Actinomycetota; class Actinomycetes; order Streptosporangiales; family Streptosporangiaceae; genus Nocardiopsis_B; species Nocardiopsis_B trehalosi. The sequence goes on along the minus strand of NZ_BCRK01000001.1, from coordinate 31,089 downwards.
CGCCAGTCGATGGTGTTGCGGCCCGCCTCGCCGTAGAGGCCGCCGGCGCGGGGGGTAGAGCGCGTGCTCGCAGGCGCGGAAGAAGGTGAGGTCGCGGAAGTTGCGGATGCGCGGCATCAGGTCGAACCCGAACAGGGTGGCCAGGGTGGGCGTTGACTTCGGCACGGATCCGGGCGGCCATCTCGCCCAGCGTGGTGAAGCCCGGCAGTTCCCGTGACGCCTCGATCAGGCGCTCCAGCGCGATGTTGATCAGGTCGGGCGGGTCGGTCTTGATGCGCGCGGCCTCCTCGATCGCAGCGGCGGCCACCGCGCGCGCCCGGCGCTGGTCATAGACGGCGCCCTGACGGACGCGGATCTGCCTGCGGTGCCAGGCCGCGGTGCGGCCGGCCCCGTGGTCGGGCTCCACGCCCGGCCCCAACTCCAGGCAGCGCCGCACGTGGTCGACCACCACCTCGGGGACCTCGCCGGGGCCGGGGAGGCGCGCCATCTCCTGGTAGCACTTCAGCGCCAGGACCAGCGCGAAGAAGGACTCGGGGGCGTGGGTGCGCTCGGCGGCCACGCCTTCTCCTCGGCGGTGGGGGTGAAGAACACGTGCAGGGTCCGGGCGGAGGTGAGTCGCTTGAACTGGGGGTAGGCCGTGCGCTCGATCGAGGTCACCGGCGGGCCCTCTCCGACCAGGGGGTACCGAACGCGGCACACGCTAGCGAGGACGAACAGGGCACCGGCGGCGGTTCACCGAATCGCAACCAAACGCACTCAGCTCATCACAGGTTGACGATTCCGAGGGCGCTGATCAGCCCGTTCCACTATTCCGGCGTACTTGGTCTGCCCCCTACACCGCGCCGCCGGTGTTGCGGATCATCCGCTGCAGCACCTTGACCGCGGTGACGTAGTCGGCGTCGTCCACGCCCTCGTGGATGCGGGAGCGGATCGCCGGGGCGTTCCGCTTGAGGTCGACGCGGGCCGCCTCGCCCGCCTCGGTGATGCGCAGCCGCCCCTCGCCGTCGCGGTCGAGCCATCCGCGCTCCAGCAGCACCTCGGCCTCCGCCGTGAGGTCGTCCTCGGGCCGCAGGTAGGCGGCCATGGCCCGGTCGAGTTCCGGCACGGTCCGGCCGTGTCCGTCGGGGGCGAGGTCGTGCACCGACAGGTTGCGCAGCAGCCAGAACTGCGGCTGGGTGTAGCCGAGTTCGGCCTGGCGCGCACGGGTGAACGCGATGAGGGCCTCGTAGGCGGCCCCGGTCCAGTAGGCGGCCGGCTGCGCGGCGAGCGCGGCGTCTTCGGTGGAGATGGTCCTCGTCATGTGCGGTGCCTTCCCGGAGCGTCCGATACGCCCACCGTAGAACCTCAACGATTGTTGAGGTCAAGGTGCGGACGCGTCCACCGCGACGGCGCACGGCACGGCCCCCGTACCGCGTCGCGGTCGGGGGCCGGGTGCCGGAGGGCCGGGGCGGTTCACGCGCCGGCGGAGGGGGAGGGGGCGGCCGGGGTGAGGCGCTTGGTGGTGCGGCGGAAGGCCCACACGACGACCAGCGCGGCCAGGGCCGTCAGCGGGAAGCCGGTGAGCGTGTCGGCGATCGCCAGCCCGGTCGTGGAGCCGGAGAGGTAGAGCCACTGGCGCACGATGAACCGGCCGGCGAGCACGGCCAGCACCGTGCCGGTGGCGAGGTCGTGGGCGAACCGGCTGGGGGCGTCGCCGCGCCAGTCGTGGGCACCGCCGTGCAGCGCGTTCCAGATGACGCCCGTCAGCGGCCGGCGCACCACCAGTGTGGCCAGGACCAGCACCGCGCCCGCCAGGGACGCCCAGATGCCGATGAGGAAGAAGTCGTCGGCCGACCCGGTCCACGCCGATACGCCGCCGGCCGCCGCGACGCCGAACACGCCGCCCATCGCCGACATGAACGCCTCGCCGCGCCACATCCGGAAAACCCCCAGCGCCACGGCCGCGGCGAGCGCCACCGCGATCGCCACCGTCAGGGTGGTGAAGGGCACCGCCGCCGCGAACCCCACGACCGGCAGCGTGGAGTACACCATGCCCCACGGCCCGCCCATGCCGTCGAGCACGGCCTGCCGGAGGTCGACGGGGCGCTCCTCCGCGGCGGCCGCGCCGGTGCCGCCGGCCGGGCGGGGGGTGTGCGGTCCGGTGCGGGGGTCGGTGTCGGGCCGGTCGGTGCGGTCGTGCTGCATGGCGATCATCACGCCTCCCTGGTGCGTACGGTCGGTCGGTTCCCCGGGGCCTCGGTCCGGTCGGGGCCGGTCCGGCGGCCGCCGGGGCATACTCCGATTCCACCGGAGGACGCCCTGACGCGGCAGTGCGGCCGTGTCACCATCGCGCCGTGACATTTTCGTGCCGGAGGCATGACGTGGCGTCACTGATGCCCGCCCGGCCGTAGCCACACGCTGAGCGTCCGCGCGGGGGGCACGGCGGCCGCGCCCCGCACCGGCCGCACGCCGGCTCTCCTCCGGGCGGGCCGCCCGCGACGCGGTCCCGCCCGCCCGGTCCGCCGGCCGGGTCAGACCGCCGAGCCGCCGTACAGCACCTCCCGCTCCCAGCGCCCGCGCGGCTGGATGTGCAGCCGCCAGTAGTGCTCGGCGATGTCGTCCGGGTCGAACGCGGTGCCCGGCGCCACCGGGCCGGCGACGGTGACGCTGGCCGCGTGCACGCCGGCCGGACCGTACGCCTGGTCGACCATGTCCACCAGGGTCCGCACCCCGGCCTTGCCGAGGGAGAGGGTGAGGTACTCCGCCTTCGGCTCCGGCATGCCGCCGGTGACGAGGAAGGTCCCGCCCCCGCGCCGCGCCATCCCCGGGGCCGCGTGCGCGGCCGCGGTGAACGCCCCGACCACGTTGACCGCCCACGCGTCCAGGTGGTCGCGCGTGGAGAGCCCGCCGAACGTGTCCGGCCGGATGAGCGCCGCGTTGTAGACGACGGCATCGGGCGGCCCGACCTCGGCGGCCGCCGCGTCCAGGGCCGCGCGCAGCGCCGCCTCGTCGGCGGCGTCCGCGGTCTGCCGGGACACCGGGACGCCGAAGGGGGCGAGGTCCCCGGCCGTCCCGTCGAGCGTCGCCGCGCTGCGGGCGACGAGCGCGACCGGCAGGCCCTCCCGCGCGAACCGCCGGGCGACCGACCGACCGATCCCCGGCCCCGCCCCGATGACCACCACTCCCGGCATGACCGCCTCCTCCATGCTTTTCCGCTGACGGCGGGAGACTAGGGGTTCACATCGATGTGAGGTCAAGCCGGAGGGGCGGCCGGACACCCGCGTTGCCACCCGGTGAACAGCGGACGGCCGTAGGGACAATGGGCGCCCGCTCCCGCCCGTCCGGCGCGGCCCGGTGCTAATCTCACCGTCCCGAAGCCCCGGACCCGCCTCGGTGCCGGGGCGGCGGCCCGGCCCGAGGGGAGGCGGCCATCAGATCCCTGCTGCGCTACCGGGTGGGCATCCGCACCGGCATCCTCGGCATGGCGGCGATGCTCGGGGTCTCCGGCGACTACATCGGCACCCTCGACGGCTCGGCCTGGTACCAGCGCGGCTGGATGATCGCGGTGGCGCTGGTGCTCTTCGGCGCGCACGTCGGCGTGGAGATGCTGAACACGCGGGAGGACCGCCGGCTCGCCCGCGCCCTGGACGACGCCCGCGACCGGCTGGAGGAGGCCGAGGAGGACCTGGACCGGCTGCACGCCCAGCGCGACGAGCTGTCCCGCAGCGTCGCCGCGCTGCGCGCGGAGTCGGAGATCGACAAGGCGCGGCTGAAGCGCACCGCCCAGGAGTCCGACGGCCTCGCCTGGCTCGTCAGCGACCGGGGCCGGGCCGCGCTGGACGGCCTGCGCGACTTCGCCGACCACCTGGCCGTCGCGCACGGGACCGACGACAGCCGCGCGCAGGTGCTGCGCCGCCGCGAGCAGCACCGGGACGCGGCCGCGCCCGCCCCGCTGCGCCGGGTCGTCCCGCGCGTGGCCCTCCAGCTCGCCGCCGGGCTCCTGGCGGCGCTGGCCTTCGGCGCGGTGGTCTACGGGATCGAGGTGTACCTCGACTGACCGGGCGCCGCCCGCCCGGGCGGCACCGATCGGGTGAGGGGAACGGAGAGCACCCGGGCGGCGCGGTGCCGCACCGGTCGACGGCCACCTGCCGTGGCCCCGCACGGAAGGTGCGCGAACATGCGTGAACGGTTCCGCCTCGCGTGGACGGCGCTCGTCATCGGGGCGGTGGTGCCGGCCGCCGCCGGGTGCGGCCTCCAGGCCACCGAGACGGTCGACATCGTCGGCTTCACCAGCGCCCACGGGGAGGCCTGCACGTCCCTGGTGGTCATCTCGGGGACCGACGGCGAGTACGTCCGCGAAGGCGACGAGACCGAGAGCAGCCTCGACTGCGAGTCCCCGCCGCCGGACCGCGCCCCGGTCGACCGGGACCGGCGGTCCCTGGTCGACCCCGACCCCGAACGGGACTGGGACCAGCCGCAGCTGCTCACCGCGACCGACGCGCACGGGCGCGCGTGCACCCTGGTCGCGATGGTGCTGGCCAGCGGGCAGGTGGACGAGACGACGATCGACTGCGACTACCCGCCCGAGGGCCGCACGCCCGGCCCGGCCTCGCGGGGGCTGCCGCCCGACCCCGATCCCGAATCCGACCCCGACCGCGTGAGCGTCGCGACCTTCGCCGACGGCCACGGCCGCGCCTGCACCACCTCCACGGCCACGGGCGGGATCGGCGTCGAGATCGCGCTGAGCTGCGAGTACGACGACGGGGAGGCCGCGCGGACCGAGCCCGCAGAGACCGTGATGCCCCGCTGAACGGCCCCGCTGCGTCCCCGGCCCGCGCCGCGCGCGGCCGCCGCCACCCCGCCGGCCCCGGACGCGCGGGGGCGGGAGCGCGTCGCCGCGCCCCCGCCCCCGCGTGGCGGACCGGTGTCAGCCCAGGCGGGCCTCGATGGCCTCGATGACCTTCGGGCGCAGCTCCGCGGCGCGGATGACCGCGTCGACCGAGCCGACCTCGACCGCCCGCTGGATGCTGTGCACGCGGTCGAACTCCGCGGCGACCTCGCCCAGCTTCTCGGCGCGCACGGCCGAGCGCAGCTCGTCCAGCTCCGCGGTGAGCGCGGCGCGGTCGGTGCCCGAGGACTCCGCGACGCGGCCCTCCAGCCCCCGCACGCGCGGGTCGGCCGCTGTGCGGGCGTCGACCTCGCCGGAGAACACCACCGCGGCGGCGGGGGCACCGCCCAGCACCGAGGCGAACGAGCCCTCCAGCGCGAGCACGGTCATGTTCGGGTTGAGCGCCTTGGAGAACACCACGAACGCGCCGCCGTGGTACCGCGAGATGACGCAGAACACGATGGGGCCGCGGAAGTTGACGATCGCCCGGCCGATCTCGGCGCCGTACTCCAGCTGGAGCTTGCGCATCGACTCCGGGGAGCCGTCGAAGCCCGACAGGTTCGCCAGCACCACCAGCGGCCGGTTGCCGCTGGCCGCGTTGATCGCCCGCGCCGCCTTCTTGGACGACCGCGGGAACAGGGTGCCCGCGGTGTAGGTGTCGGGGCCGTCGGTGGGCGGGAAGCCGCGCCGGGGCACCGACCGCGACTCGATGCCGAGCAGGCACACCGGGATGCCGCCGAGGTGCACGTCCTGCACCGCCGCCGTCTCGGCGTCGGCCATGCCCGCCCACCGCTCCAGCACCGGGTGGTCCTGGTCGGCGAGCGCCCGCATGACCGTGCGGATGTCGAACGGCTTCTTGCGGTCGGGGTTGGCCTCGGCGGAGAAGATCTCCCCGACCGTGGTGAAGTCGCTGCCCGGCGCGCTGTGCGGGAAGTCGGAGATGTCGCGGTCGGCGGGGTCGGTGGTCTCCGCCCGGCGTGGCGCGGCCTCACCCGGGGCCACGTAGGTGTGGTCGTAGTGGGCCATCAGCACGTCGCGCGCCGCCGTCAGGTTCGGCGCCCAGTACTGCGCCTGCCCGTTGGGACCCATGACCCGGTCGTAGCCGCCGATGCCGAAGTTGTCCTCGGCCGACACGCCGCCGGAGAAGTCGAGCGACTGCTTGCCGGTGAGCACCATCGCGGAGTCCGGGGTCATCACCAGGACGCCCTTGGTGTGCATGAGCATCGTCGCCTCGGCGTTCCAGTACGGCTGCGCGCCGACGTTGATGCCCGCGACCACGATGTTGATCTCGCCGCCGTCCTGGGTGAACTCGACGATGCGCTTGAGCGCGGCCGCCACCCAGTCCATGTTCTCCGTGCCCGACTCCATGGAGATCCGGGCGCCCGCCGACAGCGCGTACCACTCCACCGGGACGCGCATGCGCTCGGCCAGGTCCAGTGCCGCCGACACCCGGCGGCACTCGCCCTCCGACAGCGCGCCGAGGGCCTTGGTGGGGTCGCCGAGGAGCACCACCCGGGTGACGCCCTGCGGGTGGCGCGGGGTCGGCGTGGTGACGACGCCCGCGACGATCGCCGCGGTGTTGCGGCCCTTGGGCCGGTCGACCGGCACCAGCCGGTGGTCGGCGTCGAGGTCGTACTCGGTGAAGTCGCCCAGCCGGTCGGTCAGCTCGTAGGGGTAGACCGTGTTGCGGCTGCTCGCGCGCAGCACCTTGAGCCGGTAGTCGTCCACCGGCTCGACCGGCGCGGTGTCGGGTGGGCCGATGGTCAGCTCGGCCTCGCCGGTGGCGGTGAAGGAGATGCGCACGGCCGACTTGGCCAGCTCCCCGGTGCGGGGGTCGCGCTGGCGCGCGATGAACAGGATCTCCTCCAGGCCGGCGCCCGCGGTGGTCGGCAGCACCCGCTTGGCGAGCATCTCCAGCTCCGCGCGGGTGAGGTCGCTGGGCGGCCACACGTAGACGACGATCCGGTTGGTGGGGAAGCGCTTCTTGGCGGGCCGCCGCGCCTGGGCGGTGCGGATCGCGTCGAGGCAGGCGGCGACGGTGTCCTCGGCCGTCGGCAGGGCGACCAGCCGGCCGTCGTGCTCGCGCAGCTCGGTGAGGTCGCGGACCTGGGCGAACGCAACGAGGCGGTCGTCGGACAGGTTCTCCCGCGCCACGCACCGGAAGAGGTAGACCTCCTCGTCCGACGACGGCAGCCGGGTCAGGTCGAACTCGCTCAGCCGCTCCATCTGCATGCGCTGCGCGATGTAGGGGTGCAGGCCGCGGATGAGCCGCTCCTCGGCCATGCCGGCGTCCGACGGGCGGAACGTGAAGTGGTGGTGCATCACCGCGCTGTTGCTGCCGGCGACGGTGGTGGTGAGCCGGCGGACCTGGGGCGGCAGCGGGTGCGCGGCGACGACCTCGTGCAGCGCGGCCGCCATCGCGTCGGTGCCCTCGGGCTGCTTCTCCCAGGCGAGGTAGATGTCGGCGTCGACGGCGTCCTCGCCGGCGGCCAGCTCCGCCAGCCCGCGCAGCGCGTCGCCCAGCGCCGCGAAGGGCACGGCGGCGGAGGCCACGGCGGAGTCGGCGCGCTCGGCGACGACGAACGCGCGGCCGGCGGCCTCGCTGGTGCGGACCCGGGTGAGGCCCTTGTTGCCGTAGTAGCGGCGGGTCAGCACCTCCAGCATGACCGTGTTGTCGAGGTCGGGACGGAGGAGCCGGCGGCCCAGCAGCCGCACCAGCGGCTCGGTGCTGCGCACCATCTCGGCGATGCGCTCGGCGCGGTCCGGGGCGTCGGGGTGGGCGTCGAGGTGGCGCAGGTTCCGGCGGACGTCGGCGTAGACGCGGGCGCGGGTGCGGCGCAGCAGCGGCCGGCCGAACCAGGCGAACACCACGCCCCGGGCGAGGTCGGCGACGGCGGGGAAGCGGACCTGGGTGGCGGCCACCAGCCGCTCCAGGGCCAGCCCCGCGGGTTCGCGCAGGGTCTCGTCGGGGGCCGGCTCGCGCAGCCAGGCGCGCAGCAGCGCCGTGACGGCCGCGGCGTCGGCGGTCGCCCGCTGCTGGGCCAGGAAGACGCGGAACACCGCGGCCTCCAGTTCGGGGGTGCGCTCCAGGTCGGTGACCCCGTAGTGCGCGAGGGCCTTGGCGAGCTTGGCCTGGAAGCGCTCGGGCAGCCCGGCCCGTTCCACGTCGAGGCTCTGCAGGTAGGCGTGGAAGTACTCGCGGGCGCTGTGCACGTGGGTGTCGCCGCCGCTGTCGTCGCCGGCGGGCCGGTTGCGGCTCAGCTCGGCGAGGTCGGCGAACACCTCGACCAGGTCCAGCTCCCCGGCCAGGACCGGCGCGCCCTCGGCCGCCGCGTCGGCGCGGGCGGCGAGGTAGCCGTCGAGGACGCGGCGCTCGTCGTGCGGGTCGACGTCGAAGCCCAGCAGGAGGCTGCGCAGGTCCTCGCGGCCGCGCTGCGCCCGCTCCCGCGCCGGGGCCGCCTCGGCGGTGGCGGGCAGGTCCAGCTCGACGGCCGGGGACGCCCCGGCCTCCTCGGCGTCGTCGCCGCCGAGGGGCTCCAGCCGCAGCAGCGGGGCGCCGGTCTCGACCTGGCTGCCGACGGAGACGGAGCACTCCTTGAGCCGCGCCCGGAACGGCGCGCGCAGCACCGTCTCCATCTTCATGCTCTCCAGCACCAGCACCGGTGCGCCGGCCTCGACCTCCGCGCCGACCTCCAGCGGGGTGGCGACGACCAGCGCGGGGGTGGGCGAGCGGACGACGCCGCCCTCGTCGCGGCTCACCCGGTGGGCGACGCCGTCGACCTCCACCAGGTGGACGGGGCCGTGCGTGCCGGTGAGCAGCCGGTAGCGGGCGCCGTTGACGGTGATGCGCCCGGTGTGGCGGTCGTAGCGGTCGAGCTCGACGTCGGCGGTGCGGACCGCGCCGCCCGCCTCGATGCCGACCCGGAACCGGTGGGCGCCGACCCGGGCGACGCGCACCCGGTAGCCGGTGCCGCGCAGCTTGAGGTCGAGCGGCCGGCCGCCGGCGTGCCGCACCTGGGGGCGGCCGCCGAACGCCGTGGAGAGCAGGCGCTGCCGTTCGACGCGCTCCTCCTCCTCGTACGCCTCGATGGCGGCGGCGGCCAGGGCGACGGCGGAGTGGCGGTGCCCGATCAGCCCGCCCTCGCGCCGGACGCGGTCGATCCAGCCGGTGTCGGCGGTGGCGCCGACGACCTCGGGCCGGTCGAGCAGGTCGAGCACGAAGCTCTTGTTGGTGGCGCCGCCCTCGATGATGACGGCGGTCTGCGCCATGGCGCGGCGCAGCCGGCCGAGCGCCTCGTCGCGGTCGCGGCCGTAGGCGATGATCTTGGCGATCATGGAGTCGAAGTCGGCGGGGATGGTGTCGCCCTCGGCGACCCCGGTGTCGACGCGGATGCCGGGGCCGACGGGCAGGTCCAGCCGGGCGATGCGGCCGGGGGAGGGCGCGAAGTCGCGGTCGGGGTCCTCGGCGTTGAGCCGGGCCTCGATGGCGTGCCCGCGCTCCTCGGGCGGCGTGCCGGTGAGCCGGCCGCCCGACGCCACGTGCAGCTGGGCGCGGACCAGGTCGAACCCGGTGGTGGCCTCGGTGATCGGGTGCTCGACCTGGAGCCGGGTGTTGACCTCCAGGAACGCGAACATGCGGTCGCCGGGGTGGTAGAGGAACTCGACGGTGGCGGCGCCGCGGTAGCCGACGGCGACGGCCAGCCGCTCCGCCGACGCCTTGAGCTCGGCCGTCTGCGCGGCGTCGAGCACCGGCGACGCCGACTCCTCGATGACCTTCTGGTTGCGCCGCTGCACCGAGCAGTCGCGGACGCCGAGCGCCCACGCGGTGCCCTGGCCGTCGGCGATCACCTGCACCTCGACGTGCCGGGCGCCGGTGACCAGGCGCTCCAGGAACACCACGCCGCTGCCGAAGGCGCGCGCCGCCTCCTGGCTGGTGCGCTCGTAGGCGTCGGCGAGTTCGGCCTCGTCGGTGACGACGCGGATGCCGCGCCCGCCGCCGCCGGCGGTGGCCTTCAGCATCAGCGGGTAGCCGATCTCGGCCGCGGCGGCGAGGGCGGCGTCGAGGGTGTCGACGGAGCCGCGGCTCCACGGCGCGACCGGGACGCCGACCTCCTCGGCGATCAGCTTCGCGCCGATCTTGTCGCCGAGCCGGCGCATGGCGTCGGCGCTGGGGCCGACGAAGGTGATGCCGAGGGTCTCGCAGAGTTCGGCGAAGGCCGGGTCCTCGGCGACGAAGCCCCAGCCGACCCAGGCGGCGTCGGCCCCGCTGGCGACCAGGGCGCGCTCGAGCGCCTTGAGGTCGAGGTAGGGGCGCGCGGACGCGGGACCGAGGTCGTAGGCGAGGTCGGCCTCGCGGACGAAGGCGGCCGCGCGGTCGACGTCGGTGTGCAGGGCGACGGTCTCGATCCGTGTCCCGGTCTCCGCGGCGAGGCCGCGTACGGCGTGGATGAGCCGCATCGCGGCCTCACCCCGGTTGACGATGGCGACACGACTGAACACCCGAACAAGCCCCCTTGGAGAACGGCGATGTGCGCGGCCGGGGCACGGCGGCCCCGACCCTGGTCCACCCTTCCGTCTCGCGGGCGCGCGCGCCATGTCGGACTGCGTGAAGGCTGGGCCGCTTCAGTTGTGGGAAACGTCCAAAAACGAAAGGAACGCCCGTGTCCGGGGAAGGGGCGGCCGCGGGGCGGTCCAGCGCCGGTCGAGCACGGCCCGAACCGCCGTCGAGCCGGGGTCCGGCGACCGGGCCGCCGGGTCGGTCGGCGTGCGGCGGGGCGCGGGTCAGCACGGGGCCGCGTTCCGGCGAGCGGCGCGGTGGGGCGGCCGGGCGCGAGGGGCGGTAGGGCCGATCCCCGCGCCCGGCGTGCGGCGGGGCGCGGTCAGGCGGGGGCCGGTTCGCGCAGGCGGCGCAGCAGGAGCCAGCCGACGGCGGGCAGCGCGATCAGCGGGGCGAGGGCGGTCTGCAGGGACGCCGCGTCGGCGAGGGCCCCGATGAACGGCCCGGCCACGCCGCCCACGCTCACCGTCAGCCCGAGGGTGACGCCGCCGGCGGTGCCGACCCGGCCGGGCAGGTAGTCCTGGCCCAGGGTGATGTGCAGCGAGAAGGGGACGTAGAGCCCGGCCGAGGTCAGCGCCACGAAGAGGTACAGCAGCGGGCCGGGGACGAACACGATCCCCGCGACGGCCAGGACGGTCAGGGCGTAGGACCAGCGGACCACCGGCAGCCGCCCGAAGCGGGTGGCCAGCCGGCCGCCCGCGACCGTGCCCACCGCCCCGCCCAGGTAGAGCAGGAACAGCGCCGCGGTCCCCGCGGCCTCGCCCCCGCCGGTGCGCTGGGTGGCGTAGAGGGCGACGAAGGCGCTCAGCCCGACGAACACGATGGACCGGCACACCACCGCCCCGGACAGCCGCAGGAACGACGGCCAGTCGTCGGGCCCGGCCGGGGCCGGGGCGCCCCCGCCGCCTGCGGGCGTGCGGGCGGCGACCGCGCGCAGGGCCGCGGCGCTGAACACCGCGCCGAGCAGCGCCGGTACCACCAGCAGCGGCGAGGCGTCCAGGCCGCCCACCGCCGCGACCCCGGTCACCAGCAGCGGTGAGGCGGCGAACCCGAGGTTGCCGCCGAGGGAGAACCAGCCCATGGCCGTGTGGCTGCCGCGGCTCGCCGCGCGCGCCACCCGGGCCGCCTCGGGGTGGTAGGCGGCCACGCCGAGACCGGAGAGGGCGACGGCGGCCAGCGTCAGCGCGTAGGAGCCGGTGACCCCGCTGAGGGCGATCCCCAGCCCGGCGACGACGGTGCTGGCGGGCAGCAGCCACGGCATCCGCCACCGGTCGGTCGCCGCCCCGAACAGCGGCTGCACCACCGAGGAGAGCAGCGACGCGGCCAGGACGACACCCGACGCGGCGGCGTAGGTGTACTCCCGTTCGGCCACGAGGAAGGGGACGAGGGCCGCGACGGCGCCCTGGTGCACGTCCACGCAGGCGTGGCCGATGGAGAGCAGGGCGATGGGCGCGGTGCGGCGGGTGGAGGCGCGGTCGGTCGTCACCCCGTGATCATGGCGGCGCCGCAACGTGTCGCGCTTCCGATAAAGTGCCAGGTGATGCCGGACATCCGCCACACCCCCGAGGCGCCCACCGACACCCGCGTCCTGGCGGCGGGGGAGCGCATCGACGCCCACCGCCACGACGACCACCAGATCGTCTACGCGGGTTCGGGCGTGCTGGCCGTCACCACCGACGCCGGCACCTGGTTCGCCCCGGGCACGCGCGCCATCTGGATCCCGGCGGGCACCGTGCACGCGCACCGCGCGCACGGCGACACCGACCTGCGCCTGCTGGGCCTGCCCGCGTGGGTCAACCCGCTGGGCCTGACCGCGCCCACGGTGCTCGCGGTCGACCCGCTGCTGCGCGAGCTGATCCTGGCCTACACCGGCGACCCGGCCGGGACCGGCCCCGAGCGGCGGCGGCTGCGCGCGGTCCTGCTCGACCGGCTCCGGGCGTCGCCGGAGCGCGCGGTCCACCTGCCCGCGGCGGCCGACCCCCGGCTGGCGGCGGTGTGCGCGCTGCTGCACGAGGACCCCGCCGACGGCCGGACCCTGGCGGCCCTCGGCGCGCGGGCGGGGGTCGGCGAGCGGACGCTGAGCCGGCTGTTCCGCGCCGAGTTCGGCATGACGTTCCCGCAGTGGCGCACGCAGTTGCGCCTGTACCACGCGCTGCGGCTGCTGGCCGAGGGGGCGACGGTGACGGCGGTCGCCCACCGCTGCGGCTGGTCCTCCACGAGCGCGTTCATCGACGTGTTCCGCCGCGCCTTCGGCCGCACCCCCGGGGCGCACCACCGGCGGGGCTGACCGGTCGCGGCCATCGGGGCGCGAGCACCCTCGCCGATTGACCGTTCAAGTTAACATGGCCGGATGAGCGCCGACGGGACCCGGTGGCTGGACGCGGAGGACGAGGAGACCTGGCTGACGCTCGTCAGCCTGCTGATGCGGCTGCCCGCCGCCCTGGACGCCCAGCTGCAGCGCGACGCGGGGATCAGCCACTTCGAGTACCAGGTCCTGGCCGGGCTGTCGATGGCGCCCGACCGCACCCTGCGGATGAGCGACCTCGCCGCGTTCGCCGACTGCTCCCTGTCCCGGCTGTCCCACACGGTCAAGCGCCTGGAGCGGCAGGGGTGGGTCCACCGCACGCCCGACCCCGCCGACGGCCGCTACACCCTGGCCGTGCTCGGCGCCGACGGCTGGGACAAGGTCGTCGCCACCGCCCCGGGGCACGTCGCGGCGGTGCGCCGGATGCTGGTCGACCCGACCACGCGGGCCCAGCGCCGCCAATTGCGCGAGATCGCCCGCCGCGTCGTCGACGCCATCGGCGACGACGACGCCGGCCCCCGGTGACCGCCGTCCGACCGCGCCCGAACCCGCCGCGCCCCGACCGGGAACGACCCGCCCGCGCGTCCGCGGATCGCCGTCCCCGGACGCGTCGGGGGCGGCCGGAACACCGGTCCGGCCTGGCCGTATGCCGGGATCGCATCGAAGCGATCGTTTCCGTCTTCGACGGTATGGCGGTGGCGGGTGAGACTGCTGGGCAGCGGGGTCGCGGCAGGGCCGGGGCCGCCCGGCCGCGGCCCCGCCCCGACCACCTTTCCGCCATTGGACAGGACGTTCCACAATGCCCGACCTGCTGTTCCGGCGCACCGGTATCGCCGCCGCCGCGCTGCTGATCACCCCTCTCGCGGCCTGCGGGGCGGCCGCCGAGCCGGCCGCCCCCGTGGCCGACACCGCGTCCCCGGCGCCGTCGCCGGCCCCGACGGACGCGGAGTTCGAGCGGCTGGAGGAGGAGTACGACGCCCGCCTGGGCGTCTACGCCTACGACACCGGCAGCGAGGAGACCATCGCCTTCAACGCCGACGACCGGTTCGCGTTCAACTCCACGTTCAAGGTCCTGGCCGTGGGGGCGCTGCTCCAGGACCGGACCCTGGAGGACCTGGAGGAGGTCGTCCACTTCACCGAGGAGGACCTCGTCAACTGGTCCCCGATCACCGAGCAGCACGTCGACACCGGGATGTCGCTGCGCGAGGTGAGCGACGCCGCCGTGCGCTACAGCGACAACACGGCGGCCAACCTGCTGTTCGAGGAGCTGGGCGGCCCGGAGGGCTTCGAGGCGGCGCTGCGCGAGATCGGCGACGACGTCACCAACTCCGACCGCATCGAGCCCGACCTCAGCTCGGCCGTGCCCGGCGACGACCGCGACACCAGCACCCCGAGGGCGATGGCCACCAGCCTCGGCGAGTACACGCTCGGCGCGACCCTCGCGGCGGACGAGCGGGAGTTCATCACCGACCTGCTGGTCCGCAACACCACCGGTGACGCGCTCATCCGCGCCGGGGTGCCCGACGACTGGAAGGTCGGCGACAAGACCGGCAACGGCGGGTACGGCTCGCGCAACGACATCGCGCTGCTCTGGCCGCCGGAGGGCGACCCCATCCTGCTGGCGGTCATGTCCAGCCGGGACCAGGAGGACGCCGAGCACGACGACGCCCTCATCGCGGACTCCGCCGCCGTCGTCGTCGAGGCGATGGGCTGACCCGCCGGGCCGGACCCGCGGCCGGGGCGCCCCCGCCCCGGCCGTCGGGCTATCGCCCGGCCTCGCCGGCCGGCACGGTGGGCGCCGTCGCCGCGGCGGGAGCGCCGGAGCGGCCGCGCACCAGCAGGAGCGCGGGCACGGCGGCGAGGGCGAAGAGCACGCCCGCCATCCCGACGTAGAGGTACACCCCGGCCGCCGAGCTGACCGGGGCGCCGTTGGCGGCGGCCCCGGAGGCGGGGCTCGCCTGGAGCACCGCACCCCCGGCGATGTTGACGACGACCGAGCCGAGCGCGAGCACGACCGAGACCACACCGGCGATCGTGCCCTGCCGCTCGGGTGCCGCCAGGTCGGTCGCCAGGTTGTAGCCGGAGGCGCCGATCGCGCCGGCGGCAACGCCGATCACGGTGCCGCAGGCCACGGCCAGCGGGAGCACCGACACCCCCGCCAGCATCGCGAAGGTCGCCACCGCGCCGAGGGCGATGCCGCCGAGGAGGGGCGGCGCGGGCCCGAACCGCCCCGCGAGCCATCCCGCGCAGATGCCGCCGACGACGATGCCGAGGTTGGGAGCGGCCATCAGCACCGCGACGGCCTCCCCCTCGCCCAGCCCGTAGCCGAGCCCCAGGTCGGGCGGCACCTGGGCGATGACGCCCGTCAGCTGGAGCATGCTCCGGAACGAGCCCGCCGACAGGACCAGTGCCAGCAGCGTCAGCAGGATCGGGCGCGTGAGGGCCCGCAGGTCGATGACGGGCTCGGCCACCCGCAGCGCCAGCACCACCCAGGCGGCCAGCGCGGCGGCGCCACCCAGCAGCAGGGCGAGGGTGCCCTCGGACTGCCAGCCGAGGCTTCCGCCGAGGCTGACGTAGGCGAGCACCGCGCCGAGGCCGCCGCCGAGCAGCAGGGCGCCGACCACGTCGACCCGGCCGGTGCCGCGGACCGGCGACTCCGGTATGACGGCGCGCACGCCGACCGCGGCCGCCGCGGCGAGCAGCGCCGCCGCGGCGAACACGCTCCGGTAGCCGAACGCCTCGATGACCGGCGCCATCAGGAACGGTTCGACGATTCCGACGATCGAGGAACCGGACGTCACCAGCCCGACCACGGCCATGGCCACCCCCGGAGAGCAGATCTGGCGTGTCAGGGCCACCGTGAGGAAGACCGCCGCGAAGGCGGCGCCCTGGAGGAAGCGCCCCGCCAGGAAGATCCACACATTGGGTGCGACCAGGCAGACCAGCGCCCCGGCGCAGGCCAGGACCAGCGTGGCGACGAGGGCCCGGCGCTTGCCGAGGATGTCGGAGCTCTTGGCGCGCAGCGGCGACCAGATCGCCCCGGCCAGCATCGCGCTCGCGTTCAGCCACGCCGCCTGGTCGGTGCCGAAGTGCGCCATCAGCTGGGGCAGGACCATCATCGGCGAGCCCATGGCCACGTCGGCCAGGACGTTGGCGAGGGTCAGGACGGCCGCCCAGAGGACGAGCCGCCCGCTCCAGCGGTGCTCTGGGCCGCCCGGTGCGGGCGTGTCCGGCGTGTCTGTCATGCGGTCCCTCCAATGGGGGGTGGGGGCGCGGCGCGCCGGGTTCACGGTGCTTTGGCGGCGGCGGCCCGCAGCGCCGCGTTGCGGGCGGCGATGGCGGCCCAGGTGGGGGGAAGCATGCGGTCGCGGCCGCTGTCGGCGCGGCTCTGGGCGGAGGCGGCGTAGGGGCGCTGCCGGGCCTCGTACCGCGCGAGCGCGGCGGCGTGGTCGCCGCCGCTCCGGTGGAGTTCCTCGGCGAGGAAGCGGGCGCCGGTGAGCGCCAGTGAGGTCCCCCGGCCGGACAGGAAGGCCGGGCAGTAGCCGGCGTCGCCGACGAGGACGACACGGCCGCGGTGCCAGGAGGGGAGGTGGATCTGGCTCGCGGCGGCGAAGTAGAGGCCGGGGTCGGCGCGGGCCGCGTCGAGCAGTTCGGGGATCCGCCACGACCGGTGGCCCGCGAAGGCGTCGAGGAGGATCCGCTTCTGCGCGTCCAGGTCGCGGTGGTCGTGGTCGACCGGGTCCGAGCGGAACTGGAAGACGGCGACGGCCCCGCCGCCGTACCGGAAGACGCCCGCCATCCGGCCGGGGACGTTGTAGACCGCATTGGCGCCCTCGGCGCGCGCCTCACCGGGGAGGTCGGCGAGCGCGAAGTAGGCGCCGAGGTGCCGCGTGTACTCCTCCTCAGGCCCGAACACCAGGCCGCGCACCGCGGAGTGCTGGCCGTCGGCGCCGACCACCAGGTCGTAGCGCCCGGTGCGGCCCGACGCGAAGCGCACCTCGACGCCGTCGGCCCCGCCGTCGATCAGCGCCGCGATGGAGTCGCCGAAGCGGATCGCCGCGGTGTCGGGAAGCGCGTCGGCGAGGACGCGCACGAGGTCCTCGCGGAGCAGTTCGATGTCGTCGGCGGAGTCGTTGATCTGGGCCAGCGGGAGCGGGGCCACCCGCTCGCCCGCGCTGTCGACGAACCAGGTGCGCTCCGACATGTCGACCCGGTGCCGTCGGATCCGCGCCAGCAGCCCCATGCCGTCCACGGTCGCGATCGCGTCGCCGCGGATGTCGATGGGTGTGCCCCGAAGCCGCAGGCCGCGGCCGTACTCGACCACGGTGACGTCGTGGCCGCGGGTGCCGAGCTGGATCGCGCAGGCGAGCCCCGCGATTCCGGCTCCGGATACAAGGATGTGCACGTGTGGGCTCCAGGTCTGACTGAGGGGTGGAGACGGCCGGGCGGCCCCGGGGTGCGGTACGGCCCCCGAGGCCGCCACCGGAGGCCGACCGATAAAAGCAACTTTTAGTTGCTTTTATGGAGCCTACTTACCATCGGCTTGCACCGCAACGCCGGACCTGGCCACAATCGGCACCCGAGCGACGGAATAGGAGGTGGGCGCGGCGATGACCGACAGAACCGCCGACCGGCCGCCCGCGCGCCGCCCCGGGGGCCGCAACGCGCAGGTGCGGGCGCGGATTCTCGCCGCGACCGCCGAACTGGTGGCCCGCGACGGCGTCGCGGGTTTCCGCTATGAGGAGGTCGCCGAGTCCGCCGGCGTGCACAAGACGAGCGTCTACCGCAACTGGCCCGACCGCGAGGACCTGGTGGTCGAGGCCATGCTGCGCTACGCCGAGGACCTCGCCTCGGTCGCCGACACAGGCGACATCCACCGCGACCTGGTGGACTTCCTGGTGGCCCTCGCCGGCGGCCTGGAGACGCCGTTCGGCCGCACGCTCGAACAGGCGCTGCTGCCCGCCGGGCAGAGCACCGCGGTGCGCCAGGCGCTGTCCCGGATCCTCGACCGGCGCGTAGCCGCCATGCGCGAGCGGGTGGACGCCGCCGTCGAACGGGGCGAACTGCCCCCGGTCGACAGCGCGTTCCTGGGCGAGATGATCTCCGGCCCGGTGCACCTCGTCGTCAACCGGGGCACGCGCCGGTTCACCCGCGCGGATGCCGAGCGCGTGGTGGGTGTGGTGCTCACCGGCATCCGGGCCACGGCGCCGCACGGCTGACTCGGGCGCCGTGCCGGCCCGGCACGGCGCCCGGGTCAGCGGTTCAGCGGCCGGCGGTGCACGCCTCGATGACCCGGGTCGGCCGCGCGGTCGGCACCGCGAACAGGGCGGACCAGCCCCGTCACCGAACCGTCGCCCAGGTCACCGCTCAACCGCTGGATCCTGTAGCGATCCTCCTCGACCCCAGGCTCCGAGCGTCAGGCCCCGGCCAGCCGGAACTGCCAGACGAGCATCGCGGGCACGCCGTGGTCGGCCGCCCGCGCCGCCTCCGGGACGAGGGCGGCCAGGCTCCACGGCCAGGCGTCCCACGGGCCGGGGCCGGCGGCCGGCGCAGCGGGGGCGGCGGGCGGGGGGACGGGCTCCTCGCAGCGCAGCGGGCGCAGCCCCAGCGGCAGCGCCGCGCGCAGGTAGTCGCCGGTGCGGTGCAGGTGCGCGGGCAGCCGGGCCGGGCGGCCCGCGCCGTCGCGGACGGCCGGCGCCGAGCCGCGCGCCACCCGCTCGGGGTGGACGTCGGACAGCACCAGGTGCCCGCCCGGGCGCAGCACCCGGGCGAACTCGGCGAACACGGGGGCGAGGTCGGGGACGTGGGTCAGCGCCAGCGCGCACACCACCAGGTCGGCGGCCGCGTCGGCGACCGGGAGCCGGTGCAGGTCGCCCCGGCGCAGGTCGGCCTCCGGCACGCGGCGCCGCGCCCGGTCGAGCATGTCGGGCGAGGCGTCGACGCCGATGGTGCGGTGGCCGCGCGCGACCAGCCCGGCGGTGTGGCGCCCGGTGCCGCACGCGGCGTCCAGGGCGGTACCGGCGGGGAGGGTGTCGAGGACGGCGTCGACCACGGGGGTGTCGGCGAACGCCGTGTTGGGGGCGGTGTCGTAGGTCGCCGCCCAGGAGCGGTAGCCGGCGACCGGGTCGACGCGGTCGACGTCGACGGCGGCGTCCGCCAGATCGGGGTCGTCGAGCAGCCGCCGGACCTCGGCCAGGCGGGCGTCGACGAACGCGCGGTCGTGCCCGCCGGTGAAGGCGCGCAGCAGGGCGGCGCCCTCGACGCCGAGCAGGTAGGCCAGCGGATGCTCGTGGATCACGCGGCGAGGCTAGTGTGGCCGCGCCGGGGGCGCCACCGGTTTACCGGCCGCCGGCGGGCCGGTGCCGGGGCCCGCCCCGGGTGTGCGGCGGCGCCGCACGGGGCCGGGGACCGGTCGGCGGGTTTTTTTCCGGATCGGCGCGCCTCCGGTGTCGAGAACGCGGCGCGGGCTCCGTCCCCGGGGTACGAGTGGCCGAAAGGGCCGCGACGAAGGAGGACCGACATGAAGTACCTGCTGCTCAAGCACTACCGGGGTGGCCCGGACCCCGTCTCCGCCTACGAGCCGATGGACCGGTGGACGCCGGAGGAGGTCGACGCGCACGTGGGGTACATGAACGACTTCGCCGACCGGCTCAAGGAGACGGGCGAATACGTGGACTCCCAGGCACTGGCGCCCGGGGGCGCGTTCGTCCGCTCCGACGGCGAGGGGCGCCCGCCGGTGACCGACGGCCCGTTCGCCGAGACCAAGGACCTCATCGCCGGCTGGATGATCATCGACGTCGACTCCTGGGACCGCGCGGTCGAGCTCGCCGGGGAGCTGTCGGCCGCCCCCGGCCCCGGCGGCGAGCCGATCCGCGAATGGCTGGAGGTCCGCCCGTTCCTCACCGGGTCGGCCTCGACCACCGAGTGAACACCTCGCTGCCGCGGGACCTCGTCCCCGCGGTGATCGGCGTCCTCGTCCGGCGCGGGGCCGACTTCGCGTCGGCCGAGGACGCCGTCCAGGAGGCCCTGATCCGGGCGCTGCGGACCTGGCCGGACGACCCGCCGCGCGATCCGAAGGGCTGGCTGGTCGCCGCCGCGTGGCACCGGTTCCTCGACGCCGCCCGCGCCGAGGCGTCGCGCCGGGGGCGGGAGCTCGCCGTGGAGGCCGAGCCCGCGCCCGGCCCGGTGCCGGCCCGGGACGACACGCTGCGGCTCTACTTCCTGTGCGCGCACCCCGCCCTACCGCCGAACCAGGCCGTCGCCCTGACGCTGCGCGCGGTCGGCGGCCTGACCACGCGCCAGATCGCGGCGGCCCACCTCGTGCCCGAGGCGACCATGGCGCAGCGGATCAGCCGGGCCAAGCGGCGGATCGCCGGGCTGCCGCTCGACCGGCCCGGTGGCCTGGCGACGGTCCTGCGGGTGCTCTACCTCGTCTTCAACGAGGGGTACGGCGGGGACGTCGACCTGGCGGCCGAGGCGATCCGGCTCGCCCGCCGGCTCGCCGCCCTGACCGGCGAGCCCGAGGCCGCGGGCCTGCTCGCGCTGATGCTGCTGCACCACGCGCGCCGGGCGTCGCGCACCGGTCCCGGCGGGCGCCTGGTGCCGCTCGCCGAGCAGGACCGGTCCCGCTGGGACACCGCCCTGATCACCGAGGGCGTGGCCGTCCTGCAGGGCGCGCTGGCCCGCGACCGGCTGGGCGAGTACCAGGCGCAGGCCGCGATCGCCGCCCTGCACGCGGACGCCCCGAGCACCGCCGCGACCGACTGGGTGCAGATCGTGGAGTGGTACGACGAACTGCTGGCCCTCACCGCCAGCCCGGTGGTGCGGCTCAACCGCGCGGTGGCGGTCGGGGAGGCCGACGGGGCCCCGGCCGGCCTGGCGGCGCTGGCCGAGGTCGACCCGGGCCTGCCCCGCTACGCCGCGGCAGCGGCCTACCTGCACGAACGGGCCGGTGACCGCGCCCGCGCCGCCGCCCTGTACGCCGAGGCCGCCCGCGCCGCCACCAGTGTGCCGGAGCGCGACCACCTCACCCGGGAGGCCGCCCGGGTGCGGCGGCCGCCCCGATCGTGAGCGCGTCGGCGCCCGGCCGCCGCGCGGCTACGCGGCCTCGTCCCACAGGGCGGTGCCGCGCGCCGCGACGCGGGCGGCGATGCGCGACAGCGCCGCGTCGGCGGGCAGCGGGTCGAGACGGCGCCCGTCGCGCAGGCGCGGCGCCACCCGGCCGTCCGCCGCCTCGCGGGCGCCCACGACCACCTGGTAGGGGACCAGCCGGGCGGCCCGCACCCGGGCGCCGAGGCCGCCCCGCTCCGGGCCGGCCGCCTCGGCGCGCAGTCCGAGGGCGGCGGCGCGGCGCACGACCTCGTCGGCCCACGGGATCTCCGCGTCGGTGACCGGCAGCACCGCCACCTGCAGCGGGGCCAGCCAGGCGGGGAAGGCGCCGCCGTGCACCTCCACCAGGTGGGCGACCGCCCGCTCCGCGCTGCCGATGACGCTGCGGTGCACCATGACCGGCCGGTGCCGGGCGCCGTCGGCGCCGACGTAGCGCAGGTCGAACCGCGCGGGCTGGTGGAGGTCGACCTGCACGGTCGACAGGGTCGCCTCGCGCCCGGCGGCGTCGGCGACCTGGACGTCGATCTTGGGCCCGTAGAACGCGGCCTCGCCCCCGGCGGCCTCGTAGTCCAGCCCGGCGTCGTCGAGCACGGCGGTCAGCAGGGCCGAGGCGCGCTCCCACATCCCGGGGCCGGTGACGTACTTGCCGCCCGGTCCGGGCAGGGAGAGCCGGTAGCGGGCGGGGCGGATGCCCAGATCGGCGTAGGCGGCCCGGATCATGTCCAGGGCGGCGCCCGCCTCGGCGGCCACCTGGTCCAGGGTGCAGAAGATGTGCGCGTCGTTGAGCTGGATGGCGCGCACCCGGGTCAGCCCGCCCAGCACCCCCGACGGCTCGGACCGGAACATGGCGCCGAGTTCGGCCACCCGCAGCGGCAGGTCGCGGTGGCTGCGGCCCCGGGAGCGGTAGACCAGGGCGTGGTGGGGGCACAGGCTGGGGCGCAGCACCATCTCCTCGCCGCTCACGTCCATGGGCGGGAACATGTCGTCGCGGTAGTGGTCCCAGTGGCCGGAGATCTCGTACAGCTCCCGTTTGCCGAGGACGGGGGTGTACACGTGGCGGTAGCCGGCGCGGCGCTCGGCGTCGCGGACGTACTCCTCCAGGGCGTGGCGCACGGCGGCGCCGTCGGGCAGCCAGAAGGGCAGCCCGGAGCCGATCAGCGGATCGGAGTCGAACAGGCCGAGGTCGCGGCCGAGGCGGCGGTGGTCGGGCATCGTGGTCTCCTCGCGGGACGGGGCGGGAGACCACGCGGCGAAGCCCCGGGGCAACCGCCCCGGGGCTTCGCGTTTCAGGTACAGGTCAGCGCGCCGGGACGAGGTCCGGCGTCGTCGTCATGGCGGCACGCTGCATGGCGGAGACGATAGCAGACCCCCGGGGCCGCCCGCCCGGTCAGGCGGGCAGGATCTCGGTGTTCTGGCAGGCGGTGAGCAGCCACCGGCCGTCCTCCTTCGCCATCACGTACAGGGGGCTGCCCGGGTTGCCCTCCGGGGCGCCGTCGAGGGTGCGGTATTGGGCGTGGGCGCGCACGGCGGCGACGTCGGGGCGGAGGAACAGGACGTCCACCACCTCGTAGGTGACCGTGCGGTTCGCCATGGCGCCGGGCAGCACCTCGCGGGTGAAGGCGGCGATCTCGTCGCGGCCGGTGAGCCGCCGGCCGTGGCCGGTGGTCCAGATCGCGTCGTGCCGGAAGAGGCCGATGAACTCCTCCGGCAGTTCGTTGCGCTGGGAGTGCTCCAGGGCCGCGACGACCTGCGTCAGCGCGGCGGTGTCGGCGGTGCGGGCGGCGGTGACCGCCGTTTCGGTGTCCATGTCCGCCATTGTGGAACCTCAACATTCGTTGAGGTCAAGCCTCCGCCCGGTCAGGCGGTCTTGGGGGCGGCGCGCATGCCGATGTAGGCGCAGGGGGTGCCGTCGATGAGGGTGGAGAACACGACCGGCATCCAGTCCTCGGCGAACGCGCCCTCGCCCGCCGCGGCGAAGACGGTGTCGGAGTAGGGCACCAGGTCGGCCTCGATGGCGGGGGAGAGGCCGGCCATGCCGTCGACGAAGTCGTAGCGGATCCGGGGCCGCCCGGCCTGCTCGGCGACGGTGATGACGACGCCCTCGCGCCGGTAGGTGCCCGTGAACGGCGTGATGTCGACGGCGGGCGGGGTGGCGGCGGGGGCGAACGGCTCCGGCATCTCCACGCCGGCCAGGTCGGACAGCAGGTCGCGGTAGAGGTCGGCGTAGAGGCGCCGGGCGCCGCCGCCGTTGGTGAGCAGGGCGACGGCCACGCCCGCCTCCGGGACCACGCGCAGGTAGCCGTACTGGCCGATGGTCGCGCCGTCGTGGCCGAAGCCGGGGGTGCCGTTCCAGTCGTAGAGGGTCCAGCCCAGCCCCCACCCGTCGGACTCCACCGTCCACTTGTCCGGGCTGTCGGTCTGGCGGGTCCGCATGAGCGCGGTGGCGTCGGCGGAGAGCAGGCGGGTGCCGTCGGGGGCGGCGCCGCCGTCGAGGTGCATGCGGGCGAGGCGGACGAGGTCGGCGGCGGTGGAGCAGAGCACGCCGCCGTAGGGCCCGGCCGAGCGGGGCAGCGCGTTCCACCGGGCGGCGGGCTCGGGGTCGGCGCCCGGTTCGCCGAGGTGGCTCATCGCGGCCGGGAACCGCAGGACGTCCTCGGGCAGGGTGACGGTCGAGGTGAGGCCGAAGGGTTCGCACAGCCGGGTGCGCAGCGCCTCGTCCCAGGTCTGGCCGGTCAGCACCTCGACCACGCGGCCCAGGACGTTGTAGCCCACGCTGCTGTAGGAGATGGCGGTGCCGGGCGGGCAGTCCAGGGCCACGCCCCGGGCGGCGTCGACGTAGCGGGCCAGGCAGTCGTCGCCGCGCCCGGTGTCCAGGGTGAAGTCGCAGGTGAGGCCACTGGTGTGGCTGAGCAGGCGGCGGATGGTGATGCCGGGGGTGGCCTCGGGGTCGGCGGCGGAGAAGTCGGGGAGCACGTCGGTGACGGGCGCGTCGAGATCGAGGTCGCCGGAGTCGACGAGCCGCATGACCAGGGTCGCGGTGTGCAGCTTGGTGATCGAGCCGACCTGGAAGACCGCGTCGGGGGTGACGGGCACCCCGGTGCCGCGGTGGAGCACGCCGGTGGCCAGCGTGTGGACCTCGCCGTCGGCGAGCACCGCGAGGGAGGCGCCCGGGACGTGGTGGGCGGCCCGCAGCGTGTCGAGGCGGCGCTGCCAGCGGGCGGTGCCGAAGGCCATGGGTGCTCCTCATCGGGGGTGGGGCGGGGCGCCGGTGCCGGCCGTCCGCCGTAAGCGGGCGCCGCCGATGCGTACGCCTTCGCTCGATGCGAACACTGTACGCACGCCCGTAACGGCGGTCAAGCCGGGTGGTCCGGGAGGGGTCGGGCGTTCGAAGGGCCGGACACGCGGCGGCCCCCGCACCGCCGTGCGGGGGCCGGGACCGGCGTCGGCGGTGCGGGGTGGCGACCGCCCCGCCGGCGCCGACCTTGGCCGTGGCGTCGGCCCCGCGCCCGGGGCGGCGCGCGCGGCGGGCGGGCACCGGCGGCGAGGGGCGCGACCGCCCTGCTCGATGCCGCCCGCCGGCGCGGCTACGCCGGGGCGGCGCCCGTGACGCGGTCGAGGAAGGCGGCGAGCGCGGCGCGGAGGCGGTCGACCTGCTCCTCGACGGTCAGCGACTCGTCGAGGCGGCCGCCGGCCTCGGGGGTGCGCAGGCCGCGCACGTACAGCGGGCAGCCGAGGTCGGCGCAGATGTAGAGGCCGACCGAGTTGTGCTCACGGCCGGCGCGGCCCGCCCGGCGGGCGGTCATCAGCGCGACCCCGCTGCCGGGGTGGGTGGTCAGGCAGACCGAGCACAGCCCGCGGTGCAGGAAGCCGCGCTTGCGCGCCGCCGACCGCAGGACCACCCCGACGGGCCGGCCGCCGTGCTCGGCCACCAGGTAGGCGCGGTCGGGCGACTGGTGGTCGCGCCAGCCCAGGAAGTCGAGGTCGGGCCAGGGGCGGGTGCCGAGGTCGCGCGGCAGGGGGAGGCGGTGGGCCTCGCCTTTCGAGCAGTTGACGAAGGACGCGCGGATGTCCTTCTCGATCAGGGGCTCCATGGAGGGCGACGCTACAGAGCCTAGGTATCCTAGGCAAATGATTATCCCCCCTAGTCCCCGCCTTCCCGGAGGTGCGCCGTGCCGCGCGCCGGCCTGACCGCCGACCGGGTGACCGCGGCGGCCGCCGACCTCGCCGACCGCGTCGGGTTCGACAACGTCACCCTCTCCGCCCTCGCCCGCGGGTTCGGCGTCAAGGACGCCAGCCTCTACTTCCACGTCCGCAACCTGCGCGAACTCCGCGAGCGCGTGGCCGTCCTCGCCGTGGGCGAGCAGACCGACCGGATCGCCGTCGCCGTGGCGGGGCGGGCCGGGCGCGACGCGCTCGCCGGGTTCGCCGGCGCCTACCGGGCCTACGCCCTGGAGCATCCGGGCCGCTACGCCGCCACGCAGCTGCGGATCGGCGACCACCCCCTGACCGCCTCGCCCGCGCACCGGCGCAGCGCCGAGCTGATGGTGGCCGTGATGCGCGGCTACGCCCTCGCCGACCCCGACCTCACCGACGCGGTGCGGCTGCTCCGCGCCACCGTGCACGGCTACATCGACCTGGAGGCCACCGGCCAGTTCCTGCACGAGCGCGACGTCGAGGCGTCGTGGGAGCGGATCGTCGACGCCCTGCACGCCACGTTCAGCGCCTGGCGCACCGGCGCGGTCGGCGGCGGGTGAGGTCGGGCCGGTCGGGGCGGCCGCAGGCCCGCGCGGAGGAATTTTTGCGGTAACGGCAAAGATGTTTGTCATTCCGTCGGTGCGTGACGCATGATCGCGGCATCGGATCGACGGAGGGGAACCGCACCATGGGCTCCACGCAGCACACCGGCGCATCGGGCGCCGAACCGCACTACGAGGTCGTCGTCATCGGCGGCGGCGCCGCCGGGCTGGGCGCCGCGCTCACCCTGAGCCGGGCGCGCCGCTCGGTGCTGGTGGTCGACGCCGGCCACCCGCGCAACGCCCCCGCCGAGGGCGTCCACGCCTACCTGGGCCGCGAGGGCACCCCGCCCCTGCGGCTGCTCGCCGACGGCCGCGAGGAGGTCGCCGGGTACGGGGGCGAGTTCCGCGACGGCACCGCCACGGCGGTCGAACGCCGCCCCGACGGGCGCCTGCGCGTCGTCCTGGACGGCGGCGCCGCCGTCACCGGCGACCGCCTGGTGCTGGCCACCGGCCTGGTGGACGAGCTGCCGGAGGTGCCCGGCCTGGCCGAGCGGTTCGGCCGCGACGTCCTGCACTGCCCCTACTGCCACGGGTGGGAGGTCCGCGACCGGCCGGTGGGCGTCCTGGCGACCGGCCCGCTGGCGGTCCACCAGGCCCTGCTGTGGCGGCAGTGGTCCGGCGACGTGACCCTGTTCCGGCACACCGCCGCCGACCTGTCCGACGACGACCACGAGCGGCTGGCCGCCCGGGGCGTTCCGGTGGTCGAGGGCACCGTCACCGGGCTGGAGACCGCCGACGACCGCCTGACCGGGGTGGTGGTCGAGGGCGGCCGCGTGTTCCCCGTCGCGGTCCTCGCCGTCGCGCCGCGCTTCACCGCCCGCACCGGCCCCTATGCCGGCCTCGGCCTGTCCGTCGTCGAGCAGGAGGTGAACGGCCACGTGATGGGCACCCGGATCGACGCCGACCCCACCGGGCGCACCGCCGCCCCCGGCGTGTGGGTGGCGGGCAACGCCACCTCCCTCGCCGAGCAGGCCATCGGGTCGGCCGCGGCGGGCGTGCGCGCCGGCGCCGCCGTCAACGCCGACCTGATCGAGGAGGAGACCCGGCGCGCCGTCGCCGCCCGCGCCGCCGGAGCCGCCGGCGGCCCGGCGCACGCCGGCCACGGGCACGGCCACGGCGCGGGCTCCGCGGCCGCAGGGCCGGACCCCGCCCTCCCGCCCGCCGAGTTCTGGGACGGGTTCTACCGCGAGCGCGACCGGGTCTGGAGCGGCCGCGCCAACGACGCCCTCGTCCGCGAGGCGGGCGGCCTGCCGCCCGGCCGGGCGCTGGACCTGGGCTGCGGCGAGGGCGCCGACGCGGTGTGGCTGGCCGGACGCGGGTGGAAGGTCACCGCGGTCGACATCTCCGCGGTGGCGCTGGAGCGGGCCGCCCGCCACGCCGCCGACGCGGGGGTCGGCGACCGCATCACCTGGGAGCGGGCCGACCTGGAGGAGTTCGTCCCCGACGGCGGGTTCGACCTGGTGAGCGCCCAGTTCCTGCACGCGCCGGGGGAGCTGGCGCGCGAGGCCATCCTGCGCCGCGCCGCGGCCGCCGTGGCGCCGGGCGGGGTGCTGCTGGTGGAGAGCCACGCCACCGGGCCGTCGTGGGACCCGGACGCGCACGGCGGGATGGTCTTCCCCACCCCCGAGGAGGTCCTGGCGGCGCTGGAGCTGGAGGAAGGGCGCTGGGAGGTGCTGCGCTGCGCCGAGCACGAACGCGCGCAGACCGCGCCCGACGGCAGCGTGGGGCACCGGACCGACTCGACGGTGCTGGTGCGGCGGCGCCCCGCCTGAGCGGGTCGACTGAGGGAGCCGGGTGAGCGCCCCGCCTGAGTCGGGCCGGCTCCGGCGGGGTGCCGCCGGAGCCGCCCGGCTCACCCGGGCCGGCGGGCCTCGATGAGGAACCGGGCGGAGTGGGCGACGAACGGGCCTTCGGCGGTGATGCGGTCGTGCAGGTCGCGCAGCCGGTCGCGGTAGGCCTCGACGGTGAACCCGGGCACCATCCAGATGACCTTCCGCAGGAAGTACACCACCGCGCCGATGTCGAAGAACTCCACGCGCAGGCGCTCGGACCGCAGGTCGACCACGTCGAGCCCGGCCTCGCGCGCCGCGCGGCGGGCGTCCTCGGGGCGCCGGTGGGCGCGCGCCTCGTCCTGGGGGCCGAGGAAGAACTCGACCAGCTCGAAGACGCTGGCCGGGCCGACCTGCTGCGACAGGTAGGTGCCGCCGGGGCGCAGCACCCGGGCGATCTCCGACCACCACACGGTCACCGGGTGGCGGCTGGTGACCAGGTCGAACGCGGCGTCGGCGAACGGCAGCGGCGGCTCGTCGGGGTCGGCGACCACCACCGCGCCCAGGGGGTGCAGCCGGGCGGTGGCCACCGCGACGTTGGGCGGCCAGGACTCGGTGGCGGCCGCGAGCGGGGGCAGCGGTGCGGCGCCGGCCAGGACCTCGCCGCCGCCGGTCTGGACGTCGAGGGAGGCCGCGGCCCGCGCGAGCCGCTCGCGCAGCAGACGCCGGTAGCCCCAGGAGGGGCGCTGCTCGGTGGCCCGGCCGTCGAGCCAGGAGAAGTCCCACCCGGCCACGGGCGCCGCCGCGCCCTCGGCCACCAGTTCGTCGAAACTCCGCTCCATCCCCCGATCATCCCCGCCCCCCGCAGCCCCACGCCACCGCTTTACGCCGCGAGTCGCGCCCACCCACCGGACCGGGCACGAGGCGGAACGGTCACCGGCCGGCCCCCGGCGGGACGGCGGTCGGCCTGGCCGGGGCGGCCGCGAGGTCGCGGGACAGGTGGGAGCGGTGCAGGCGCCGGGTGCGCCATAGCCGCGCCAGGTCGGCGCGGGTCTGGTGGGACAGCTGCACGTGGAAGTAGTTGACGTGCTCCAGGACGGCGAACGCCCACAGCCCGGCGCCCGGCCACACGTGCGTTGCCGGCGCCCCGCCGACCGCCGCGCCCGCCACGACCGCGGCCCCGGCCGCGAGCAGCACCGGGTTGGCCGCCCGCAGGACCCGCAGCGCGCCCAGCCCCTCCGGGAGGGCGGCCCGCGACCGCAGCTGGCGGACCTTGAGCCACCAGTAGGCGGCCCCCTCGGCCAGCAGCAGGGCCACCAGCGCGTAGCCGACCGTGTTGGCGGCGGACGCGGGCATGCCCAGCATCGCGTACAGGGCGACCCCGATCAGGGGGATGTTGACCAGTTCCAGCACGGCGAGGGTGCGCAGGCGTGACCGCATGCCCCGATTGTCGCGGAACGGCGGAGCGGCGGCGTCCGCCGGTCAGGGGGAGGTGCCGGCCGCCCGTCCCGGCCGGGGGTCGTCCTCCGCCCCACCCGTCCGCAGCAGCCCGGGCAGGCCCACGAGCACGCGGTGCTCCCCGCCGTAGTGGAACCCGCGCCCCACGTCGAGCAGGCCCAGCCGCGCGGCCACCCGCAGGCTGGCCGTGTTGTCGACGTGGACCAGCGCCCACACCGCGTCGAGCCGCAGGTCGGCGAGCCCGTACCGGATCAGGGCCCGGGCCGCCTCGGTGGCCAGTCCCGCCCCGGCGTAGGCGGACCCCACGTACCAGCCGATCTCGCACAGCCCGCCGGGCAGCTCCGCCGACGGGTGCAGGTGCGCCAACCCGGCGACCCGGCCGCCGTGGAGCAGCGCCCAGTGGCCGAGCCCGTCGGGGCCGCCGTAGGCCAGCCGGCGCCGGACCATCTCCTCGGCCGCCGCACGGTCGGACAGGTCGGCACCGAGGTGCGCGCTCATGGCGGGGTCGGCGAACAGGTCGGCCACCGCCCGGGTGTGGTCCGCCGCAAGGGGGACGAGGTCCAGGCGCGCGGTGCGCAGGGCCGGTACGCGGATCATGTCCCGATGGTGCCACGGCCACCGGCACCGAAGGCGCGGCGGCCGCGGCGCGGGTGTCAGGCGGGCAGGGCGTCGACCGTGGGGACGACCACGCCGAACAGGTCGCCGATGGTGGTCAGCGCCGCCGCCTGCAGGGCGGCGGCCGGGAGCACGGTGCCGTCCGGGCCGCTCAGGGAGCGGGTGGCGGTGGCCTCGGCGACGACGGTGGGCCGGTAGCCGCGCGCGAAGGCGCCCTGGGCGGTATGGTCGACGCACATGTGGGTCATGAACCCGGCGATGACCAGGTCCGCGCCGCTGCCCGGGGCCGCGCCCCGGGCGGTCAGCACCGCCTCCAGGTCCGTGCCGTGGAAGGCGTCCGGGACCTGCTTGACCACGACCTCCTCGCCGTCCACCGGGGCGACGGCGTCGCTGATGGCGCCGATCTCGGCGCGGATGTCGTAGGGCGAGCCCTCCCCGCCGTCGTTGACGACGTGCACGACCGGCGTGCCGGCGGCGCGGGCCCGCGCCAGCAGGCGGGCGCCGGCCGCGAGGGCCTCCTCGGCGCCCTCCAGCGCCATGACGCCGGAGCGGTAGGTGTTCTGGAAGTCGACCAGGACCAGCACGGAGTCGCCGAGCCGGGCCGGGCGCCGGTCCAGTCCGACGACGTCGCGCAGGGCGGCGGAGGGCGTGGTCACGGGGGTGTTCGCGGACATGATGGTGCCTTTCACGGTGGTTTCGGGCATGGCGGAGCCGTCCGCCCCTCGGACGGGGGCGGAGATCAGAGGTGGGGGAGGGGTCAGGCGGTGCTGGTGCGGAAGCGGCGCCGGTAGGCGCCGGGGGTGGTGGCGAGCCGCCGCCGGAACGCCCGGTGCAGGGTCTCCGCCGAGCCGAGCCCGGCGGCGGCCGCGACCCGGGCGAGCGGGTCGTCGGTGGTCTCCAGCAGGCGCCGGGCGGCCTCGACCCGGGCCGCCTCGACGTAGGCGGCGGGGCCGACGCCGGTCTCGGCCGTGAACACGCGGGCCAGGTGCCGCTCGCTCACGCACATCCGGGCGGCGAGCACCGGCGCCGACAGGTCCTGGTCGAGGTGGTCGGCGATCCACAGCCGCAGGTCGTCGATGTCGCGGCGGGCGGAGGCGGGCCGGCTCAGCGGGACGGAGAACTGGCTCTGCCCGCCCTGCCGCTTGAGGTACATCACCAGCTGCCGGGCCACCGCCAGCGCGGCGTCCTCGCCCCGGTCCTCGGCGACCAGGGCGAGCGCGAGGTCCAGGCAGGCGCTGATGCCGGCCCCCGTCCACAGCCGGCCCCGGTCGGTGCGGACGAAGATCGGGTCCGGGTCGACCGTCACCTCGGGGTGGGCGGCGGCGAGCTGGGCGGCGGTCGACCAGTGGGTGGTGGCCGTGCGCCCGTCGAGCAGGCCGGCGGCGGCCAGCACGTGCGCGCCCACGCACACCGACGCCACCCGCCGGGCGTGGGGCGCGGTGGCCCGCACCCAGGCCACGACGCCGGGGTCGACCCGCGCCACGGGGCCCGCCTCGGTCATGTCGACCGCGCCGGGGACGATCAGCGTGTCGACGTCCGCGCCGACCTCGTCGAAGGCGAGGTCGGCCACCAGCCGCACGCCCGCCGAGGTGCGGACCGGCCCGGCGGCGGGT